>NZ_JBEPRY010000004.1:0-412837 GCF_040548605.1 Bradyrhizobium sp. JR4.1
CTTCGTCTGCCATCACAAGGTGTCCACCTATTTTGGTGGACACCTCATGCATCAGAGCACTCAAAAGCAAAAGGTGCAGGGAAATTCGCGCTTACGAAGATCACGGACGCGGGCCCGCTGCCGCCGCATCCGGGCATGGATCCCGCCGCCAAGGTGAGCATGGAGGACATCGAGCCGGATCTGGTGAGACGTTCGTGCGACTTCATGGACCGCTCGGTGAAGGCCAACAAGCCGTTCTTCCTCTGGCACAACTCCACACGGTGCCACTCCTTCACGCACCTGTCCAAGCAGTGGGACGGCAAGACGGGCTTCGGCCTGTTTGCCGATGCGATGGCCGAACTGGACTGGGTCGTGGGCGAACTGCTCACCAAGCTGGACCAACTCGGCATTGCCGACAATACGATCGTGATGTTCACCAGCGACAATGGCGCGGAAATCTTCAGCTGGCCCGATGGCGGCAATCATCCGTTCCGCGGCGAAAAAGGCACCGTGTACGAAGGAGGCTTTCGGGTGCCGATGCTGGCCAAGTGGCCCGGCGTCATCAAGCCCGGCACCATCATCAACAACGTCATGTCGGCCGAGGACTGGATGCCGACCCTCGTCGCGGCTGCCGGCGGCGATCCGGATCTGAAGCAGAAGCAGAAGCTGCTCACCGGCTACAAGGCGGGCGAGAAGACCTTCAAAAACCATCTCGACGGCTACAACTTCATGCCGTTCTTCGAAGGCAAGGTGACTGAGAGTCCGCGCCGGGAGTTCTTCTATTTCAGCGACAACGCTGATCTGATGGCCGTGCGCTACGACGAGTGGAAGATCACCTTCAAGACCATCGTCGGAAACCTGTTTTCCGGCAAGGAGGATTCCACCAACGTCCCGATCGTGACCAACCTTCGCGTCGACCCGTGGGAGCGCTATCAGACCGAATCGACGTCCTACGGCGAATGGTGGGGCAAGAAACTCTGGGTAATGATGCCCGCCACGACCGTCATGGGTCAGTTCCTCGCAACCTTCAAGAATTACCCCACCCAGCCAGGTCTCCGGGTCCCTGAGCGTCGAGAAGGCGTTGCAGGCGCTGCAGCAGGGAGCCACCAAAAACTGACGTCCGACGCGACCAGTCGTGAATCAATCAAGTCATGCAGGTGGAGCGTATTGGGCCACCTGCTGATCGGGGGCAGCGAAGGTGACACAATGAGTTGGAAGAGCGTCTCAAGCGTTATGTTCGGGGGAATGCTCTGCTTCGTTGCGGGCGTTGCGCGGGCTCAGACCGATCCGCTGCCGTCGTGGACCGACCGCCAGGTCGCGCGCGTCACCGCGGAGGGCGGGCCGGACTTCGTGCCGGCGCCCGAGCGCGTGGCGGTGTTCGACAACGACGGCACGCTGTGGACCGAGCAGCCGTTCTATTTCCAGGGCTTCTTCGCCCTCGACCGCGTCAAGGCGATGGCCCCGAGCATCGGGAATGGAAGACGACGCAGCCGTTCAAGGCGGTGCTCGACGGAGACATGAAGGCGCTGGCCGGCGCGGGCGAAACGGGCCTGATGCAGATCGTCGGCGTCGCCCACAGCGGCATGACCACCGACGAGTTCTCGAAGTCCGTCGTCGACTGGCTCGCGATGGCGCGCCATCCGCGCTTCAACCGTCCCTACACCGAACTGACCTACCAGCCGATGCTGGAACTGCTCGCGCTTCTCCGGAGCAAAGGCTTCAAGACTTTCATCGTGTCCGCCGGCGGCGTGGAGTTCATGCGGCCCTGGACGGAGAGACGTTGGACCCGAAGGAGCGCAGCTTTTATCCGATGGTTGAATTCCGCGACGCCGCCTTCTGGTTCGCCAGGCGCGGACATCTGGTTGTCGTGCCGATCCGGCCGGGCTTCGGCAGTTCGGCTATCGATCTGCCGGACCAAGGCGTATTCAGCACCTATTTCGGCACCGTCGGTAAATGCACCGACGCAAGCTTTCGAACGGCCGGTATCGCAATCGCCAGGCTCAATCAGTGGGTGATCGATTACGTCGTCGGCCAAAAGCTTGCGAGTGCGTCCGGAACGATCGTCGTCGGTCAGTCCGGCGGCGGCTGGGGCGCTTTGGCATTCTCGTCTTTGAATCCGGCCGGTGTGCGAGCCGTCATCACCTTCGAAGCCGGCCGAGGCGGTCGCGTGGACGGGAAGCCCAACAACAACTGCAATCCCGAAAAGCTGATCGAGGCGGCGCGTGAATTCGGTGAGCCATCTCCAAGCAAGCGCGTCTGTCCAGAGCGCGAACTAAGCGGGCGGAGCAGTATCAGGAACTCCTCCGTAGCCGTTGTGCCCGGGGCCGGTACGACAGTGCTCTCCGGGTCGAGCTTGCCAAATACGAACGATGGCTGCCGAAGCATTTGAGAGAAGCTTTCAAGCATTACGAAGAAGGCGTCCCCCTGCGGGTGATCGAAAACGAAGCGATCGACCTGGTGCCTTCCCTGGACGATCGACAGTTGGCAGATCTCATTTATCAATTGGATCGCGATGTTGCGCGCGCGGAAGAGGAGACCGATAGACGGGCGCTGGATCGGTGGTTCGATGGAGGCGGGTACCAGCAAGACCAGGGGACGCGAGGATAGAGAAAAGTTCCCGGTTTCAACAGTTTGGCTTTCAATGGGTCGGAACTGTTGAAACCTTTGATTTTGAATGATAAATACGGTTTCAACAGTATGGACCTTAAACTTACCGAAGTGTTGAAACCATGGATTTTCAAGAGCTTAACAACGATCAGCGCCGCGAAGTGGTCAATAGCCAGCAGCGATTCCAGGCCTTGCGAGACGCGAAGGAGGCGTACGACGCTCATCGCGGTTCCCTGACTTGGGTAGAGTCCAAGGGCCATGAATACCTAGTCCGGAGCTACTACGACAAAGCGGGCCTCCGGAAGCAAAGCTCGCTTGGCGCGCGCTCTCCCGAAACGGAAAAGATGAAGGCCGATTTTGAGGCCAAGCGCACTGCGGCAGAGGACCGACTGAAGAACTTGCGCGACACGATGGCTCGGCAAGCTGCGGTTAATCGTGTGCTCGGCTTGGGGCGTGTACCGCTCATCGGAGCCCGGATCATGCGCGCTCTCGATGGCTTCGGGATGCTGGGTTCAGGCATTCGGATTCTCGGAACGAACGCGATCTACGGTTATGAAGCCTCTTCCGGCGTCAGAATTGATCCGGGTCTCGCCACGACGGAGGACATCGATCTTCTGTTCGACGCGTGCGGCGGGCTTACGTTCGTGGCGGACGACGACGTCTCTGACTCTTCGCTCCTCAAGATACTCCAACGTGTCGACACCAGCTTTGAACGTGCCAAGCAGACTTTCCGCGCTGTAAACCGAGACGGTTATCTCGTCGATCTAATCAAGCCTATGCAGAGCCCTCCCTGGAAGAAAGCTCCAGACAAGATCGGCTCGGACCCAGAAGACCTGACTGCCGTTCAAATCGAAGGACTCGATTGGCTGCAGAATTCTCCGGCTTTCGAGGCGATTGCGATCGACGAAAAGGGTGAACCCGTGCGTATCGTCGCGCCTGATCCCCGGGTTTGGGGCGCCCATAAGCTTTGGTTGTCCCGTCGTGCGGACAGAGAACCGCTCAAGCGCCAACGAGATGCAGCACAGGCGGAAGCCGTGGGGGCTCTGGTCGCGAACTATCTCACTCATCTGCCGTTCGAACCAGAGCAGCTAAAAATGCTCCCGAAAGAAGTGGTAGACAACGCGGCGCCGCTTTTCGCTAAGAAAGACACAGGGGCGCGAGCCTAGCCGCTTACATCGGCGAGAAGTACACCCCGGCACGGCGCCTCAAGGATATTGAGGACATCGACGTTGCGGACGTGCTTTCTGTTTATGACGATGACCGCCGCGAAACTCAGGCGAACAAATCGAAGTTCGACGAGCGGATAGCGCGTCTGAACAAATGGTGGTGCGGCAAAACGCTTTCGGAGGTCAACGGTGCCAATTGCCGGGCATACCAAATGGTTTGAGCCGCGGACCTGCACCCCATGTCCAGCGAAATAGAACAAGGCGACATCGGCTCCGCCAATCTGATTACCGAAGTTCTGTATGGCGCTATCGAAGCTGGCCTTGTCCAGAGGAGTGCTGCTCCGCCCACTAGTGAAAAGCCCACAGATCGAAGCGTTTCGGCAACCAATCGCGCATCATTGCTGGGGTTGTCTAACCTGGAAACATGCTGATAGGCGGAGTTTCCGATTACCAAGGCGACGCGGCGTTCGGCGACCGCTGGATTTGTCGCCAGCATGCTAACTGCAGCGACAATCGCACCAACCACAACCTTGAGCATGCCCAATCCCCCGGTCGTGGGCTTGGTACAGGCTACTACAATCCTCGGGTGCAGAACAACGGTGTCTCGGGAAAGAAGCGTCCGAAACCTAGTGGCGGCTCCTCGCATCGTCAGAGCACGCGGCCAAGTTGCGGACCAAAATCGCGCGGGCTTCTCAGCTTTCATCGATCCCGCCTTAAGAACGGGAACGAGCCGTTCCTGAAGTCTAATCGGGTGACACGGTCTGACGCTCGGATTTTGCCACGTCAGGTAGGTACCGCTTTCGTGCAGCTCAAGCCCACGGCGTAAGCCGCGTGCTCGACACCGGAGCTTTCATCGCCGAAGGCATCGTGCATTTAAGACACTCAGAACCGTGTTATTTAGGGCAAAGCTTTATGGAGTAGCACGCGTCACTTGTGACGCAAGTTGACGCGCCAACGCGGCTCGCGTGGGATCGCTCAGGAACTCGAAAAGATGAGCTAAGTTCAAAAGCACATCTTCGTCGCCAGGATTTGCAATAGAAGCTTCCACGAGAGAATCGACTACCGGTTGCACCTCCGGCTCCTGAAGGCGAATGTCCTCGAAGTTCTTTCCTCGCGCGAGCTCCCGCTTTAGCGCGATCTCGAGCTTTGCCAAAGCCAACAAGCTTTCAAACGTAGGCGACGGAGTTCTGCTACCCTCGATCCAAGTCTTAGCGATATTCGCAGCTCCGTCAGGGCTGTCCTGAAGCGTTCGAAGCACTGCAAGTTGTTGCAGCATTTCGTCCGCGTCTCGTGTGAGCCCCTCCAAAAGGCGCCGTGGACGCGCGCCACCAGTGAGTGCCAGAATATCGTTGGTGAAATCCGCCGTTTTCAATAAAAAACGACACTCTTCGGTGCAAAACTGATCGATGCTTGTCCAGCCTCGACGACCGTTGGCTAGCAAGATTTCAACCCAAGTGCCCTGATACTGAGTGATACGATAAAGGCCCTCTAATTTGGCTACTACCGGTGCACCGACTTTCGGTTGACGTCGCAAGTTACCGACCTGGCGCGCAATTTCGTTAAGGCTCTGCGCTAACTTGGCATCCATATACGTTGTTCCGATCAGAACGCGATCTGATCGGAGACGAGCATACAATGCTCCGCCGCCCATGGCCGTCGGGATACGAACGCTGCTGCTAAACTTTTCCCGGCTGGCGCTCGCCGGCACTTGAAGGAAAGAGTCGATGCTAAACCCATCGCCACGTCGAGCGATTCTTCCCCAAATTGCGAGGCCAAAATTCTGATTTTTTGTCACTAAATCGACTTTGTCGAAGTATGTTACCCCCTTTTCCACTCCGACCGTAGCAGCCGGAGTAGCCAATTGCTCATTCCTAAAGTTCACAACTGCTACCGAATGCACCGGCGCGGTGAAGAGTAATTTTTTGGAGATAAGGAACGCGATGGCATCTCCTAGACCGCTTCCTTGCCGATCCTCGTAAGTAAATACTGCCGTCCGATGGGTGGCGTTGGGAAATATCCTTCCTCCAGCTGAACCCTCTGCGGCTTCTCGAAAATCCGCAACGGCCTTTTTCGCTTCGGCAAGGCGACGTTCCAACTGTTTGATACGCGCTCGAATCCGGGCAGCCTCCCGCAGATAGATTGGCTCGGGTCCATCAGAGGCCGCGGCATCTGCATATCGCTCTTCTATCGAAACAACAGTTTCACGCGACCGCTCAATTTCATCCAATAGTTCTTTTGATTCTCGATAAGCAGGTTGAGCCATGACCTGATTCTCGATGTCGATGATCCGTCTGTATTCTTTTTCGAAGGAAATTTCGCCTCCGGCTTGCGCGGAGTCAGGCAATGTCAGCGCGAATAAGAGAATCGCTAATAGTACTGCCGCGGCTCTATCAAAGCTCATTTGGTAGTCTTCCTCAGGCCAACGTTCGGAAGCTGCTCCTCGCACCCCTTACGTAGTTGGGCAAAATAATCTGCACGCAGTGCATTCGATGAAGTGATTGGCTCCTCTATCAAGCGCTCCCCAACCGAGATGACTTGGAGCGCGGTAGCGCAATCTTTTCTTTTAGCTAATCCTGCAGCAATTGATGCCAGCACGGCAAGATGCGTTTCATCTGAAACTGATACCGCGCTAGGCGTATCGAGTTCGAGATTCCGGTTAGAGGCAAGCTGAGGATCGGGGAAGAAATCGTACGCATCGCTGACGTAAAAGCTGACAGCGTAGCCAAGCAGACGCTTGTCGTGGGAAACATCTCCGTCCACGAAGGCGTCCGCCTTCAGCGCTTTCGCATATCCCGCTCCCAACTTGCTGGTTGCGGGTTTTGCACTTTCGCACGGCTCAAACGACGGCTGCTTGTCCAAAATCAGATGCACGGCTTGCAAACGCGTCTTCAGCGAGAACTCCAACGATTTCGCGATGCGGCGAGATAGGTCGGACAACGTTCCTGCCGGACTGGGCGGTAGAAAATTGCCGATGATTACCGAGTGTTCCGCTTGAGATCTGCATTCAAGTAGACCGATCGGATAGAGTTCCAGATCTTTGACCGCACCCGAGCTCCCATCCATAATTTGTAGGTTTTCCGTGCTGGCCGCGTGGCCGGCGCCGCTGGCAGTGATGGTTGCGAATGCTGTAGCAGGTATCGTTGATGGCATCACGAACGGTACTCGGTAAACGCCATCCCCGTCGCTTTTGGCGGCGCCGATCCGACGGGAAGAGTATTCAACATACACATCAGCGCCGGCCACCGGCCGCTTTGTGATCGCATCAAATATATGACCACCGACGAACGAGTCGGCAAAGGCGCACCCTATCGTGCACGTCCAATAAATCGCCGAGCTAACGACGAGGCGCGAGACGCAGCGATGATCGCCCATCTTTTGATTTCCTACCGTTTACAGACCCGCAGCTCGCGAAAGGTTCAAAGTAAGATGACGAGTCGTCTGACCATTTCAAAGTTATAGAATACCTCTGAATATCTTGCGGTTGAATCCTCAGTTCGACAGTGTTCCCATTTCCGATCGGATAGCGGACCATTCCGTCGCCGGCAGATACATCCAGGAAAAGCGGCGTAGCTGATTCGTTCGGTGTCAACATGTCTATCGAGGTAGCGATCTGACAAGCACGAGGTGTCGGAAGCGGAGGCACGAACTTGAAACCGAGTACCAGCAGCACGCCGATTAGAGCAGCAACGGCGGCCATACGTCGGCCAAGACCACGTCGCCCGTGTTTTTCGGCCTCGATTGCGTCACGCAACTGCGCCGCCTGAGCTTCGAGCACCTCAATCTGCTGAACTTCAGAGGCGCTCAAGAGCTTACGCTTGTCGATAAATCGCAGGGCTGCTGTACGTCCCTGAAGGACTAAAAATTCCTTCTGTTGATCTGTGAGGTCGAAGTCGACTGTGCCGATGGGATCGGTGTCGATCATGATCGTTCGATCGCGATACTGATCGATGAGCTTCGCGTCGTTCCTATCAATATTTATGTGCAGTAGGTCGTCCCACACTGATGACGGTTTTAGGGAGTCTGGTTTTACTGATCCGAGATAAAGGCCAATGAAGTTAAGACGGGCAGCCGTCGGATCTCGCTGGGCCTCTTGCTGCAGAAAGATCTGGATGGGATAATTATTTAGCAGACCACCGTCATAAACCCGCCGATTATTGAACATTTGCGGTTGGAAGAGGTATGGTATCGACATGCTGCAACGAACGGCCGTGTGGACCGCGGTATCTTTGTGCTCACCGATTTTGTCGAACGTCACTTCACCGGCGCGCCGTGTCGATGCATAAACGACCGCCCGCTTAGGTAGGTGCTGCATTTCAATGTCGGCTAGCCGATCTATTCGGCTGTGTAACTCCCCCCGGAGCCAATCCACGAATGTGTGTCCGGGATGCAATCCTCGTGTTGTCCAGAAGGTGAAAGGAAGAAGCCAGATATTTCCATCGAGGAAGTCTGTGAAGCGCTGGTCACGCAGCGTAGCCTCGAGGGCCGCACCACTAGCTCCGGACGCAAACAATGTGGCGGCGATGGCGCCTGCGGAGGTCCCTACAAAGCACTGAAATTCGAAGAAACGTTCTAGCTCTCGCATTGCACCAGCAAATGCAAGACCCTTAACCCCTCCACCCTTCATAATAAGCGCGTCGATAGCGATCTTGCTTTGAACGCCGTCGTCTCTTGCTTTAGACTCAGCCGACGGCTGGGCTACAACTGCTGAGAACGCAGTCTGCCGATGCGACTCTGAAATCCCGTCTGACTGCATTTAGGCGCACTGATGTCAAATTAAGCCAAGGATCGTCACAGAGGGACTGGCTGGAAGGTTTTTCGTTGCAACCTTTGATCTCTTTGGTCCTTGTTATCCAATCGCAACCAGCGCGCGAACGCAAGCGGAGGAATCGACCGGTTCTTTTTGGCCAGCCCTGATCTGCGATGTGACAGTCGCCCACGGCGCCGGGCAGCCAATGGCGACCAAATCCTTGGAAAATATCTACATCAGCCGCCGCGTGGGCCTCTGCTGCTTCCTGTATCTCGTGCTCATAGCGACTTCGGCCTTATGGAGCTCGTGCGCATAGTGCTGACGGTCGCGGCCGGAGAGGGGCGGGGTGATGATTCTGGCGGCTGGCATGCCGGAGGCTTCCTCCGACGAGGGTTATTCGCAAGCCGCTAGGGCTGGCTCGCTAAGCGGATGGCACCGCTAGTTGTTCGTCAAGACCGAACCCTGGGCGGCCAGATTGGCTGTGGAAAATTGGAGGTCTAAGCGATGCCGTCCGGCCGTCGCCAATCAGCCGCCAAGTGTGCGTACGGGGAAGTTTCACGATAAATCAGAGTGATAGGTGTTAACAACCAATGTAAAAGTTCCTATTCTAAGTTGAAATATGCCCCCTTGACGGATTCGGTTCGATGAATCATATGTACGGCAACATGGCCCGCCCCTCTGCACGAAAGTGTACGGGTGGGTCTTCTTTTTATAGGCCTCTGTGAATGGCCTATAGCAAGCCATACTTGTCTGTCCCGGATCAACTGGCCCTAATAAAGGGCCGGGGAATGATCATTTCGGATGACGCCCTGGCTGAGGTTTACCTAAATCGTATCGGCTATTACCGCCTCAGTGGCTATTGGTACCCGTACAGGGAATCGCAAGGGTCAGGCGCCAGCCTCGTTGTAGGCGATAAGTTTCGTCCCAACACCAAATTTTCCGAAATCGTTGAATTATACGTCTTCGACAAGAAGCTTCGCCTGCTCCTGATGGATGTGATTGAGCGCATCGAAATCGCGCTTCGTGTCCAAATCACTCTGGAACTGGGCAAGTTAGGTGCGCAAGCGCATCGAGACGCGCAGGCACTGCATCCGAACTTCCAGCGCGCCTCCGCACCAGGTTCTGCCGAAAGCCGTCACCAGAAATGGCTTCGCCGACATGACGAGGCCTTCGCTCGCTCAAAAGAGGAGTTCGCAAAGCATTTCAAATCCAAATATGCGGGGGAACATCCGCCGATCTGGATTGCCGCAGAACTCTGGGATTTCGGGGCGATGTCCTTTCTGTATTCCGGGATGCGAAAGAACGGTCAGCTCGCGGTCGCCCAATTTTTCGGTGTCCCGTCCTTCCAAATCATGGAGAGCTGGCTTCACGCCTTGAATGTCGCACGAAATATCTGCGCTCATCACAGTAGGTTCTGGAATAAGCCCACACCCGTCCAACCAAAGTGGCCAACGCCCGCCGAATGCCCTGATCTAGGGCACATCGCTACAAATATTCACGCGCTCACGCGCGTATACGCTATTGCCTGCATGTGCGCTCACTTCCTCAAAACCATTAATCCAAACTCAAGCTGGCTGAAACGCTTCAAAGCTTTGGCCGCGACCTTCCCCAACTCTTCTATCGTCAGTATCAAGTCGGCGGGATTTCCTCAGGATTGGGACAAGGCCAACCTCTGGGCCTGACAAGATTAACCATTTCTCAGGAAAGCGGGTACGCAAACACTTTTGCGTTGTAGGGTCGCACCAGTTCTAGCGAGCGACACACAAATCGATGGCTTACCTTGATAGGGTTGTGCCAGTAGTCGATCTAACGATTTCTCGACTGGCTTCTCAGCGCTTTTTGGTCGATCCAATCTCGGGCGAGAAATTCTCCCGGCAGACCAGTATAATTAGTTCAGCGTACAAGCGTCACGGTGCGATTCTTGAGGTAGCAATCAGAGAGAGCCTTCGGGAGAGCAACCGGCATCGGGTTTGGAGGGAGGATGCCTTCAAAGTCTCCCGTGCTGCCGATCAGATTGTTGGGCACAGACTGACGAAGCGTACTCGTCCACAACCCTTCCTTACGGCGAGGCGGTCCGCACGCTGCAGGTCGACATGATAGCATTCGACGACGCAGACAACACCCTTCGTGCCTACGAGATCAAGCGGGGAAATGGCGCGTTCGATGCTGGGAAGATCCGATCGATCCGCCGCGACCTCACCGTTACGCAAATGCTTCTCAAGAGCTATGGGGAGACCTTCAAGTTAAATCCCGTCAAAGCGGAAGCCCGTGTTATCTTCTATTATGGGATTCGGTCGCTGCCTCGTCCGTACTCGCTGATTGGAGCCGAGCTTAACGATCACTTCGGCTTCGCTGTGTACGATCTGGTTGAGACTGCAAATGTTTACTTCCGCCAGAAGCTTCATGAGCTGCTTGAGCGGATCTGAGGGGCAAAATGCAGAATACGTCGCACGCCGTGATGGCTCAGCGGATCGAAGCAGCAGATAGCCTTGACAACTTCCCGACGCCGCCCTGGGCAACTCGCGCTCTCATGGAGCATGTGATTGGCGACGCCGGTCCATTCCGAAAGTTGAGTTGCTTGGAGCCGGCTTGCGGCGCCGGCCATATGGCTCGGCCTCTTAAAGAGTACTTCGGGAAGGTGAAAGCCTCGGACATTCACTCTTACGGGTATGGCTCCGTCGCCGACTTCCTAAGTGCTCCGATGCAGGCAGGTTCGGTGGATTGGGTAATTACCAATCCCCCCTTCAGGTTAGCCGAAGACTTCATCAAGCGCGCGCTGATCGTGGCTCGCCAGGGTGTTGCGATCCTCGCTCGGACGGTGTTTCTCGAAAGCGTCGGTCGCTATCGCGAAATTTTTGAGCAAACGCCACCTGCGAAGTTTGCCCAATTCACCGAGCGCGTTCCGATGGTGAAGGGCAGACTCGACGCGAAGGCATCTACCGCTACCGGATATGCATGGATTGTCTGGGAGAAGCAGGCGGCGGAAGCTCCTCGTCTCATGTGGGTGCCGCCCTGTCGCAAGAAGCTCGAGCGGCCTGGGGACTATCAAAGCTAATGCCCTGCTTACCCGGTGCTTACCCGGCTAAGCGGTGAAGTAACGAAATTTCGATAAGCTGTTGATTTTGCTGGCGCACCCGACACGATCCGAATGTGTGACCTTTGCCTTCGGAGGGCAACAGTCAGGCGCGCAGACGATCTCTTAGTCACGGTGTGCTACGGAAGGGCTAGATAAATCTGCTCTTCATTCATGCCTTAGCGGTCCAGCGACCCAATGAAAGCAACCCACTAGGCTTCTGTTGCGACATCGTCAAACCAGTGTTTTCCGGCATCGTCTATCACGCCAACTATTTGCGCTTCATGGAGCGCGGACGGACCAATCATCTGCGGCTGATGGGCGCCGAGCAGCAGGCATTGTTCGAGCAGGCCGAGGCGGAAGACACAAGCTTCGCCTTCGTGGTGCGCTCGATGCATCTGGATTTCCTCAAGCCTGCCCGGATGGACGACGTGCTCGATGTCGTGACTTGGCCGGTCGCGGTAAAGGGCGCCTCGATCATGCTGGCGCAGGAGGTGCGGCGCGGGGAAAACGTGCTGGTCAAAGCCGAGGTACGCGTCGCCTTCATCAGCGGCGGCCGCGCCCAGCCGATCCCGAAATCGATCCGCGCCTTGATGAAGGCTGATCTGATTTCGTGATCGGGCGATAGCGGGCGGCCCCTCGACTCCCCCGCGCGCGGCGATAGATTGCACTCCCGCCAACCGATGAGGTCCTCATGTCGCGCCCGCCGCTTCCGCCCTTTACCCGTGAGACCGCAGCGCAAAAGGCCCGCATGGCCGAGGATGCCTGGAATTCGCGCGACCCGGTGCGCGTCTCGCTCGCCTATACCGAGGACAGCCGCTGGCGCAATCGCTCCGAAATGTTTCAGGGGCGTGAAGCCATCGTCGCATTCCTCACCCGCAAATGGGAGAAGGAGCACGACTACCGCCTGATCAAGGACCTCTGGGCGTTCGACGAAAACCGCATCGCCGTGCGCTTCCAGTACGAATGGCACGATGCGAGCGGCCAGTGGTATCGCTCCTACGGCAACGAGCAGTGGGAGTTCGACGAGCACGGCCTGATGCGGCGGCGCGAAGCGTCGATCAACGACGTGGTGATTACGGAGAAGGACCGGCGGTTTCACTGGCCGGCACCGGGGCCGAGGCCGGCGGATGTGGCGGGGTTGGGAACCGATCCGTTCTGAGATTTCAAGCCTCATGGTGAGGAGCCGCGAAGCGGCGTCTCGAACCATGCGGGCCCCCGTTGCTGTAGCGGGGCCTCGATCCTTCGAGACGCGCGCAAATGGCGCGCTCCTCAGGATGAGGAGATGGGCCTGCGCGCCAGAAATCTCGTAATCGCCCCACCAAGCTTGGCGTGGTCCATCGGCTCCGCCAGCGACTCCTTCGCCGTGGCAACGACGGCGTCCGGCGCCTTGCCGTCGCGCAGCTCGCAGCACACTTGCGCAAACTCCACGTCGAACTCCGGATGCGGCTGCACGGTGAGCGTCGCGCCGTTGGCGTAGAGCAGGCCGGCGTGCGGGGTGAATTCGGAGGAGAGGATCGTCAGCGCATCGTTGGGCGGCTCGATCACCTGGTCCTGATGCGAGCAGGCGATGGCGACCGCTTCGCCGTCGACGACGCCGTTGTCCGGCAGCACCTGATAGACGTGCCGGCCGATGCCCCAGCCCTTCTCCGACTTGCGTACGGTGCCGCCGAGCGCCTGCGCGATCAGCTGATGACCGAAGCAGATGCCGACCATCGGTGTCCTGCTGGCGTAGGCCGTGCGCACGAAATCTTCCAGCGGCGCGATCCAGTCGAGCCCGTCATAGACGCCGGCGGCGGCGCCGGTGATCAGCACCGCCTCCAAATTGCGCGGATCGGGCAGCGCATCGCCGCTCGGGATGCTAACGATGTCGATCGTGGCTGTCGGATCCTCAGCGCGGACCATGCGCTTGAACATGTCGGGGAACGAACCGTGGCGCTCGCGATATTTCTGTGGGACCTGCCCGGTCTCGATGATAGTGATGCGTGCCATGCGCCCTCTGGTAAAGCTCAAGCCTGGTCGCTTTCTGACCCATGTTGCTGGTGTGGCGCTGTGCGCTCCAGCAGCACACTCTCTTTCCGGACCTCGTTGAGAAACGCCTTGGCCAGGCGCGACAGCGGCTCGGCTTCCGACCATAGCATATAGGCCACCGCGTGCGTCGTCGGCGCGAACGGCCGCACGACGAGGCCGGTCCCGCCGTTCTGCCGCGGCGAGAAGGGATCGACCACGGCGGCGCCGACGCCGGCGGCGGCGAGCACGCAGGCCGTGTTGCAGTAGCGCACCTCGACGGTCGGCTGGAACGGCGCGCCGGCGCGTGCGAAACTGTCGCGCACGGCCTCACCAAGCCGCGTGCCGCGCTCGAGCCCGATGAAGGGCAGGCCGGACAGGTCCGCGGCCGAGATCACGGGCCGGTCGGAGAGCGGGTGCTGCGGCGGCAGCACGCACACCATCTCGCCGGTGTGCACCACCTCATGGGCTATGCCCGGATGATGTGTCAGCCCGAGCGCGAAACCGAGCTCGGCGACGCGGTTGAGCACGCCTTCGATGATGCCCTCATAGCGCCGCACGTCGAAGAACACCCGCGTCTCCGGGCGGCGGCGCAGGAAGGCTGACAGTGCCGAAGGGATGATGCTGTAGGCGAGCGGCGGCGTCGCGACCAGCGCGAGATGCCCGGAGCGGTTCTCGCGCAGATCGCGCACGCGGTTCTCGAGCTTTGCGTGCAGCGCGAAGATCGCCTCGCTCTCCTTGTAGAGCGCCATCGCTTCCGTGGTCGGAAACAGCCGGTTGTTGACGCGTTCGAACAGCGCAAAACCCGCCTGCGCCTCCATCGTCTTCAGCGCGTTGCTGACGGCGGGCTGCGACAGCGCCAGTTCGTCGGCGGCCGCAACCGTGGTGCGGTGGCGGATGACGGCGCGGAGAATCTCGAGCTGGCGCAGGTTCATATCACTGCCGATTATACTCTGGGCCAAAACATCATAGCAGGACGAATTGATTTTGCAGCCCCGCTTCCGCGTAATGGCAGCGGATTTGCACGTCGCATCAAAGGGTTCATCCGCCCATTGAGGCGGCACTGCGCACAGATTGGAGGCAATCTTGGTTCGTGTCCTTCGCGCCGCCGCCGCACAGATGGGGCCGACGCAAAAAGCCGATACACGCGAGCATACGCTGTCGCGGATGCTCGCGCTGCTGGAGGAGGCGGCCGGCCGCGGCGCCAGCCTCGTGGTGTTTCCCGAGCTTGCCTTCACGACCTTCTTTCCGCGCTGGCTGCTCGAAGGCGAGGCGCTCGACCATTATTTCGAACGCGGCATGCCGAACCCGAACGTCGCCGCCTTGTTCGACCGTGCGCGTGCGCTGCGCGTCGGCTTCTATGTCGGCTATGCCGAGCTGACGCCGGATGGACGGCGCTACAATTGCGCCATCCTGGTTGACCGCGATGGCGAGCTGCTCGGCCGCTATCGCAAGGTGCATCTGCCGGGCTCGGTCGAGCCGCGACAAGGTGCGCGCTACCAGCAGCTCGAGAAACGCTATTTCGAATATGGCGATCTCGGCTTTCCGGCCTTCCGCTCCGGCTCGGCCTGGGCCCACGCCATCATGGGCATGATGATCTGCAACGATCGCCGCTGGCCGGAATCCTGGCGCGTGCTTGGCCTGCAGGGCGTCGAGCTCGTCTGCATCGGCTACAATTCGGCGGCCTATGATCCCAATGGCGGCAGCACGGAAGATGCCTCCTTGCGGACCTTCCACTCTACGCTGGTAACGCAGGCCAACGCCTACATGAACGCAACCTGGGCGATCTCGGTGGCGAAGGCGGGCGAGGAGGACGGCTCCGGGCTGATCGGCGGCTCCTGCATCGTCGATCCCAATGGCCGCATCGTGGCGCAGGCCGCAACGCTGACTGACGAGGTGATCGTCGCCGACATCGATCTCGACCTCTGCCGCCAGGGCAAGGACAAGATGTTCAACTTCGCCGCGCACCGGCGGCCGGAACAATACAGGGTAATCACCGAACGCGCCGGCGTCATCGAACCCGCGGTTCTCGACGCGGACTGACAGGATGTTCCAACAACGTTGGCAAAGGAGCCGATATGACGCGCCTCTCGTATTTCCTCGGCATCGCAGCGCTGGCGGCCGCGACGTCCGCGCAGGCGGCGGAGCTTCCGGCCGAGATCAAGCAGGCGGGCGCGTTGAAGCTCACGGTCAACTCCACTTACGCGCCGATGGAATATCGCGATCCCGCGACCAATGAGCTCGTCGGGCTCGACGTCGATCTGGCGAACGAGTTCGCCAAGCGCCTCGGCGTGAAGATCGTCTGGAGCGAGACGCCGTTCGCCGAATTGATCCCGTCGCTTCAGACCAAGCGCGCCGATTTCATCATCTCCGGCATCTCCGATCGCGCCTCGCGGCGCGAGACCGCAGATTTCGTCGATTATCTCGGGACCGGCCCACAGTTCTTCGTGATGGCGGAGAACGAAGCCAAAGCTGCGACCGATCTCTGCGGCAAGAAGGTCGGGACCACCCGCAGCACCAGCTTCCCGGTCGAGATCGAGAAGTGGAGCAAGCAGAATTGCGAGCCGGCCGGCAAGCCGGCGATCCAGTACGTCCCGGGCGAGAACTCGATCGACGTCCGCAACCAGCTCAAGCAGGGCCGCATCGACGCCGCGGTACAGGGCAGCGAGACGCTACCTTATGCGCAGACGCAGGAACCCGGCAGATACCGCGTGATCGGCGAGCCTTTTGCCAAAGGATATCAGGGCATCATGTTCCGCAAGGACGATTCGGCCCTGCGTGAGGTGGTGACCGAGAAGCTCACCGCGATGATAGCCGACGGCTCCTACAAGGCTGTCCTCGACAAATGGGGTCTCGGCGCCAACGCGGTCGCCCAGCCCATGCTGAACGCGGCGGCGCAATGATGCCGGCACCGGCACTCGCGGAGGGTTTTCCCGATCTGTCGGGGATGCGGATCGCGCGCAAGCCGCATTGGTTTCGCTGGCTCAGCGCAGCGCTGATCGTTGCTGTGCTCGCATTGATCGTTCGCGCCTTCGCGGGCGGCCAGATCGAATGGTCGTATGTCAGCCGCTTCCTGACCGTCAAGGTCATTCTGGAAGGCATCGTCAACACCATGGTGATGGCGGTTCTGGCAATGGCGCTCGGCATCTTCCTCGGCGTGGTCGTCGCGATCATGCGGCTGTCGCCCAATCCGGTGCTGAAGACCGTCGCCGCCGGCTACACCTGGTTATTCCGCGGTACGCCGCTGATCCTGCAACTGCTGCTGTGGTTCAATCTCGCGCTGGTGTTTCCGACCATCGGCATTCCCGGCCTGTGGAGCGCGCGCGCCGTCGACGTCATGACGCCGTTCCTTGCCGCGCTGCTCGGGCTTGGCATCAACCAGGGTGCCTATACCTCCGAAGTGATGCGCGCCGGCATGCTGTCGGTCGATATCGGGCAATATGAGGCGGCGCAGGCGATCGGCATGGGACGCTTGCGTGCGCTGCGCCGGATCGTGCTGCCGCAGGCGATGCGAGTGGTGATCCCGCCGCTCGGCAATGAGTTCATCGGCATGGTGAAGGCGACCTCGCTCGCCAGCGTCATCCAGTATCCGGAGTTGCTGCACAACGCCGAAAACATCTACTACGCCAATTCGCGCGTGATCGAACTCCTGATCGTGGCCGGGCTCTGGTACCTGCTCGTCGTCTCGGTCCTGACGCCGCTCCAGATGCTGCTCGAGCGCCGTTTTGCGCGCGGCACGTTGCGGCTCGCGCGATGACAAAACCCCTCGTCGCGATCCGCTCCGTCAGCAAGAGTTTTGGCGAGTTTCAGGCTCTCAAAAATGTCTCGCTCGACATCCGGCCCGGCGAGGTGATGTGTCTGATCGGCGCCTCCGGCTCGGGCAAGACCACGCTGCTCCGCTGCATCAACCAGCTCGCCGCGATCGACAGTGGCGGCATCTGGCTCGACGGCGAGCTCTTGGGCGTGCGGGAGCAGGGCGGCCGGCTGCATCGGCTCAGCGAACGCGAGATCGGGCGGCAGCGGCTGAAGACCGGCATGGTGTTCCAGCGCTTCAACCTGTTTCCACACAAGACCGCGCTCGAAAACATCACCGAAGGTCCGCTCCAGGTCCAGAGCCGAAAATCCGACGAGGTGCGTGCGGAGGCGATCGAGCTGCTGCGGCGCGTCGGATTGTCGGCCAAAGCGGACTCGTATCCCGCCCAGCTCTCCGGCGGCCAGCAGCAGCGCGTCGCGATTGCCCGCGCGCTTGCCATGAAGCCGATGCTGATGCTGTTCGACGAGCCGACCAGCGCGCTCGATCCCGAGCTCGTCGGCGAGGTCTTGGCGGTCATGAAGGAGCTGGCGCGAAGCGGCATGACCATGATGGTCGTGACGCACGAACTCGGCTTCGCACGCGAGGTCGCCGACCGCGTCGTCTACATGGACCAGGGCGCGATCATCGAGCAGGGGCGCGCATCCGATGTCTTGGGCGCGCCGCGCGAGGAGCGCACCAGGGCATTTCTTTCGGCAGTGATCTGAAATGGGGACGTGTTGATGAAGAGACTTTTGGTAGCTGTGGCGCTGTTCGGTGCCATGAGTGTCTCGGCGATGGCCATCGAGCTGCCGGCGGAGATCGCCAAGCGCGGCAGCATCAAGGTGGCGGTGGTGCCGAACTATCCGCCGATGGAGTTCCGCGATCCCGCCACCAACGCGCTGTCGGGCTTCGATATCGACCTCGGCGAGGCGCTCGGGCGCAAGCTTGGCGTCAAGATCGAATGGACCGAGACCAGCTTTGCCGAGTTCATGCCGTCGATTTCGACGGGCCGGGTGGATGCCATTCTGTCCGGCTTTACGGACTATGCCAGCCGGCACGAGATAGCATCCTTCGTCGATTATTTGCGCAGCGGTCCAAAGTTCTTCGTGCAGCAGTCCCGCGCGTCCGAGTTCAAGGACATGGCGGCGCTATGCGGCAAGAAGGTCGGCGCCAGCCGCCGGACCATGTTTCCGGCTGAGATCGACAAGTGGAGCCAGAAGAATTGCGGCAGCAATTCGATCCAGTTCGTCGGCACCGACGGCTCGGCCGATGCGCGTAACCAGCTCAGGCAGGGCCGTATCGACGCTGCCGTGCAGGGCAACGAAACGCTGCCCTATCTGATGGACCTCGAGCCGGGCACCTATGCGCCGGTCGGCGAGCCCTTCGCGACGCAGTTCACGGGCATCGCGCTGCCGGTCAAGGAAAAGGCGTTGCAGCAGGCGGTGGTCGAGGCGCTCGATGCGCTGATCGCTGACGGCATCTATCGTACCCTGCTTGCCAAGTGGAAACTGAACGACAACGGATTAGAGAAGGCAACCATCAATGCTGGACAGTAAGGCACTCAAGAGCATCCCGCTCGTTCCGGCCAACACCGCGGATCCCGCGCCGGAATACCCGTGGCCGAAGCCGTACAAATCGGCGATGTTCCTCTCCTTCGACGTCGACGCCGAGAGCGCGTGGACCAGCAAGGACGCCGTTCACGCCCAGCGGCTCATCACCATGAGCTATGGCGGCTACGAGGCGCGGGTCGGCACGCCAAAACTGCTGGAGCTGCTCGACCAGCTCGATCTCAAGGCGACGTTCTTCGTCACGGGCTGGTCGGTCGACGCGCATCCGGCAATGGCGGAATCCATCCTCAAGGCCGGTCACGAGATCGGCCATCACGGCTATCATCACTTGCTGCCTGATCCCGGCGATCCCTGGATCGAGGAGGAGCTGGAACGCGGCTTCGAGGCGCTGAAGCGCCGGCTCGGTGTCAGGCCGACCGGCTATCGCGCGCCTTACGGCGAGTTCACCGAGGAGCTGCGCGTCGCGCTGGTGCGTCATGGCATCGTCTACACGTCCTCCTTCCGTGATGACGTTCGGCCCTATCGCCATCGCCTTGCCGACGGCAAGCCCGGCACGATCGAGCTGCCGGTCACGGCGAGCTATGACGACTGGATGCACGGGCTCTCCGCGCGCTTCAGCCCGCGCTCGATCTTCCCCAAGGAACATGTGCTCTCGATCTGGAAGGACGAGCTCGACGAAACCAGAGACTGGGGCGCGATGGTGACGACGGTGCTGCATCCGCAATGCAGCGGCCGTCCGATGCGGCTGCGCCTGCTGCGCGAGTTCCTGACTTACGCAAAGTCGTGCCCGGATGTCTGGATCACGACCGGTGAGAAGATCGCGGCCAACTTCCTGCGCCACGAGGCCGGAAAAAGCTGAGCCACGCCATGACCCGCATCCTTGGTCATCAACCCCAACTCCTCCGCGTCGGTGACGGCGGCGATCGACGACGCGGTCGCGCCGCTGCGCATCGCCGGTGGGCCCGACATCGAGGTGGTTGGCCTTGCCGAGGGGCCACCGGGCATCAGCTCGCAGCGCGATGCCGACAGCGTCGTGATGCCGCTGGTCAACCGCGTGTCGCGCGACAATGCGGATGCGTTCGTGCTCGCCTGCTTCAGCGATCCCGGCCTGCATGCGGTGCGTGAAGCCGCCGGCGGTCGCCCGGTGATGGGCATCGCCGAGTGCGGCATCTTTCGCGCGCTGATGCTGGGCGAACGTTTCGGAATCATCGCGCTGTCGCCATCGAGCATTCGCCGCCAGCAGCGGATGGTGCGGGTGATGGGCGTCGATAGCCGTTATGCCGGAAGCTGGTCGGTCGGCGCGAGCGCGGCGGAGACGGCAGGCGCGGACATCCGGGGACGGTTGATCGAAGCCGGCCGCGCGCTGGTCACCCAATGCCGCGCCGATGTCGTGGTGATGGGCTGCGCCGGCATGGCCTCGCATCGCGCAGCGATTGCGGAGGCCATCGGCGTTCCCGTGGTCGAGCCGACGCAACAGGCGGTCGCGGCCGCGATCGGTGCCGTCTTGCTCAACGGATGAGACGCGAGTGATGAGGTCTGGCTTTTCTGACACCGTTCTGGCCGCGCACTGGCTGCAACCTCTCCCGCTTGCGGGAGAGGTCGCGCCGAAGGCGCGGGTGAGGGCTCTCTGCTCTTGGGGGTCCTCGCCTGCGGAGGCACCCTCTCCCCAGCCCTCCCCCGCAAGCGGGGGAGGGGGCGCACCGACGCTGCGGCTGGACATCGCGTCACACAGGAGCCATCCGTAATGCCTATCTCTCGCCGCTCGCTCCTTAGGGCCGCAGCCGCTGTACCGGCGCTGTCATTCCCCGGCATCGCCCGCGCCGAATCCCAGACCACGCTGCGCTTCATTCCGGTGATCGACCTCGCTTTCGTCGATCCCATCTATTCCACGGCACAAGTGTCGCGAAACCACGGCTTCATGGTCTACGACACGCTCTATGGCATGAGCTCCTCCCTGCAAGTCTCGCCGCAGATGCTGTCGGGCCACGCCATCTCCGGTGACCAGCTCCAGTGGGATCTGACGTTGCGCGACGGCCTGTTCTGGCACGACGGTGAGCGCGTGCTCGCCCGCGACTGCGTCGCGAGTATCCGCCGCTGGGCCGCGCGCGACGGCTTTGGCGGTGAGCTGATGGAGGCGACCGACGAGTTGTCGGCCGCTGACGACCGCACCATCCGCTTCCGCCTCAAGCGTCCATTCCCGCTGCTGCCGCAGGCGCTCGGCAAGGCCGCGATCAACGCGTGCTTCATGATGCCGGAGCGGCTCGCGAGTCAGGACCCGTTCAAGCCGCTGACCGAAGTGATCGGCAGCGGCCCGTTCCGCTATCTCGCCGACGAGCGCGTGCAGGGTGCGCGCAACGCCTATGCCAGGTTCGAGCGCTATCAGCCGCGCACGGATGGCAAGCCGGATTGGACCGCGGGCCCGAAGATCGTGCATTACGATCGGGTGGTCTGGACCACCACGCCCGATGCCGGCACCGGCGTCGCCGCGCTTCAGACCGGCGAGCAGGATTGGCAGGAGACCACGCCGCACGATCTGTTGCCGATCATCAAGGCCGCCGGTGATATCGAGACGCGCATCCTCGATCCCCGCGGCTATGCCT
This sequence comes from Bradyrhizobium sp. JR4.1, assembly GCF_040548605.1. NCBI lineage: Bacteria > Pseudomonadati > Pseudomonadota > Alphaproteobacteria > Hyphomicrobiales > Nitrobacteraceae > Bradyrhizobium > Bradyrhizobium sp. JR4.1. The sequence goes on from NZ_JBEPRY010000004.1 coordinate 21,541, forward strand.
GCATGCTGCGCCTCAACCATCTTCAGCCGCCGTTCGACAACCCTGCCGTTCGCCGCGCGCTCCTGGGGGCGATCGATCAATCCGCCTTCATGACCGCGGTGGCCGGTACCGACCCGAACTTTCAGGTCTCCCCGATCGGCTATTTCGCGCCGAATACGCCGATGGCGAGCGAGGTTGGCCTCGACGTGTTCCGCGGCCCGCGTGACTACGCCAAGGTGAAGGCCGACCTCAAGGCCGCGGGGTATAATGGCGAGAAGATCGTGGTGCTCGTCCCCACCAACTCACTGGCGCAGAAGCCGCTCGGCGAGATCGCCGTCGATTCCTTGCGCAAGGCCGGCATGAACGTGGAATATGCCGGACTTGATTTCGCCGTGGTGTTGCAGCGCCAGCTCAAGAAGGACCCGATCGGGCAGGGCGGCTGGAGCGCCGCGGTCGGCAACTGGCAGGGCATCGACTGGCTCAATCCGGCCGGCAACACCAACATCCGCGGCGAGGGCAAGGTCGCCGGCTGGTATGCGAGCGAGAAGATGGCCGGCCTGCGCAGCCAATGGCTCGCGGCCTCGGAGCTCGCCGAGCAACAGCGCACCTGCCGCGAGATCCAGGCGGTGGCTTTCCAGGAAATCCCCTATATTCCGATCGGCCTGTACAAGCAGCCGACTGCCTATCGCAAAGCTATCACCGGCATTCTCGACGGCACCGCCGTGTTCTGGAACGTACGCCCCGCATGAGCACCTCAGCAATTTTCGGCAGCTATGTGCTGTCACGCAAGGACGGCGCGCAGGACGTGTTGCGCGACCACTGGGTCCTGATCGAAGGCAAGACCATCGCCGCGGTCACGCGCGACAAGCCGCAGGCTGACGAGGTGCATGACCGCCCCGGCCGCTTCGTGCTGCCGGGCCTGTTGAACTTGCACAATCACTGCTTCTCGGAAGCGGTGGCGCGCAGCCACACCGAGGACGGCAATGGCCGCAAGAACAACCAGAGCATCGTCTACACGGTGCTGCTGCCGCTGACCAAGCGCGGCGCCGATATCTTGTCGGCGGAAGAGCGTATGGCGGTGGCGCGGCTCGGTATTCTTCAACTCCTGAAGGGCGGCGCCACCACGGTGATGGAGCCGTTCCGCAATTCGATCCCGGAGATGTTCGACGCCGCCGAGGAGATGGGAATTCGCTTCTACGGCGCGCCCTATCTGTTCTCGACGTCGGACGCCAGGGCCGGCCCCGATGGCATCGTGCACTATTCCGGTGATGACGGCACCGCCGACATGGCGACTTGGGATGCGCTCTACCAACGCTGGAACAATCGCGGCGACGGTCGCATCGGCCTTGCGATGAGCCCACACGCCACCGACACCTGCGGCCCCGATCTCTTGAAAGCCTGCGCCACGCGGGCGCGCGAGCTTGGGGTGCCCATCACGACCCATATGGCGCAGACTCGCGCCGAGGTTGAAACGATCGGCAAACGCTATGGCGGCCGCACGCCGGCGCAATATCTCGACTGGCTGGGCCTGCTGGCGCCCGATCTGATGGCGGCGCACTGCATGTTCAGCACCGACGACGATCTCAAGCTGATGGCCGCGCGCGGCATGACGGTTCTCAACTGCCCGCGCGTGTTCGCGCGCGCCGGCGTTACCGCCGCGTTCAGCCGGTTTGCGGAACACGGCGTTCGCACCGTGGTCGGAACCGATGGCTACAACATGGACCTGCTCGGCGAACTCAATGCCGCGTCGTTGATCTCCAAGATCACCTCAGCGCGGGCCGATGTCGCGAACTCACCCGAATTGATCGAGGCGAACACGGCAATTGCCGCCGATGTCATCAAGCGGCCTGACCTCGGCCGCATCGAGCCCGGCGCGACCGCCGACCTCACCATCGTCGATCTCACCCATCCGCATCTTCAACCGCTGTTTGACCCGCGCCGTGCGCTGATCGCGCTCGCCAATCGCGCCAATATCGATCAGGTCATGGTGGACGGTCGCATGCTGGTCGATGCTGGCCGTTATCTCGGCGCTGACGAGGCGGCGATCACAGCTGCCGGCACCGCTGCGATCGGCAAGATCTGGGACCTGCCGGAGGCTCAGGCCGCGTTCACCGGCTGAGCGTTCTCCTGGGAGCCACGAAGAAGGTGCGCTCCCTCTCCCGCTTGCGGGAGAGGGCAGGGGAGAGGGCTCTCTCCATACTGGGACACTCCCGATCAGGAGAGAGCCCCCACCCGGCGCTTCGCGCCGACCTCCCCCGCAAGCGGGAGAGGTTGCAGCGAGCCCGTGGCGAAATCGCTTCAACCCAAACGCGTTCTAATCCTCGAATTCGGCGAGCGCCTTGCGCATAGTCTCGACCAGATCCAGCGCCACCGGCGAGGGGCTGCGCTGCGCCGGAAAGACCGCCGAGAATTCGAAGTCGATGCGAGGCAGGAAGCGGCGCACGACGACGCCGCGGGTGGAAAATTCCTGCGCGGTGAAGGGATCGCAGATGGCGACGCCAAGCCCCGACGACACCATGCCGCACATGATCTCCGACAGCGTGGTCTCGACCCTGAGCACGCGGCGGACATCGTGGCGATGGAAGACCTGGTCGACGAGATGCCGGCTCGACGAGCCCGCCGACAACGAGATGAAAGTCTCGCCCTCGAAATCGCGGGGCTCCAGCACTTCCTTTTCTGCGAGGCGGTGACCGGTCGGCAGCACCGCGACGCGGGCCGGCGCTGGCAGCTTCTGGCTCGGCAAGCCGGAATGCGCGATCGGCACTTCGGCAAAGCCGACGTCGCATTGGTTGTTCAGCACCCAATCGACCACGATCGGCGAGATCACGCCGAAGAAGGCGAGGTTGAGGTTGGGCCGCTCCTTCAGGAAGTGCCCGGTGAGCCGCGGCAAATAGCCGTTCGACAGCGCCGGCAGCGCTGCGATCCGCAAGGAGCCGGTGCGCCGGCCACGGATTTCTTCTGCTGCCGCGGTGATGCGTTCGAGGCCGACGAAGGAGCGCTCCACCTCCGTGTAGAGCGCCATCGCCGCGGCGGTCGGCACGAGGCCGGTGCCGCGCCGCTCGAACAGCTCCATCTTCAACAGCGCCTGGAGGTCGCGCAGCAACCGGCTGACCGCCGGCTGCGTCACTTTCATCAGCGCCGCCGCCTCCGTCACGCTGCCGGTCAGCATCGTCGCCCGGAAGGCTTCCACCTGTCGCGAATTGATCCGCGCCATCCCGAATTCCATTCATAACATTTAGGCATGCAGAGGGTGCCATTATTCATTGGACGACGGAAGCCCGGGTTTGCGATCTTTTTCATCAGGACTGGAGACAGCCCGCTTTTTCGGCAGATTGGAGGGTTCGAGCCTCCGAATCGCGCCAAAATCCGCCGCGCAGGGGCCGGAGCCCTGGTCGGAGAGGGATCTGCGCGGAAGGAAATGCGGAAGACTTCGGCCAACGAGACTCGTCGGCACGTCACCTCATCCCGGTATGGAGATCGGACCACATGAAGACTTTTCGCCTTCTGACAGCGGTCAGCATCGCGGCCCTCATCGCCGCCCCGTCGGTCGCCACGGCCCAGCAAAAGACGCTCTATGTCGCCGGCTATGGCGGCTCGTTCGAAAAGACCATCCGCGACGAGGTGATCCCGGCCTTCGAGAAGGAGAACGGCGTCAAGGTCGAGTACGTCGCCGGCAATTCCACCGACACGCTGGCCAAGCTTCAGGCGCAGAAGGGTAATCAGCAGATCGACGTCGCCATCGTCGACGACGGCCCGATGTACCAGGCGATCCAGCTCGGCTTCTGCGGCAAGCTCGAGGGACTGCCGGCCGATCTCTACGACACGGCGCGCTTCAAGGACGATCGCGCGGTCGCGATCGGCATCGTCGCCACCGGCCTGATGTACAACACCAAGGTGTTTGCCGAAAAAGGTTGGTCGCCACCGATCTCCTGGAACGATCTGAAGGACACGAAATACGCCAAGCAGCTCGTGATCCCGCCGATCAACAACACCTATGGCCTCGAAGCGCTGGTGATGTTGTCGAAGATGAATGGCGGCGGCGAGTCCAATGTCGATTCCGGCTTCAAGATCTTCAAGGAGCAGATCAATCCGAACGTGCTGGCCTATGAGCCGTCGCCGGGCAAGATGACGGAGCTGTTCCAGTCCGGCCAGGCCGTGATCGCGGTGTGGGGCACGGGTCGCGTGCAGAGCTTTGCCAATACCGGCTTCCCCGTCGACTTCGTCTATCCGAAGGAAGGCGCCGCGACGCTGCTGACCACCGCCTGTCCGATCACCAAGCCGAACGCCTCGCCGCTTGCGTCCAGCTTCGTCAAGATGCTGCTCGAACCCAAGATCCAGCTCGTGATGCTGAAGGACTACGGCTATGGCCCGGTGCTGAAATCGCTGGTGATCCCGCCCGAGCTCGGCAAGATGGCGCCGATCGGCGAGCGCGCGGCAAAGCTCTATAATCCGGACTGGACCGTCATCAATGAGAAGCGCGAGGAATGGACCAAGCGCTGGAATCGCGAGGTCGAGCGCTGATCGGTCATACCGGAGACAGTGCGATGGCCTATCTCGAGCTCGAAGGGGTCGCCAAGCAATTCGGAGCGCAGACTGTCGTCGACGACTTCAGTCTCGCCGTCGGGAAGGGGGAGTTCGTCTCCTTTCTCGGCCCCTCCGGCTGCGGCAAGACCACGACCCTGCAGATGATCGCGGGCTTCCTCGATCCCAGCCGCGGCGCGATCCGGCTGGAAGGCAAGGATCTGACCGCGATCCATCCGGCCAAACGCGGGCTCGGGATCGTGTTCCAGAGCTACGCGCTGTTTCCGCACATGACCGCGGCCGAGAATGTCGCCTTCGGCCTCGAGATGCGCAATGTGCCGCGCGGCGAACGGACCGAGCGCGTTCGCGCCGCGCTCGCGATGGTCGGGCTTGCCGGCTACGAGGATCGCCATCCGCGCCGCATGTCCGGCGGCCAGCAGCAGCGCGTGGCGCTGGCGCGCGCGCTGGTGATCAAGCCGAGCGTGCTGCTGCTCGACGAGCCGCTGTCCAATCTCGACGCCAAGCTGCGCGAGGAGATGCAGATCGAGCTGCGCCAGATCCAGCGTACCATCGGCACCACCACGATCCTCGTCACCCACGACCAGAACGAGGCGATGTCGCTGTCCGACCGCATCGTGGTGATGAGCCAGGGCAAGATCGAGCAGATCGGCACGCCGCAGGAGACCTATGAGAAGCCGGCCTCGGCCTTCGTCTCGCAGTTTTTGGGCAAGACCAACGACTTTGCCGCGACGATAGATCGGGCGAGTGCGCCTGCGCGATTGATCGCCGGCTCGTGGAGTGCGCCTGCGCCTGCCGGGCGCAATGGTCCCGTCACCATCAGCATTCGCCCCGAGCGGATCGACTTTGGCGACGCAGGCCTCAGTGCAAAGATCGTCACGCGCATCTTCCAGGGCAATCACTGGCTGTTCCAGTGCGAGAGCGAATGTGGCCCGGCGACCGTGATCCGCCAGAATGACGGCCGGTCGCAGCCGGCCGAAGGCGAGGCAGTTCACCTCACCTGGCGGCCGGAGGACATGGGCGTGAGGGGCGTCGCATGAGCGCTTCCGCCGAGGAACGAAACGCACGCACGCCCTGGGCCCTGACCGCGCCGGCTTTGATGCTGTTCGTCGGCGTGCTCCTGATTCCGCTCGCAATGACCGTGATGCTGTCGTTCCACGATTGGGGCCAGTACAAGGGCATCGAGCCCGTCTTCATCCTCAAGAACTGGCACGAGATCGCAACCGATCCCTATTACGCCGAGATGTTCGGGCGGACGTTTCGCATCGCGATCCTGACCACGCTGCTCACCGCGCTGCTCGGTGCACCCGAAGCCTACATCCTCAATCGCATGGGCGGACGCTGGAAGAGCGTTTTCCTGCTGGTCATCCTGGGGCCGCTGTTGATCTCCGTGGTGGCGCGCACGCTCGGCTGGGCGTTGCTGTTCGGCGGCAACAACGGGCTGGTCAACAAGATGTTGATGTCGGCCGGGCTGATCCGCGCGCCCATCCCCTTCATGTTCACCGAAACCGGGATGGTGGTCGCGCTTGCGCACGTGATGATGCCGTTCATGGTGCTGTCGGTGTGGGCGGCGCTGCAGCGGCTCGATCCGCAGATCGAGAATGCCGCGATGTCGCTCGGCGCCGGCCCTGTGACCATCATCCGCCGCATCATCATGCCGCAGATCATGCCGGGCGTACTGTCAGGGGCGATCATCGTGTTCTCGCTCTCGGCCAGTGCGTTTGCGACGCCCGCCATCATCGGCGGCCGCCGACTCAAGGTCGCGGCGACGCTCGCCTATGACGAGTTCCTCAACACGCTGAACTGGCCGCTGGGTGCGGCGGTCGCCACGCTGCTGCTCGCCGCGCTGGTCTTGATCGTCATCGGCAGCAACGCGCTGATCGAGCGTCGTTACGCGGAGGTGTTCCGATGAGCCGGAACGGGCCGCTCGCGCTGATCTTCCACACCATCTTCGTCATCGTCATGGTGGCACCGATCCTCATCGTCTGCCTCGTTGCGTTCACGCCTGAAGGCTTCCTGTCGCTGCCGACCAACGGCTTTTCGCTGCGCTGGTTCAGAGCGATCGCCAACTATCCCGAATTCGTCCATGCTTTCTGGGTCAGCCTTGGCCTTGGCGCACTATCGTCGTTCGTCGCGCTATTATTCGCGGTGCCGGCGGCGCTCGCCATCGCGCGTTATCGTTTCCGCGGCCGTGACGCGCTGGCGGCGCTGTTCCTGTCGCCGCTGATGATCCCGCATGTCGTGCTCGGCATCGCGTTCCTGCGCTTCTTCACCTCGGCTGGCCTCGGTGGCAGCTTCGCCGCGCTGATCATCGCGCATGTCATCATCGTGTTTCCGTTCGCGCTGCGGCTGACGCTGGCGGCGGCGACCGGCATGGACCTCTCGGTCGAGATGGCCGCGGTCTCGCTCGGCGCCGGCGGCTGGACGCTGTTCCGCCGCGTGACGCTGCCGTTGATCCTGCCCGGCGTCATCAGCGGCTGGGCGCTCGCCTTCATCCAGTCCTTCGACGATCTCACCATGACCGTCTTCCTCGCGGCACCCGGCACCGAAACATTGCCGGTGCGAATGTTTCTGTACATCCAGGACAACATCGATCCGCTGGTGACGTCGGTCTCGGCCTGCGTGATCGCGATCACCATGACCGCCCTCATTCTGCTCGACCGCTTCTACGGGCTCGACCGCGTGCTCGCCGGCAAGGGCGATACAGGGCGATAGGAGAATCCATGCGAACAGATTACGACGTCGCCGTCGTCGGCGGCGGATTGCTCGGCTCCGCGATTGCGTGGGGCCTGGGAAGGCTCGGCAAGAAGGTGGCCGTGCTCGACGAAGGCGACATCACAAAGCGTGCTTCGCGCGCGAATTTTGCGCTGGTCTGGGTACAGAGCAAAGGGCTTGGCATGCCGGCCTATACCGTTTGGACGGTGCAGGCGTCGCAGGCGTGGAGCCGGCTCGCGTCCGAGCTGAAGCAGCAGACCGGCCTGGATGTCTCTCTTCAGCAGAATGGCGGATTTCATCTCACGCTCGGCGAGGACGAATTCGGCCAGCGCGCTGAGCTGGTCAAGCGCATGCACAACCAGACGGGCGCCGCCGACTACAAGATGGAGATGCTCTCCGCCTCCGAAGTGAAGAAGTCACTGCCGCTGATCGGCCCCGAAGTTTCCGGCGGAAGCTATTGCCCGCTTGACGGTCACGTCAATTCGCTGCGGACCTTTCGTGCGTTCCACACCGGCTTTAGGGCATTCGGCATCGACTATTTTCCGGAGCGTCCGGTCTCGGCGATCAGCAAGAGTGGCGACGAATTCCGCCTGACGACGCCGCAGGGCGAACTCCGTGCCGCCAAGATCGTGCTCGCCGCCGGCAATGCCAACCAGACGCTGGCGCCGATGGTCGGTCTCACCGCCCCGATGGGCCCGACCCGTGGCCAGATCGTGGTGACCGAGCGCACCATGCCGTTCCTGCCGCATCCGCTGACCACGATCCGCCAGACCGATGAGGGCACGGTGATGATCGGCGACAGCAAGGAAGACGAGCTCGACGATCGCACGCTGAAGCATTCGATCAGCGCCGTGATGACCGATCGTGCCCAGCGCATGTTTCCGCATCTGTCGCGGCTTAACGTGGTCAGGAGCTGGGCCGGCATCCGCGTCATGCCGCAGGACGGCTTTCCGATCTACGACCAGTCGGAGACTCATTCCGGCGCCTTCGTCGCCTGCTGCCATTCCGGCGTGACGCTCGCCTCCAACCACGCCTTCGAAATCGCGCGCATGGTCGCGCAGGGCGCGCTCGAGCCGGAGCTGGTCGGCGCGTTCTCGGCCAGCCGGTTTGGCGGCGCGGGCGCTGCGAACAACAGCGGCTACTAGGGACATTGAAGGAACCAAGATGTTCAAACGATCCGAACAGGACAAGCGACCGCCAGTGCAGATCTTCGTCGACGGCGTTGCCGTCGCGGCGCGGCAGGGCGATACCGTCTCCGCGGCGTTGCTGGCCTCGAACTGCGATGCGCGCCGTTGGACCGCGGTGAGCGGCGCGCCGCGTCTGCCCTATTGCATGATGGGCGTGTGCTTCGACTGCCTCGTCACCATCGACGGCGTCGGCAATCGCCAGGGCTGCCTTGTGCCCGTCGCCGAGGGCATGCAGGTCGAGATCCAGAAGGGCAAGCGGGAGATCGGAAAATGACTGTGGCTCCCAAGCGCGAAGACTACGATGTGGTGGTGGTCGGCGCCGGGCCTGCCGGCCTCGCCGCCGCCGCGACATCCGCCGAAGCCGGCCTGTCGACGTTGCTGCTCGACGAGAATATCGGCCCCGGCGGCCAGGTGTTTCGTGCCATCGCCTCGACGCCCGTGACCGACCGCAAACAGCTCGGTGAGGACTATTGGGTCGGTTCCGATCTCGTGCAGGCGCTGCGCGCAGGCAGCGCGGAGGTCATTCACCGCGCCACGGTCTGGAGCCTCGACCGCAATCTCGACATCGCCGTCTCGATCGGCGGTGCGTCCGCCTTCGTCAAGGCCAGGCGCGTGATCCTCGCGACCGGCGCGCTGGAACGGCCTTTCCCGATTTCCGGCTGGACGCTGCCGGGAGTGATGACCGCGGGCGCCGCGCAGACCATGTTGAAATCGTCGGCCCTGGTGCCCGACGGCCGCACGGTGATCGCGGGGCAGGGACCGCTGCTCTGGTTGCTCGCCGCGCAGATTTTGCGTCTCGGCGGCCGCATCGATCGTATTCTCGACACCACCGAGCGCGGCAATTATTTTGCGGCTCTCCCCCACGCCTTCGCCTTCCTGACCTCGCCCTATTTCGCCAAGGGCCTGTCAATGATGCGCGAGGTGAAGGCGAAGGTGCAGGTCGTCTCCGGTGTCACCGGGCTTTCGGCATCTGGCGACGGCCAGCTCGCGAGCGTGAGCTATGTCGCCGGCGGCAAGCGAGAGACCGTCCTTGCGGATCTCTTGCTGCTGCACCAGGGCGTCGTGCCCAACGTCAATCTGGCGATGTCGGCCGGAATCGAGCATCGCTGGGATGATCTGCAATTGTGCTGGTCTCCGGTGCTCGATGCCAGCGGAAATTCGTCGGTCGCCGGCATTGCGATTGCCGGCGACGGCGCCGGCATCGGCGGCGCGAACGCAGCCGTGGTGCGCGGCCACATCGCGGCGCGCGCGGCGGTGGAAGCATTGGCGCCCGCGGCCGCTGCGAAGCTTCCAGCAATGGCGAGCCTCCGCGCCGATCTCGCCAAGGCCGAGCGTGGCCGCGTCTTCCTCGACACGCTGTTCCGTCCGGCGCCGCAGTTTCGCATTCCCGCTGGCGACACCATCGTCTGTCGCTGCGAGGAGGTCACCGCAAAGGATATTCTCGACGCCGTCGCGATCGGCGCGACCGGGCCGAACCAGCTCAAGGCTTATCGCCGCACCGGCATGGGACCGTGCCAGGGCCGGCTCTGCGGCCTCACCGTCACCGAGCTGATGGCGCAGGCGCGGGGCAAGAGCCCGCAAGAGATCGGCTATTACCGGCTGCGCGCGCCAGTCAAGCCGATCACGCTCGCCGAGCTTGCCGCGGTTCCGAAGAGCGAAGACGACATCAAGGCGGTGGTGCGCGGATGACGAAAAACGTGGATGCGATCGTCGTCGGCGGCGGCATCCACGGGTGCTCGACTGCGCTGCATCTGTGTCTCGCCGGCCTGAAGCCCGTGCTGATCGAGAAGGACTATGCCGGCCGGCACGCCTCCGGCGTCAACGCAGGCGGCGTGCGCCAGCTTGCGCGGCACATCCCCGAAATCCCGCTTTCGATCCGCTCGATGGGAATCTGGGAGAAGATCACCGATCTCCTCGACGACGATTGTAGCTTTGAGAGCTATGGCCAGGTCCTCGTCGCCGAGAACGAGGAGGAGCTCGCGGTGTGTCGCGCACGTGTGGCCGAGCTCAACGCGCTCGGCTTCACCCACGAGGAGCTGATCGATGCGGCCGAGCTGCGACGCCTCGTGCCCGCAGTCGCCGAGACCTGTCCCGGCGGTGTGGTCTCGCGCCGCGACGGCGCCGCCAATCCCGCGCAGGCGACGACGGCGTTCCGTCGCAAGGCGGAGCAGCTCGGTGCGACCGTGCGCGAGGGCATTGCCGCCACGAACATCCGGCACACCGATGGCCTCTGGCACGTCGATGTCGGCGCCGAGAGCTTTGCCGCGCCGGTGCTCGTCAATGCCGCCGGCGCCTGGGCCGGGACCATCGCAGCGGCGCTTGGTGAGCCCGTTCCGGTCGAGACCGTGGCGCCGATGCTGATGATCACTTCGCGCGTGCCGCATTTCATCGACCCCGTCGTGATCCTGCGCGGGCGCAAACTGTCCTTCAAGCAATTCAAGAACGGCACGGTGCTGATCGGCGGCGGCCATTTGGCCACGCCCTATCAGGATCGCAACGAGACGGTGCTGGACTGGAAGAGCCTCGCGACTAGCGCCCGCACCGTGTTCGAGCTGTTCCCGGTGATGCGCGACGCGACGATCATGCGGGCCTGGGCCGGCATCGAGGCCAAGACCAAGGACGATCTGCCCGTGTTCGGGCCGAGCAGCCGCCACAAGGGCCTCTATCACCAGTTCGGCTTCTCGCTCCACGGTTTCCAACTCGGCCCCGGCGCGGGCGCCGTCATGGCGGAGCTGATTGTCAATGGCGGCACCCAGACCCGCATCGGCGATCTCGGCATCGACCGTTTCCATCCCTCCACGCTCTAGCAACAAGAGGACATCATGAGCATTACCCGCAGCATCCGCACGCCCATCATGCACCGCGCCGTCGAAGCCAACGGCTTCGTCTTCATTGGCGGCACCATCGCCGACGACACCTCGGTGTCGATGGGCGAGCAGACCCGCAACATCCTCGGCAAGATCGCGGGCTATCTGAAGGAAGCGGGCACCGACAAGTCGCGCGTTGTGAGCACCTCGATCTTTGTCACGGATCTTTCCAAGAAGAAGGAGATGGACGCGGTCTGGACCGAGTTCTTCGGCGACAATCTGCCGACCCGTGCCACCGTCGGCGTCGCCGATCTCGGCGGCAGCGCGCTGATCGAGGTCGTGGTCACCGCGCTCAAGGGCTGATCGCGCAAGCCGCGGCGGACGTCGGCGCTCCGCGCGCCGTCGCCCCTGCGAGCCTCGCCTTGATCTCGCGCTTTGATGGGACTAGTTAGAAGCTCCTCAAACAGGATATTCGAGAGCCATGGATTTTACCCCGACCGCAATGCCGACCTGCCTTGCTCACGGGGAATTCCATGCCTGCTTCAATCATCCTGTCCAACCTGTCGCTGTCCACGCCTGACGGCCGTCCTCTTCTCTCCGACATCGATCTGACGTTCCGCGCCGAGCGGACCGGCCTCGTCGGCCGCAACGGCGTCGGGAAGACGACGCTGCTCGCGTCGATCTCGCGCGAGCACATCGCCCAGTCGGGGCGCATTGCCGTCAACGGTACGGTCGGTCTGCTGCGGCAGGACGTCCAGCCCTTTGCGGGCGCGAAGGTAATCGATCTGTTCGAGGCGCGAGCCGCGTTCGATCTTCTTCGTCGTGCCGAGCGCGGGGATGCCTCGGCTGAGGAGGTCTCGGATGTCGATTGGACCCTCGAAACGCGGCTTGCATCCGCCCTTGCGCGTGTCGGTTTCGACGTCGCTCCGGAGATCGAGCTCGCCAGCCTGTCGGGCGGGCAGATCACGCGGGTTCGTCTCGCCGCGCTGATCTTCGCGGAGCCGGACTTCCTGCTGCTCGACGAGCCCACCAACAATCTCGATCGGGAGGGGCGCGCGGCCGTGATCGATTTCCTTGGTTCCTGGCGCGGTGGGGCGATTGTCGTCAGCCACGATCGGAGCCTGCTCGAAACGATGGATGCGATCGTCGAGCTGACGTCGCTCGGAGCCACGCGATACGGCGGCAATTGGAGCAGTTATCGCGGGCAGAAAGCCGTCGCTCTCGCGGCTGTCAGGCACGACCTCGCGCATGCCGAGAGGCGGCTGTCCGCGATCGATGGGAACGCGCAGCGGGCTGCGGAGAGGAAAGCGCGCAAGGACAGCGGCGGTAAGAAGAAACGCACCAAGGGCGACATGCCGCGCATCCTGGCCGGCGCGCGCAAGGACCGTAGCGAAGACACCGGCGGCAAGAACGCGCGGATCGCCGAGCGGCGGCGTGCGGATGCGCTTGAGGCCGTCGATAGGGCGCGGCGCCGCATCGAGATTCTTCAGCCGCTGTCGGTGAAACTACCCTCGACCCGGCTCCCGGCGGGCAGGGAAGTGGTTTGGCTGGATTGTGTCAGCGCCGGCTATCGGCCGGACCGGGAAGTCTTGCGCGAGCTATCGCTCAAGATCGTCGGTCCGGAGCGTGTGGCAATCGTCGGGCCCAACGGCTCCGGCAAGACGACGCTGCTAAAACTCGTCGCCGGCGAACTGCGTCCGCTCTCCGGCACCGTGCGGGTCAGGCTGGATCTTGCGCTGTTCGATCAGAGGGTCAGCCTGCTCGATCCCGCGATCTCCATCCTGGACAATTTTAGGCGCTTCCATCCGAAGGCGGGTGCAAATGAATGCCATGTCGCGCTGGCCCGGTTCATGTTTCGCGCCGATGCCGCCTTGCAGATCGTAGGACATTTGAGCGGCGGGCAGATGTTTCGCGCCGGCCTCGCCTGCGTGCTGGGCGGAGCGATGCCGCCGTCCTTGCTGATCCTCGACGAGCCGACCAATCATTTGGACATTGAGGCAATCGAAGCCGTCGAAGCGGGCTTGAGGGCCTATGACGGCGCGCTGCTCGTCGTCAGTCATGACGAGGCGTTCTTGCAGGCGATCGGGATCACGCGCAGGGTCGAACTGGCCGGCTAAGTCCGCTGCCCATCGTTGATTAACAAAAACCCGACGCCCTGCCCCCAGCGCGTCGGGTGAAAAAAATGACTATCAATCCGTGATCCCAACGCAGCAGTTGTGACTCGCGTTGCGCCAATTTACCACTCCGGGAAGCTACCGCGTTGGAACCGGACTCCGCCAAACCTGCGCCCGGCCTAGGAGGCGGCGCTGCCGCCCGGTTCAAGCGCCTCACCCATCTCCAGCGGATGGGCCATGGTCTCGTGCAGCGCATCACGGTCGAGCTCGCCTTCGGAGATGCTGATGACGACGCAGGCGACGCCATTGCCGATCAGATTGGTGAGCGCGCGGCACTCGCTCATGAACTTGTCGATGCCGACCAGGATCGCGATCGACTGGATCGGGATGTCGGGCACGATCGAGAGCGTCGCTGCGAGCGTGATGAAGCCCGCTCCGGTCACGCCCGAGGCGCCCTTCGAGGTGATCATGGCGATGCCGAGAATGCCGAGCTCCTGCCAGATGGTCAGATGGGTATTGGTCGCCTGCGCCAGGAATAGCGTCGCCAGCGTCATGTAGATGTTGGTGCCGTCGAGGTTGAAGCTGTAACCGGTCGGAATGACGAGGCCGACCACCGAACGCGAGGCGCCGAGATGCTCCATCTTCTGGATCATCTGCGGCAGCACCGTCTCCGACGACGAGGTGCCGAGCACGATCAGGAGCTCGTCCTTGATGTAGGCGATGAAGCGCAGGATCGAGAAGCCGGCGAGCCTTGCGATCGCCCCCAGCACGACCAGCACGAACAGCATGCTGGTGAGATAGAACGTACCGATCAGGGCGGCCAGGTTGAGCAGCGAACCGAGGCCGTAGGCGCCGACGGTGAAGGCCATCGCGCCGAACGCCCCGATCGGGGCGACGCGCACGATGATGCGGATGATGCCGAAGAACATCTTTGCGGCCTTGTCGATCGCTTCCGCAATGGGCTCGCCGGCCTTGCCGAGAAAGGCGATGGCGAAGCCCGACAGGATCGAGATCAGCAGCACCTGCAACAGATCGCCGCGTGCGATGGCGCCCAGATAGCTGTCGGGGATGATCGCCATCAGATGGGCGACGATGCCTTCTTCCTTGGCCTTGGTGACGTAGGTCGCCACCGATTTCGGGTCGATCGTGGCGGGATCGATATTGAAGCCATGTCCGGGCTGGAGCACCTCGCCGACCAGCAGGCCGACCGCGAGCGCCACGGTCGAGACGGTCTCGAAATAGATCAGCGACTTCAGCCCGACCCGGCCGACGCGCTTGAGGTCGCCCATCGAGGAGATGCCGTGCACCACCGTGCAGAAGATCACCGGCGCGATCATCATCTTGATCAGCGCGATGAAACCGTCGCCGAGCGGCTTCAGGGCCTTGCCGAGATCGGGATAGAAATAGCCAACGAGCACCCCGAGCGCGATCGCGATTAGCACCTGGATGTAGAGAATCTTGTACCAGGGCTGGTGCCGGCGGTGGATGGCTGGCTGGATCGCGATCTGTGTCATAGAATAGGCCCCGGAACGTATTGATCTTGTTTGATTTGCATCATGTGATGGCCGCTGCAGAAGCGACAATCACATTTTTGTCTGTTCGCACGAAGATCGGTCGCTGCACCGCAACTGGGGGGAACATGCCGATTGCAACGGGCTCCGACGAGCGAGCGCAAGGCTATTTCCCGCATTGGACTCTGAAGTCCTCCGGCGTGATCATGCCCGAGGAGCGGCTGCCGCTTGGCCAGACCGTGGTCTCCGGTCTCCAGCATTGCGTCGCAATGTCGGGCTCGACGATCATCGCGCCGTTGCTGATGGGGTTCGATCCCAACGTTGCGGTGCTGTTTTCCGGCATCGGCACGCTGATCTTCTTCGTCATCGTCGCGGGGCGCGTGCCGAGCTATCTCGGCTCGAGCTTCGCGTTCATCGCGGTCGTGATCGCCGCGACCGGTTACGTTGGGCACGGGCCGAACCCGAACCTGTCGGTTGCGCTTGGCGGCATCGTCGGAGCCGGCGTCCTCTACGGCGCGACCGCGCTGATCGTGATGTGGTCGGGAGTTGGCTGGATCGAGAAGCTGTTGCCGCCGGCCGTCACCGGCGCCGTGGTCGCCGCGATCGGCCTTAATCTCGCGCCGGTGGCGGTGAAGGCCGTGAGCGCCAATGCGTTCGACACGGGAATCGGGCTCGCGACCGTTCTGATCATCGGCGTGGTTGCCGTTGACGCGCCTGGCCTGTGGCGCCGCCTGCCGATCATTCTCGGCGCGATCGGCGGATATCTTTTGTACCTGCTGTTCGCGAACGGCTTTGGCTTCGGCAAGCCGATCGACTTCACGCAAGTTTCGGCCGCGCCGTGGATCGGCCTGCCGAGTTTTACCACGCCGACCTTCCAGACCGATGCGATCGTTCTGATCGCGCCGGTCGCGATCATCCTCGTCGCCGAGAACCTCGGTCACATCAAGGCAGTCGGCGCCATGACGGGCCGGAGCCTCGATGACTATCTCGGCCGCGCCTTGCTCGCCGACAGCCTCGCGACCATCGTGGCGGCCTGCGGCGGCGGCACCGGCGTTACCACCTATGCTGAAAACATCGGCGTCATGGCGGCGACGAAGGTCTATTCGACCTTGCTGTTTGCCTTCGCCGCCCTGGTGTCGATCGTGCTCGGCTTCTCGCCGAAGTTCGGCGCGCTGGTCCTGTCGATCCCGGGCCCTGTCATCGGTGGACTCTCGATCGTGCTGTTCGGATTGATCGCCGCGATGGCCGGCCGGATCTGGGTCGAGAACAAGGTCGACTTCTCAAGTCCGGCAAACCTGATCACCGTCGCAGTCGCGCTGACCGCAGGCGCCGGCGACCTCACAGTCAAATTCGGCGCCTTCACGATCGGCGGGATCGGCACCGCAACCTTTGGCGCCATCATCCTGTACCAAATTTTGACATCGCCATTCGCGCGCCGCGCTGAATGAATCGCAGCGATGCGCTGAGGGATGGAACAAAAGGCCGGTTCCGTCGCTGATCAGGGCATCCCGGAGAGAACCCATGCCACAAACCGATCGCTCGACCTCGTTTCACTCGCGTCTTGTCGGCCAGTACGCGCTGGTGACCGGCGCCTCCCAAGGCATTGGCCGTGCCGTCGCAATCCGGCTCGCGCAGGAAGGTGCGACCGTCGCCATCAACTATGTCGATCACCCTGAAAAGGCCGAGGAGACGCTCGCGCTGGCACGGACGGCATCGAGCGATCGGGGCCACGGCAGGCTCGATCATGCAATCGTCAAGGCCGACGTGAGCAATGAGCAGGAGGTCGCGGCGATGTTCGAGATGGTTTTGGCGCGCTGGAAGCGCCTCGACTGCCTCGTCAACAATGCCGGCTTCCAGCGGGAATCGCCGAGCGAGTCGCTCGACATCGAAACCTATCGCCGCATCATCGACGTCAATCTCAACGGCGCCGTATTCTGCGCCCAGAAGGCGCTCGCGCATTTCGTGGCGCGCGGCGCAGGCGGCAGCATCATCAATTGCTCCAGCGTGCACCAGATCATCCCGAAACCCGGCTATCTCGCTTATTCCATCAGCAAGGGCGGCATGGCCAATCTGACGCGCACGCTGGCGCTGGAATTCGCGAGCCGTGGCATTCGCGTCAATGCGGTAGGTCCCGGCGCGATCGACACCCCGATCAACGCGGCCTGGACCGGCGATCCGGAAAAGCGCAGTGTGGTCACCAGCCACATTCCGCTCGGCCGCGTCGGCACGCCGGAAGAGATCGCCGCCGTGTTCGCCTTCCTCGCCTCCGATGAAGCCAGCTACATCACCGGCCAGACCATCTACGCCTGTGGAGGTCTGACGCTGTTTCCCGAGTTTCGCGACAACTGGGCGAGCTAGCGGGCGTCCTGGCCCATCTGGCAAAACCGAGCGCAGCAGACTACATCTGCGCCATGACAAATCATCCGCTCCGCGATTTCGTCGGCCGGCACGAAAATCTGTTCGTGCTGACCGGCGCCGGCTGCAGCACCAATTCGGGCATTCCCGATTATCGCGACAGTCACGGCAATTGGAAGCGGACCCAGCCCGTGAACTTCCAGGCTTTCATGTCGGAAGAGCATACGCGCCGGCGCTATTGGGCGCGCAGCCTGATCGGCTGGCGGCGGTTCGGCCAGGCGAGGCCGAACGATGCGCATCACGCGCTGGCCCGGCTCGAGGCGAGCGGGCGTTGCGGAATGCTGCTGACCCAGAACGTCGACCGGCTGCATCAATCCGCCGGCCACCGCCAGGTGATCGACCTGCATGGCCGGCTCGATCTGGTCCGCTGCATGGGCTGCGGAGCGAAGACGCCGCGCAATGAATTCCAGGACAAGCTCGGCCGCGCCAATGCCGCATGGCTCACGCTCGATGCCGCGGATGCGCCGGACGGCGACGCCGATCTCGAGCACGCCGACTTTTCGTCGTTCAAGGTGCCGCCTTGCGAAGCCTGCGGCGGCATCCTCAAGCCCGATGTCGTGTTCTTCGGCGAGAACGTCCCGCGCGACGTCGTCGCTACCGGGCAGGATCATCTGGCGCAGGCCGACGCCATGCTCATCGTCGGCTCGTCCCTGATGGTCTATTCCGGTTTCCGCTTCGTGCAGGCTGCCGCGCACCGGCAAATCCCGATCGCTGCGGTCAATCTCGGACGCACCCGCGCCGATGATCTCCTCACGCTGAAGGTCGAGGAGCGCTGCGAAGCGGCGCTTGCATTCCTGCTCTGATGGCGCAGGCTGCGAACGCGCCTTGCCTATTGCATAGGTGCCAAGCAGAATAGCTGGACACAGCATGTTCCTGTCGTCCATGGCATGGAAATTGCTGCGCTTTCGTCCTCAGTCTTGACGATCAGCACGGAGAATTTGGAATGCTTGAGGGAGCCGAGGTGCGGCTTGCCGTCGATATCGGTGGCACGTTCACCGACATCGTGCTGGACGTGGGTCAGGATCGCAAGACGCGCAAATTGCTGACGACGCCGCAGCGGCCCGAACAGGCGGTGCTCGACGGCATGCGGCTCATTCTCGCTGATGCGCGAGCGCATATCAGCGACATCGACGTCTTCATTCACGGCACCACGCTCGCGACCAACGCCATCATCGAGCGTCGCGGCGCCAAGACGGCGCTGATCGCGACGGAGGGCTTTCGTGACGTGCTCGACATCGGCACCGAGAGCCGCTACGACCAGTATGACCTCAGCATCGACAAGCCGAAGCCGCTGGCGCCGCGGTCCCTGCGCTTCACGGTGCCGGAGCGTATCGACGCCCACGGTGGCGTCCGCCTCCCGCTGGACGAAGCGGCGGTGCGCGCGCTCGCGCCGAGATTGCGCGCGCTGAACGTCGAGAGCGTCGCGGTCGCCTTCCTGCACTCCTACGCCAATCCCGAGCACGAACGCCGCACGGCCGCGATCATCAGCGAGGAGATGCCCGGCATTTCCGTGACCGTGTCTTCCGCGGTGTGCCCGGAGATCCGGGAATATGAGCGGACATCGACTGCGGTGGCCAACGCCTATGTGCAGCCGCTTATCGATGGTTATCTCGCCCGCATGTCCGACGCCCTGCAGGTCGAGCAGTACCGCGGCGCGATCTATCTCGTCACCTCCGGCGGCGGTGTCACCTCGATCGAGACGGCGCGGCGTTTTCCGGTGCGTCTCGTCGAATCCGGTCCGGCCGGCGGCGCCATTTTCGCGGCGCAGATCGCGGCGCGTCTCGGCGAGAGCAAGGTGCTGTCCTTCGACATGGGCGGCACCACGGCAAAGATCTGTCTGATCGAAAAATACCAGCCCGAGACCTCGCGCGTGTTCGAGGTCGATCGCGCCGCGCGCTTCCTGAAAGGTTCGGGTCTGCCGGTGCGGATTCCCGTGATCGAGATGGTCGAGATCGGCGCCGGCGGCGGCTCGATCGCCCATGTCGACGCGATGAAGCGCGTCACGGTCGGCCCCGAGAGTGCCTCCTCGGAGCCCGGACCCGCCTGCTACGGCCGCGGCGGCCTGCGCCCCGCCGTGACGGATGCCGACGTTGCGCTCGGCCTGATCGACCCCGACGCTTTTGCGGGTGGAACGATCAAGCTCGACCCTGAGCTATCGAAGCAGGCGCTGCTGCGCGCCGTGGGCGAGCCGCTGGGTCTGTCGGCTGAGACTGCGGCCTATGCCGTGCACGAGGTCGTCTGCGAGAACATGGCGAGTGCGGCCCGCGTGCATGCGGTCGAGCGCGGCGAGATTGTCGGTCAGCATACGCTGATCGCCTTCGGGGGCGCGGCACCGCTGCATGCGGCGCGCGTCGCCGAGAAGATCGGCGTCTCCCGCGTGATCGTCCCTTCCAATGCCGGCGTCGGCTCGGCCGTCGGCTTCCTTGCGGCTCCGATCGCCTATGAACTGGTGCGCAGCCGTCATGTCCGACTCGACGATTTCGACACCGATGGTGTTTCCGACCTGCTCCAGGAGATGGTGACCGAAGCGCGTGCGCTGGTCGAGACGGGTGCGGCCGGTGCGCCGGTGCGCGAGCGCCGCGCCGCCTTCATGCGCTATGTCGGCCAGGGCCATGAGATCTCGATCGAACTGCCGAACCGCCGGTTGGCGACGGCCGACCTGGCCGGCCTGCGCCAGAAGTTCGAGGCGGATTATGCGGCGATGTTCGAGCGGTCGATCCCGGGTGCGGCAATCGAGGTGTTGAGCTGGTCCGTGCTCGCGACGACCGAGGCGCGCAATCCGGCTATTGTCGCGGCCGTTACGCGCAAGCCCGCCGGGAAGGCGACCGGCAGCCGCAAGTTCTTCGATCGCAGGGCCGGGGAGGTGATCGAGATCCCGCTCTACCGCCGCGAGGACATGGCGCCTGGCGCGACGATTGCAGGCCCCGCCGTGATCGCGGAGGACGAGACCTCGACGTTCGTCTCTAACAGTTTTGATGCCCATATCGACGGTGCTGGCAGCATCGTCATGGAACGGAAGGCGGCCTGATCATGAGCAAGGCAAGCGGCGCGAGCCTGATCGACCTTCAGATCATGTGGCACCGGCTGATCGCCGTGGTCGAGGAGCAGGCGCAGGTGCTGCTCCGCACCGCCTTCAGCCCGATCGTGCGCGAATGCGGTGACCTTTCGGCCGGCGTGTTCGACCTCAAGGGCCGGATGCTGGCGCAGGCGGTGACCGGCACGCCCGGCCACGTCAACTCGATGGCGGAATCGGTCAAGCACTTCATCGCCCACTTTCCGATCGAGACGATGAAGGAGGGCGATGCTTACATCACCAACGATCCCTGGATGGGCACCGGCCATCTCAACGATTTCGTCGTCACCACGCCCTGCTTCAAGGACGGCAAGCCGGTGGCGCTGTTTTCCTGCACCAGCCATCTCATGGACATCGGCGGCATCGGCTTCGGGCCCGACGCCACCGACGTGTTCATGGAGGGGCTCTACATCCCCATGCTGAAGCTGATCGACCAGGGCGTCGTCAACGAGACGCTGATGGCGATGATCCGCACCAACACGCGGCTGCCGATCGACACCGAGGGCGACACCTACTCGCTCGCCGGCTGCAACGACGTCGGCTGCGAGCGCCTGGTCGAGATGATGACCGAGTTCGGCATCGACACGCTCGACGCACTCGGCGACTACATTTGCGACCGCTCGCGCGAGGCCGTGCTGGCTGAGATCGCCAAGCTGCCGAAGGGCACCTGGCGCAACACCATGGTGGTCGACGGCTATGATGCGCCGGTCTCGCTTGAGGCGACGCTGACCATCTCGGACGCGGGCATTCACGTCGATTTCGACGGCACCTCGGCCGCGTCCAGGTTCGGCATCAACGTGCCTCTGTCCTACACCATCGCCTACACCGTGTTCGGTCTCGGCTGCGTCGTCGCCTCCCAGATCCCGAACAATGCCGGCTCGCTCTCGCCGCTGACGGTGTCGGCTCCCCCTGGCGCGATCCTCAATGCGCCGAAGCCGGCGCCGGTCGCCTCGCGTCACATCATCGGCCAGATGCTGCCCGACGTCGTGTTCGGCTGCCTGCGCCAGATCATTCCCGAGCGCGTGCCCGCGGAAGGCACCTCGTGCCTGTGGAATCTCAACGTGCGCGGCCAGACCCGCTCGGGTGCCGGCGGCAATTACGGATTCTCGATGGCGGTGACCTCCAATGGCGGCACCGGCGCGCGCTTCGCGAAGGATGGGCTGTCGGCGACTGCCTATCCCAGCGGTGTGCGCGGCACGCCGGTCGAGATCGCCGAGACGCAGACGCCGCTGATCTTCTGGCGCAAGGAGCTGCGTCCGGATTCCGGAGGGGCAGGGCGCACCCGCGGCGGCCTTGGCCAGATCATCGAGGTCGGCAGCGGCGTCGATGCGCCGTTCGACATTCTGGCGGCGTTCGACCGCATCGATCATCCGCCACGCGGCCGCGATGGCGGCAAGAACGGCGAGGCCGGCTATGTCGGCCTGAAGTCCGGCAAGAAGCTGCGTGGAAAAGGCTTTCAGCAGGTGCCACCGGACGATCGGCTGGTGGTGCTCACACCAGGCGGCGCCGGCATCGGCGATCCCAGGGAGCGCGCGCCGACAGCCGTCAACGACGACATCGAAAGCGGCCTCGTGTCGGCCGACAACGCGGTTGCGGTTTATGGGCATACGCGATGACGCTTCAGGCGTCGTGCGCGTAATAAACGGAGGGGCTCAATGATCACGCGACGGACTTTTACCGCGGGCGCAGCGACGCTGCTCGCAGCCGGCCACATCTCGACCCGCGCGCGAGCTGCGACGGTGAGCTGGGACATGTCGACGGTATGGCCCGACGGCAATTTCCACACCCAGAACGCGTTTGCCTTCGCCGACGAGGTGAAGAAGCAGACGGGTGGCTCGGTCGCGATCACCGTGAAGGCCGGCGGACAGCTCGGCTTCAAGGGCCCCGAGCATCTGCGCGCCGTGCGCGACGGCCTGGTGCCGCTTGCCGACGTCCTCAACATCCAGCAGGTCGGCGACGAGCCCTTCATGGGCGTCGAAAGCATTCCCTTTCTCTGCGGCTCCATGGACGAATTGAAGGTGCTGCACAAATATGTGCGGCCCGAATACGAGAAGGTCGCCGCGCGCAACAACCAGAAGATCCTCTACATCGTGCCCTGGCCGACGCAGTATCTGCACCTCAAGGTCAAGGTCGCCGATGTCGACGGCTTGAAGAACATCAAGATCCGCGTGCCCGACAAGAACGCCGTCGACATGCTGGCCGTGGTCGGCATGGCGCCGGTGATGATTCCCTGGGGCGAGACCATCCCGGCGCTGGCGTCGGGCGCAGTCTCCGGCGTATCGACCTCGGCGGTGTCGGGCGTCGACGGAAAATTCTGGGAATTCTTGAAATACATCTACCCGACCAATCACGTCTGGTCGTCGCAGATGCTCACCGTCAACCTCGATTCCTGGAAGGCGCTGAGTGCCGATCAGCAACAGCTCGTCGCGGGCATTGCCGCCAAGATGGAGCCGGGCTTCTGGGCGAACTCGCTCAAGGCCGACGTCGACAGCCTCAACCGGCTCAAGGAAGGCGGCATGGAGGTGGTGCCGGTCTCGGAGGCCATGATCACGGACATTCGCGCCAAAACCGCGCCGCAGCTTGACGCTTTCGTCAAGCGCGTGCCGGCGGCCGACAAGCCGGTGCGGGCCTATCTCGCCGAAATGAAGCGCTGAGGACGGGCCGTGGTCAGCGTTTCGCCCGCAGCTCCGCATAGTCTCAACGCAGCGGCGCCGGCGCCGCTGCGCATCCTGCTCGACGGCATCGACCGTCTTGGACGGCTCGACGGCTGGATCGGTGGCGGCTGCCTCTTGATGCTGACGCTGCTGATGCTGTGCGAGGTCGCAACGCGCTTCCTCTCGAACTTCCTGCCGTTCTTCCCGCCCACGATCTCGATCGCGTGGGAGTATTCCTCCTATCTGATGGCGGCGTCCTTCACCTTCGGCGCCGCCATGACCCTGCGCGTCGGCGGCCATATCCGCGTCGTGCTGCTGCTGAAGAACGTCCCGGCCCCGTTTCAGCGCGCGATCGAAATCCTGTCGGCCGCCGCCGGCTTCGCCTTCATGGCCTTCCTGACATCCTCGATGGCGAAGTTCGCCTTCGGCGCCTATGTGCGCGGCCAGCTTTCGACCTCGAGCGACACTCCGCTGTGGTTTCCGCAGGCCGTCGTCACCTTCGGCATGTTGCTGCTGACGCTCCAGTTCCTGGCCCGCGCGATCCAGGCCGTGCTCGGCCTGCCGCTGGAGGATCACCGCATGAAGGCCTCGCCCGTCGAATGATCGCCCACGCGCCAGCCAGCGGACACCGCATTTCATGACCATCGAAGTCGTTGCTCTCTTTGCGATCCTGTTTGCGCTTCTGGCGTGCGGCGTATGGATCGGCCTGACGCTTGCGCTCACTGCGACTCTGCTGCTGGCGATGTTCCGCTCGATCCCGCTGGACAAGCTGCTGCCGCAATACGCCTGGAACATCTTGACGACGCAGGAGCTGCTGGCGCTGCCGCTGTTCATCCTGATGGGCGAGCTGCTGTTTCGCACCCGTCTGTCACGTTCGCTGTTCCAGGGGCTCGCGCCCTGGGCAGGGCTCCTGCCGGGTCGTCTTCTGCATGTGAACGTGATCGGCTGCACCATCTTCGCGGCGATCTCCGGCTCGTCGGCGGCGACGACTCAGGTGATCGGCCGCATGTCGCTCAACGAACTCACACGCCGCGGCTATTCCCGCGACATCGCGATCGGCTCGCTCGCCGGCGCCGGCACGCTCGGCTTTTTGATCCCGCCGTCCAACATCATGATCATCTATGGCGTGCTCGGCGACGTTTCTATTCTCAAGCTCTTTACCGCCGGCGTGCTGCCCGGCCTCCTGCTGGCGGCCACCTTCATGGGATGGGTGATGCTGCACACGACGTTCAACCGCACGCTGGTGCCGGAGTCCGAGGCAAAGCTCTCGCAGGTGCCGTGGCGCGAACGTTTTGCGGCGCTGAAGGACCTCGCGCCGGCGCTGTTCCTGATCGCCTGCGTGCTCGGCTCGATGTATGGCGGGCTGGCCACCCCGTCGGAGGCCGCCGCGGTCGGCGTGCTCGGCGCGGCACTGGTCGCCTGGGCGCAGGGCTCGATGTCGCAGCAGGTGATCCGCGACGTGCTGATCGGCTCGGTCGTGACCTGCTCGATGATCGCACTGATCGTGCTCGGCGCCTCGATCCTCGGCAACGCCGCGGCCTTCCTCGGAATCCCGCAGGCGGTCGCCGCCTTCGTGAAAGGCTTGGGGCTATCGCCCTTAATGCTGATCGTGGTTCTGATTATCTTCTACCTGATCCTCGGCTGCTTCCTCGACGGCTTCTCGATGATCGTGATGACGCTGCCGATCGTGCTGCCGATCGTGAAGGGCGCGGGCTTCGACGAGATCTGGTTCGGCATCTTCCTCGTGCTCGCCGTCGAGATGGCCCAGATCACGCCGCCGGTTGGTTTCAACCTGTTCGTGATCCAGGGCTTGACCGACGACGGCCTCGGCTACATCGCGCGGGTCACGATGCCGTACCTGCTCATCATGGTCGGCTTCGTTCTGCTGCTGACACTCTGGCCCGGCATCGTCACGATCCTCCCGAGGGTGCTGTACGGATAGATTGCGCCGCCCCGGCCGCTCAGCCGGGACGGCGCCTCAATCGTCAAAGCTTACGCCGCGGCCTTCTTCCGCGCCTGCTCGGCCTTGTACAGCTCGAACTCTTCCGCGATCGCCTTGGCGATCGACGGCCGTTGACGCAGGCGTTCGTAATAGGCCTTCACATTTGGCCATTTCGCGAGCTCGATCGGCGGCGTCGCCATGGTCCAGTTGATGACCGTGATGAGATAGGCGTCGGCGACGCTGAAATGGTCGAGCAGGAAGTCGCGCCCCTTCAGGTAATTGTCGAGATAGTCCAGCCGCGACAGGTTCTTCTCCAGCGCATACGCTTTCGTTTCCTGCGGCGCCTTGCGGTCGAGCACCGGGATGAACAGGCCCTTGTGCAGTTCGGTGCCGATGAAGCAGAGCCATTGATGCAGCCGCGTGCGATCGATGCCCGCTGCAGCGCCGAGGCCCGATTGCGGGAAGCGGTCGGCGATGTATTGCAGGATCGCGGCGTTTTCGGTCAGCACCACGCCCTCGTCGGTGCGCAGTGTCGGCACGAGGCCGATCGGATTCACGGTTCGGAAGTCAGTGCCGTCGCTCAGCACTGTCTTGGTCGGCGGATCGACTTCGAGATAATTGGCTTCGGCGCCGGCTTCATACAGCGCGACGCGGCTCGCCATCGAACAGGCGAGCGGCGAGAAATAAAGATCCATCTTGAGCCTCCTTGGGCAATTCTTCGATGTGACTTTCGGAGTGTCGCTCAACCCGGCCAGATTGATTTTTGTACTGTCTTGCATATTATGGGGGCGGTCAAGGATTAAATTGCGAAATGGTACAAAAATCGAAGCCGCCAACTGCTGCCACGGAGCCTAAACGCCGCGGCCGTCCGCGCGCTTATGAACCCGACATCGCGCTTGGCAAGGCGCTCGACCTGTTCCGCACGCAGGGTTTCGCGGCGACCTCGCTCGACGATCTCAGCGAAGCCACCGGCATGAATCGCCCGAGCCTCTATGGCGCCTTCGGCGACAAGCGCGAGCTCTACATCAAGAGCTATCAGCGCTACCGCGAGGAAGCGCGCGCATCGATGGTGGAGATCTTTCGCCAGGAGATGCCCGTGCGCCGGCGGCTGGAGCGCATCTTCGCTTCCGCGCTGAACATTTATCTTTCCGGCGAAACCGGCCCGCGCGGCTGCTTCACCGTGGTCACGGCGGCCTCCGAGGCGGTCGGCGATCCCGACATCCGCGCCATGGTGCTGGATGGCCTGTCTGAGCTCGACAAGGCATTTGCGAGTTGCTTCCGCCGCGCCAAGGAGAAAGGCGAGTTGCCCGACAGCGCCGATCCCGCCGTGCTGGCGCAGCTCGCTTCAGCGACCGTGCACTCAATTGCCATCCGCTCCCGCGCGCGTGTGTCGCGGAAGGAGCTCGAGGCAATCGTGAAGGGGGCGATCGACCTGATGCTGGGAGGAAAGAGCTAGGCGGTTGCGTGGCGCGAGCTATCTCCCAAACGTCGTCCTGGCGAAAGCCAGGACCCATAGCCACCGAGTCTGGTTTGGCGAAGATTCGGAGTTCCCGCCGTCGCGCCGCAGCTCCAGGACGACACTGAGTTTGTAGCCCCGCCTACGCCGCGCGAATATGCGCCAGGAAACGATCCACCTCGTCGCGCAGCCGCTGCGATTGTTTCGACAGCTCGATCGCCGAGCCCAGGACTTCCTCAGCCGCTGTTCCCGTCGCGGCGATGCCGGCGGTGACGCCCGCGATGTTTTGCGAGACCTCGCCGGTGCGGGCGGCTGCCTGCTGGACGTTCTGCGCGATCTCCTGCGTCGCGGTGCCCTGCTGGCCGACGGCGGCGGCAATCGCGGCGGAGATCTCGTCGACCTCCTGGATCGTGGCGCAGATCGACTGGATGCCGTCCACTGCGCCGGTGGTCTCGCCCTGGACCGCCGTTACCTGCGCGCCGATCTCCTCGGTCGCCTTGGCGGTCTGGGTTGCCAGCGCCTTCACCTCGGAGGCAACCACCGCAAAGCCGCGGCCGGCTTCGCCCGCGCGCGCCGCCTCGATCGTCGCGTTGAGTGCCAGCAGATTGGTTTGCTCGGCGATGCCGCTGATGAAGGAGACGACGTCGCCGATTTTTTGCGCAGCGTCGGCCAGACTCTGCACGCGCTCGTTCGACCGTCGCCCGTCGCTCGCAGCTTTGCCGACTACCGCGGTCGCGTGCGCAAGGCGCCGGCTGATCTCGGCCATCGACGACGACAGCTCTTCCGCGGCGGCAGCAACCGTCTGCACATTCTCCGAGGCGAGCGCCGAGGCCGACGACACCGTGCCGGTTTGCTGCCGCGACCGCTCGACAATATCAGACATCGAGCGCGCGGTGTTCTCCATCTCGACCGCGGCCGAGGAGACCGTGGTGACGACGTCGCGGATGCTGGCTTCGAAATTGTCGGCGAGAGCGGCGAAGGCGCGCCGTTTCTCCGCTTCGGATTGCGTCTTAGTGTCGGCCTGTTCGGTCTGGAGCCGGTTGAAGTTGACGGCGTTGTCGCGGAACACCGCGACAGCCTTGACCATCGCGCCGACCTCGTCATTCGCTTTGCTGACGGGGACAGTGACATCGAGGTGTCCGTCGGCCAGCTCGCGCATCACGGTGGTGATGGAGATGATCGGACGGGAGATGCTGCGGGCGATGAGATAGCCGACGATGGCCGCGAGCACGAGCCCGAGCGCGGCGATGCCGAATGCCAGCAGCCAGGCTCGGTCGGCGGAGGCCACATAGTCGGCATTGTCCATCACCAGTTCGACCGCGCCGAGGGACTTACCGGAAAAATCCCTGATCGGCCCGAGCAGCGCCGCTACCGGCGCGGTGTCGAGCTTGGCCTGTCGTATCGTGAAGTCGCCGCCGGCGGCGCGGCCGTAATCGGCCGCATCGAAGAAGCTCTTACCCTTCAGCGTGCCGCCGACAGCTTGAAGCCGCCGCCGTCCGCGAGATGGAAGGCGATGTCGACATGGCGGTTGGTCTTGAAGTCGTCCAGGAAGGACTGGCCGAAGGTCAGGCCAAACTCCACCGAGCCGAGATGCTTGCCGGCTTGCGCGATCGGCACCACGCCGCGGATACCGAGCCCGGCCAAGCCGCCCTCGAGGCCGACCACGACCTTGTGCTCCTGGTTGGCCATGATCACGGTCCTGCGGAAGCCCGAGAGGTCGTCGCCAAATTTAGCAGGCTGGTGTACGCGCAGGAACGAGGTCGCGGGCGCCACATGGAACTGGAACTGTTCGATGCCGTACTCCGATTTGGTCGCGGCAAACACCGGCCCGAACAGGCCGATCAAAGCGTTGCGATCCTGTTTGGCCATCGCGTCCTGCGTCGCCGGTATTGCGGCGACGACGGCGCTCATGGCGGCGGCACGCTGGGATTCCTCGGCAATTCGCGACTGGAGCGCGTCGTAATGGCTGCGCAGCTCGCGCTGATCGGCGCGGTCGATGATGCCGGAAATGATCCACATCGCCCCGAGCACGGCGAACAGGGCGGTCGCCGCCGCCGTCACCGCCAGCGCAACCGTGATCCGCATCCTGAGGCCGAGCGTGAAGCGCATGTCCGACTCGTTCGTTGAGCGTTGATTAACAACGCCTATCAACTTCTCGCTAAGAGAGGGTGAACGGGATACCGGCCGACGATCAGTGATTTTACGGGCTCGATGGCACGTGAGGTCTCAATACCCCCGCGTCCGGTCCACCACGTTCTCCAGCACGCCACCGGCCTCGAACCGCGCGATCTGCTCGGCGACATAGGCCGAGATCGCGTCAGCGTCGGTGTCGGCGGCGTTGTGCGGGGTCAGCAGCACCTTGGGATGGGTCCAGAACCGGCTGTCCGCCGGCTGCGGCTCCTGCACGAAGACGTCGAGCGAGGCGGCGCCCAGCGTGCCGTCGTCGAGGCAGGCCAGGATGTCGGCTTCATTCTGAAGGCCGCCGCGGCCGGCGTTGATCAGCACGGGCGCACCGAGCGGGCTTTTGCGGTTGAGCTTGGTGAAGACATCGCGGTTGAGGATGCCGTGTGTATCAGGCGTCAGCGGCAACAGGCTGACGAGGATATCGGTCGTGCGCAGGAATGCATCGATCTGCCCGGCGCCATGGAAGCATTCGACGCCCGCGATGGTGCGCGGGCTGCGGCTCCAGCCGGCGACGCGGAAACCAAGCCGCCGCAGCACATCGGCCGCGTCGGCGCCGAGCGTGCCCAGTCCCATGACACCGACCGTGACGGCGCTCGCCGGCCATTGATAGGTCGGCTCCCAGCGCTTTTCGCGCTGCGACTGGCGCAGATAAAGCTCCTGGCGGTGGTGCATCAGCACGTGCTGCACGACGTATTCGGTCATGCGGCCGGTCAGATCGGGCACGGCGACACGCACGAGCGGCACGTTCGGCAGGCTCTTGTCCGCCATCAGCGCATCGACGCCGGCGCCGAGATTGAAGATCGCCCGCAGATTGGGGAAGGAGCCGAGGTCGCCCGGCACCGGCTTCCACACCGCGGCATAGTGCACCTCGGCCGGATCGAGCCCGGCATCGGGCAGCAGCACGACGCGGCGGCCGCCGCAGACCGCGTCGAACCGGCCCTTCCAGCGCTCCGGCAGCCAGTTTTGCTGCGTGCTGTTGATCAGGACGGCCAGTGTGCCTACGGTCATTCGAGTGCCTCTATAGGTTCCGCTTTTGAGGGCCCTCCTTGGCACGATCTTCCAGATTTTTCTTGCAAATTTTTTCCGCAGCCCTGTCGGGGCGAGGCATATTGGATCGTCTTCAAAACAAGAGGTCAGGGAAGGTACTGCCCATGCTTTATGCGATCCTTTGCTATCACGACGAGGACTTCGTCGGCTCCTGGAGCAAGGACCAGGACGAAGCCGTGATGAAGAAGCTCGCCGTCGTGCAAGAGAAGCTCACGAGCCAAGGCCGGCTCGGTCCGGTGGCGCGGTTGCTGCCGACCACCGCGGCCGCGACTTTGCGTAAAGAGGACCCGCCGCTGGTGCTCGACGGCCCCTACGCGGAGACCAAGGAGCAGTTGCTCGGCTTCTATATCGTCGATTGCAAAAACCTCGACGAGGCGCTCGACGTTGCGCGCGACCTCGGCGCCGCCAATCCCGGCGGCGCCTACGAGGTGCGGCCCGTGGGCGTGTTCAGGCCCGGAGGAAATCTGACGTGAGCGAGGCCGATACCGCCTGGATCGAGACCGCGCTGACCTCGGCGCGCCCCCAGGCGGTCGGCGCGCTGCTGCGCTATTTCCGCGATCTCGACACCGCCGAGGAGGCCTTCCAGAACGCCTGCCTGCGCGCGCTGAAGACATGGCCGCAGAACGGACCGCCGCGGGATCCCGCGGCCTGGCTGATCATGGTCGGCCGCAACGTTGCGATCGACGAGGTGCGCCGCACCCGCAAGCAGCAGCCGCTGCCGGAGGACGACAAAGCGATCTCCGATCTCGACGACGCCGAGGGCGCGCTCGCCGAGCGGCTCGACGGCTCGCACTACCGCGACGACATTTTGCGGCTGATGTTCATCTGCTGCCATCCAGGGCTGCCGGCGACGCAGCAGATCGCGCTGGCGCTCCGTATCGTCTGCGGCCTGACGGTGAAGCAGATCGCGCGCGCCTTCCTGGTGTCGGAAGCGGCGATGGAGCAGCGCATCACGCGTGCCAAGGCCAAGGTCGCGGAGGCCGGGACGCCGTTTGAAACGCCGGGCGCGGTCGAGCGCGCGGAGCGGCTCGCCGTTGTCGCCGCGATGATCTATTTGATCTTCAACGAGGGCTATTCGGCGAGCGGCGACACCGCCGAAATCAGGAAGCCGCTGTGCGAGGAGGCGATCCGGCTGGCGCGGCTGCTGTTGCGGCTGTTCCAGAGCGAGCCGGAGATCATGGGGCTCACGGCGCTCATCTTGTTGCAGCATGCGCGCAGTGCCTCGCGCTTTGCCGTGGATGGCTCGCTGATCCTACTGGACGACCAGGATCGTTCGCTGTGGAACGGCACGATGATCGCGGAAGGCCTCGCGCTGATCGACAAGGCGATACGCCATCGCCGCAGCGGGCCCTATCAGATCCAGGCCGCGATCGCCGCGCTGCATGCCCGCGCGGCGACGCCCGAGGAGACCGACTGGGCGCAGATCGACCTGCTCTATGGCGCGCTGGAGGTGGTGCAGCCCTCGCCGGTGGTGACGCTCAACCGCGCGGTCGCGGTTTCCAAGGTGCGCGGACCGCAAGCCGCGCTCGACCTGATCGAGCCGCTGGCGCCAAAGCTTGCCAACTACTTCCATTTCTACGGCGTGCGCGGCGCCTTCCTGATGCAGCTTGGCCGCAACGACGAAGCCCGCATCGCCTTCGACCGCGCCATCGCCCTCGCCAACACGTCCGCAGAAGCCGCTCACATCCGCATGCATCTCGATCGCCTGATCCGCGACAGCCAGCCGAACGGCGCAAATGGCGGCGCCAGGCAGGGCGCGAAGGTCGAAGGCGCCAAGGTGAAGTAGGGAGCGCCTGCTTCGGGCGTCGCAAAGATTTTCGCTTCGCCTTGTCGGGCCCGGTCCCCTCCCTTCGTCCTAGGTGCGTATCCAGGGAGCCATTCATGCTGAAAGCCATTGCCATCATCGCCGTCGTGCTCGCTGTCGGACTCGCGGGTGTCCTCGTCTTCGCATTGACGAAACCCGGCACCTTCCGCGTCGAACGTAGCCTCGCCGTGAAGGCGCCCGCCGATGCGATCTATCCGCTGGTCGCCGATTTCCATCGCTGGACCGCCTGGTCACCTTACGAGGGCCGGGACCCCGCGATGAAGCGCAGCTTCGGCGGAACTGCGCCGGGCAAGGGCGCGACCTATGCCTGGGACGGGAACAACAATGTCGGCGCCGGCCATATGGAGATCCTCGAGGCGAGTGCGCCGTCAAAACTCCGGATCAAGCTCGACTTCGAGCGGCCTTTCGAAGGCCACAACACCGCCGAGTTCACCTTTGTGCCGCAAGGCGATGCCACACTGGTCACGTGGGCGATGTCCGGTCCGGCGCCGTTCCTGTCCAAGGTCATGCAGGTGTTCATCAACATGGACAACATGATCGGCAAGGATTTCGAGGCGGGCTTGGCCAGCCTGAAGAAGCTCACCGAGAAGTAGCGCCGTCACCCCGAATGAAAGCAAAACGGAGAGAAACGATGCTCAATCCCTATCTGTTCTATCAGGACACCTGCGAAGCGGCGTTCAACTACTACGCCAAGGTCTTGGGCGGCAAGATCGATGCGATGATGCGCGCCTCGGATGCGCCGCCGGAGGTGCCCGCCACGCCCGGCCGCGAGAAGATCATTATGCATGCGCGGATGTCGCTGCCAGACGGCAGCGTCCTGATGGCCTCCGACGCACCAGGCGAGCATTTTCACAAGCCGCAGGGCTTTTCGATCTCGCTCACGGTCGCGGATCCCGCGGACGGCGAGCGCAAGTTCAATGCGCTCGCCGATGGCGGCAACGTCACCATGCCCTTCAGCAAGACCTTCTGGGCCAAGGGTTTTGGCATGTGCGTCGACAAGTTCGGCATTCCCTGGATGGTGAACTGCCCGGCCGAGGGAATGTGACAGGCGCGATCGCTTGACGCGCCAAGCGGCGATCCCCTCTCCCTGACGATGCGGAGAGGGGCGCGCATGAGACGTTGCGTCATGTGCCGATCGACCGCGTGCCGCTCTCAGCGGATCGATCCGGTCACGTCATTGCTCGGTGGTTGCGAGGAGGGAACGCAGCGCGGACAGATCACGAGCTTTGTCCCGAGCTGCCTGTCATTCTCAGCTTCGATTTCGTCATGGATTGCCCACCACGCCGCGGAGTACGGGCGCAAGGTGCCGAGGACTCTCTCCCGCTCCTGATTCGGATCACTCGCCGCAGGAGCTTGGGTCGCCACGCGACGCTTGATGACGGAGGGACGGTTCGGATCCTGACCGAGGCCGTCCCATGCGATCGGACGGCGTTCCTGAGCAGGCGCGACCACGCATCCCATGAGCGTTGCGCAAAACGTGAGCAAGACAAAGCCGTGTCGCATCATGCCGAACCCTTGGGTGTTGTATGCGACGCGCCAAATACGCTTGCCGAAGCTTGCGTCGCACCGCTCAAATGGAACCTAAGGGAAACGCCTGGCCGACACGGCCGAATATAGATGTTGCTGTCGCACCACATTGCGAGAGCAGTGAGGCCGCTTCGTGAAATCATGCGGACCGCATCGCACAACAACTGGCGCAATATTAGGCTGTGAACTGCGGGACAGAATCGTTATTTATTTCGTCATAAATTCTAAAAACTGGGGCGGGCGGACTTGGAAGGGGAGCGACCGATGGCGGCGGCGCTGCAGATCAACTTTGCACTTTGGGGTATGCTCATCTGCGCGAGCATGGAATTGACCCAGCTGATCCAGAGTTTTTATTAGGCCTCACGAAGCAGGTGACCGGCGCGATTTGGC
This sequence comes from Bradyrhizobium sp. JR4.1, assembly GCF_040548605.1. Lineage (NCBI taxonomy): Bacteria > Pseudomonadati > Pseudomonadota > Alphaproteobacteria > Hyphomicrobiales > Nitrobacteraceae > Bradyrhizobium > Bradyrhizobium sp. JR4.1. The sequence continues at coordinate 54,906 of NZ_JBEPRY010000004.1, forward strand.
GGGCGCTTGCGTCCGCTGATCGTCACCGGCAGCGCGGATAGATCGCGGCGAGGTCGCGTCCCTTCAACAGAAGCAACCGCGACGAGAGGCCGCCGCGGCGACTGATCCAGTCGCGCACCGGGCCGGGATAGGCCGCAAGCACCGCATCGGATGCTTCCGGCTCGGCGTAGAAGCGTCCGCGCCGGTCGACCGAGCGCGCCGCATGAAAGCCAAGCACGGCACGCTTGGTGACGCATATCCGCTCGCCCGGCACGATGCTCAGCACCAGCGTGCAGGCGGACAGGCAGGGACCGTCGATCACCACGCGCTCGCCGCTCTCGCGCACCTTCTCGAACAAATCGAGGAACGGCCCGACCTGTCCACCGGGCGACTGGATGATGCGGATTTCGGCCAAGGCAGGCGTGGCGGCGAGCAGCGCGGATACGAGCATCAAAGCCCTGAGGAAGGTGACGCGTCGCATGAAGCCTCCGCGAATTCGAGTCCGTAGGATAGGCCGACGAGAAGAGGTGGGTGACGCTTCGCTAGGCCAACCTACGCCGTGCCTACCCGTTCCGCCGTTCGCCGCGCAGCGTCGGCAGGCCGATGCCCGCCGCATCGAAGTCGCCATCGACGGCCAAAATTTGTCCGGTGATGTAGCTCGATCGTTCAGAGCACAGGAAGTAGATGGCTTCGGCGAGTTCCTCTTCCAGTCCGTAGCGGTTGAGCGGGATGGCGTCGTGATAGTCGGCGCGGATCTCGCTGGTGTGCACCTGCTTCGCCATCGCGGTATCGACCGGTCCCGGCGCGACCGCATTGACGCGGATGTTGAGGGACGCGAGCTCGACCGCGAGCTGCTTGGTGAGGTGCGCGAGGCCCGCCTTGCTGGTGCCGTAGGCCGAGCGCAGCGTCGAGGCGCGCACCGCCGAGATCGAGGTGATGTTGACGATGGCGCCGCCATTGCCGTCGCGCATCAGCGGCACCGCCGCCTTGGTGCAGAGAAACGGGCCGGTGAGGTTGACCTCGAGCACGCGCCGCCAATCGGTCTCCGACGTCTCCATCAGCGGCGCGAACACGGCAATGCCGGCATTGTTGACGAGCGCGTCGAGCCGGCCGAACCGCCTTTCGACCGACATCATCGCGGCGGCAACCGCGGCTGCGTCCGAGACGTCGCAGGTCAGCGCCAGCGTGGCCTCGTCCCGGCCGATCTCGGCGACCGCGCGGCCGAGCAGCTCGCCCTCGATGTCGAGCAACGCAACCCGCCAGCCCTCGGTCAAAAACTTCTTCGCGGTCGCAAGCCCGATGCCACGCGCGGCTCCGGTGACGAGGGCAACGCGGTGCGGGGTAGGGGGCATTGGCTGATCGGTCCTTATGAAAGATTGGTCGCGCGAGCGCGAGCCTCTTTTACTTCGCTTTCGTTCCGACGAGGAAGGCCTTAACTCGAAGCCACGATGTCGGGACGGTCCTCGATGGATCGTCTTCCAGGGGATCATTGCCAGGGAGACCCGGAATGTCCAACGATCACGAGCGCCTGATTCGAGACCTTTTCGCCGCCTATCTCGACAACGACCGGCAACGGGTCGCCGACGCGTTGGCGGACGATTTCCGCTTCACCAGCCCGTTCGACGAGGACCTCGACAAGGCGGCCTATTTCGAGCGTTGCTGGAGGGGCACCGGCTGGATTGCGCGGCACGACATCGAGCGGATTTTCGTCCAAGGTGACGAGGCCTTCGTCACCTATCTCTGCCTGGCGACAGATGGCAGGAGCTTTCGCAACACCGAGTTCTTCACCTTCGCCGGCGGCAAGGTTCGCCGCATCGAGGTTTATTTCGGCGCTGCCCGGCAGGACGGGCGTTTCCTGCCGCAGGCGCGCTAAATAATTGTCGCCACGCTGTCGGTTCCGTCAGGGTTCGCTCGTCTTGGGTAAGGGCGACTAAGCAAGCAAGGAACCTCCATGCGATTCATGATGCTGATGATCCCGCTCGGCTACGAGACCGCAGCGCCCGACGTTCAGCTCGATCCCGAGCGGGTCGCTGCGATGATGCGCTACAACGAGGTGCTGAACGACGCCGGCGTGCTGATCACGCTCGACGGCCTGCACCCGCCCTCGATGGGCGCGCGCGTCTCGTTTGCGGCCGGCAAGCCCATCGTGACCGATGGCCCGTTCGCCGAGGCCAAGGAGGTCCTGGGCGGGTACTGGATGATCGAGGTTGCATCGCGTGCCGAGGCGATCGCCTGGGCCAAGCGGTGTCCGGCGGCACCGAACGAAATCATCGAGATCCGTCAGGTGCAGGAGATGAGCGACTTTCCGCCTGACGTGCAGGAGGCCGCCGCCGGTTTCGGCGACCTCAAGAAATAGCCGCAGCTTTGTCTATCCATCAGCAAAGGAGAGAACCGATGAGCACCGATACCTATCTCGCCGTTTTCCTCGGCAGCAAGACCAGCTCCAAATGGGCCGCATGGGATGCGATGCCCGAGGCCGAGCGCAAGGCGAAGGAGCAGGAGGGCATGGCGGCCTGGAAGGGCTGGGTCGAAAAGCACCAAGGCGCGATCCAGGCCATGGGCGGGCCGCTCGGCAAGACCAAGAAGGTCGACGGCAAGGGCCTCGCCGACATCGCCAACGAGATGGGCGCCTTCACCGTGGTGCGTGCGGCCTCGCACGAAGCCGCGGCGAAGATGTTCGAAAAACACCCGCACTTCACGATCTTCCCCGGCGAACGCGTCGAGATCATGCCGGTGCTGCCGATCCCTGGCGGCTAGGGCTTCGGCCGCTGCCCCGGACCGGGGAGAATACGGGCTGATCAACCCGTCGCCGCTAGTGACCTTCCTGCCCAGCTCATGTAAAGGTCGTTCACATGAGCTGGCGCAAGGAGACGCGCCGCGCCGAGCGCGGCTATCACCACGGCAATCTGAAGGAAGCCCTGCTGCAGGCCGCCCTTGGATTGATCGCCGAGAAGGGCGCGGCCGGCTTCACCTTTGCCGATGCCGCGCGCATGGCCGGCGTCAGTGCGGCGGCACCGTACCGGCATTTTCGCGACCGTGACGAACTGCTGTCCTCGATCGCGCAGCGCGGTTTCGAGCAGTTCGAATCGCGCCTGACCGCGGCCTGGGACGACGGACGGCCCGACACCGTCACGGCGTTCGAGCGTGTCGGCAGGGCCTATCTCGCCTTCGCCCGCGAGGAGCCCGCGTTCTACAACGCGATGTTCGAATCGGGCGTGCCGGTGGATGTCAATCCGGCGCTACAGGCCGCTAGCGAGCGTGCTTTCAACGTCATTCGTGCCGCGGCGGAGCGGCTTGCCGCGCTGGCGCCGCCGGGCACGCCGCGGCCTCCGGCGATGATGATGGCGCTGCACATCTGGTCGATGGCGCATGGCGTGGCCTCGCTGTTCTCCCGCGGCGATGCCGCGCGTCGAAAGCTGCCGATGTCGCCGGACGAGCTGCTCGAAGCCGAGGTGCTGATTTATCTCCGCGGTCTCGGCTTCCCGACCGATCGCCGTCCTCCGGCGAAAAGCGCCGAGCCGCCGCCGGTGCCACCGGAGGCATCCTCCGGTTCCGGAGTGCCGCCCGGTGGTCCCTGGGGCAAGCCGAAATAAAGTTACCCAAATAATTGCCTCGCCCCGTCAGGCGGTCGGCTTGACAAAATCGCGGGATGATCTACCTATGTAAATGTTATTTACATTCACAACGGCGCTGATGCCGTCATGGAGAGGGAAATGGCCTACACCGCTGATGTCAATCGATGGCGCGGCCCTTCGGACCAACACTACGAGCGCCCCCACATGCTCAACACGCCCTGGCATCCCGGCTGGATCGCCGTGACCATCCTCGGCTTCATCATCTGGTGGCCGATCGGACTTGCCCTTCTCTTTTTCACACTCGGGAGCAGAAGAATGTCGTGCTGGAGCAACCAGGATCGCTGGCAGAACAAGATGGAGCGGATGCAGTACAAGATGGACCGTATGCGCGGCCGCATGGAGCGCCACGGTTTCGGCTTTGGCTTCGGCCCGCCCTCGAGCGGCAACCGCGCCTTTGACGAGTACCGCACCGAGACATTGCAGCGGCTCGAGGAAGAGCAGGTCGAGTTCAAGAACTTCCTCGACCGTCTGCGTCACGCCAAGGACAAGGAAGAGTTCGACCAGTTCATGGCGCAACACAAGACGCGCCCGACCCCGCCGCCGACCGACCAGCAGCAGGGTTGATCTCAAGGTTGATCTCGAGACTGACGCTTCTCAAAGCCGTCAGGCGCATGCCCCCAAAGTCCTGATGGCCCCAAGCCGCCCGCCTGCGCAACCCGCAGGCGGGCGGTTTGGTTTTGGGAATGCGCGGCAGGCCGCCGCGACGTCCGGATTGCCTTGGTTTGGAAAAATCTTGTCCGCAGAGACCTTGCTCAGCGCGCCGTGGCGAGCTGCGCGCGAACCGACTCCAGGAAGTGTTCGTAGGCGTAGTCCACGATCTCGTTGAGTGATCGCGTACGCGCGAACATCGCCTTGGCCTCGGCGAGAAACTCCTCGCGGGTCGGGATCTTCGGCAAATGCAGATGCGTCAGTGCATCGACGCCTTCATGCGCGCGACTGAGGATGTCGTGCAGCGTCGGCAGTTGCAACTGGGCCAGATCGGCTCGGCGTAGCGCCGACGAGATCGCGTGCGCCAGGGTCTGCGCATCGAACCGTCCGGCAAGCTCGCGGGCCGCCCGGTTGATGACGCGTGCGCCGAGCGGCTGCTCGTTGCGCAGCACCTGCTCGGGCGGCGACTTCATGTTCCAGACGACGCCGAACCAGGACAGCACCTTCAGGATGTAATAGGTGACATCGATTTCCCACCAGCGAAAACCCTGCCGCACGCTGCTCTGGTAGGCGTGGTGATTGTTGTGCCAGCCCTCACCGAGGGTGAATAAGGCCAGCAGCCAATTGTTGCGGGAATCATCGCCGGTCACGTACCGCTTGCGTCCATGCACGTGGGCGAGGGAGTTGATACAGAAGGTCGCGTGATAGACCAGCACGGTGCTCCACAGGAAGCCGACGACGAGACCGGACCATCCGCCGACCAGGAAGCAGAGCGCAGCCAGCGTCACGGCCGGCAGGAGTTCCAGGCGATGCAGCCACATCAGCTCCGGATAGGCAGCGAAATCGCCGACTTTCACGAGGTCGGTGCCATCGTGCTCCCGGTAAAAAATCCAGCCGAGATGGCTATAGAGGAAGCCTCGGTGACGCGGCGAATGCACGTCGTCCTCGGTATCGGAATGCAGATGATGATGTCGATGCTTGGCCGCCCACCACAAAACGCTTTTTTGCGCGGTGCTTTGCGCAAGCCAGGCCAGGATGAACTGAAACACCCGGCCGGTCGCAAAAGCCCGATGGGAGAAATAGCGGTGGTAGCCCGCTCCGATCGCAAACATGCGCACGACATACAGCGAGGCGCAGATCGCGACGGCCTGCCAGGTAATGCCGGTCCAGATGGCGGCAACGCAGCCGAGATGAACCAGCAGGAACGGCAGGGCGGAGGGATACATGATGTCGTCGTGTTGGTCGTCGGCGGGGGCGTTGGGCGACATGTATTGGCGTGACCTTGGATGACAGAGATTCGAGTTTCGCTTCGGCAGCATTGAGGGCCGCTGTGTACGAAAAACCCGGCGATGGCGGACCACCGCGGGGTCTTGAACGAGGTGCTTGGACAACCCTGGCCCAAGGCGGCCGCACGCGGCAAAGTCAACCTGAGGCCATAGCTTCGACCGCGAACTCGACGGCCTATATATGATCCAGGCCGCCTGGCATGCAAGCTCGTAGCGTCACGGGGTGCGTGGCGCGCGGGCTGCCGACGGTTTATATCCGACAGTGAAAAGGAAGCGTCAAAATACCGCAGGCAGCAACGATGGCGGAAGCGGCGATGACGGCGAGCGAGGCCCTCTGGCAGGAGATCCGCGACGAGGCGCAGCGCGCAGCGGCAGCCGACCCCATATTCGGCAAGGCTCTTGTCGGACTCATCCTCGTCCATGACGATTTTACCGCCGCACTGTCCGATCTGATCGGACGCCGGCTTGGCGACAGCGCGGCCGAACGCGAGCGCTTCACGACGTTTTCCCGCGACGCCTTCCATGGCCAGCCGGATCTGATCGAGGTGGCCGGCTGCGACTTACAAGCCATCGTTCTCCGCGATCCCGCCATCACCGGACTGTTGGCGCCGCTGCTGCATTTCAAGGGCTACGTCGCCTTGCAGGCATGGCGCGTCTCGAACTGGCTCTGGCATCACGACTATCGCGACGCGGCGCTGCTGTTTCAGAACGAGGCCTCCAACGTCCTGCAGGTCAGCATTCATCCGGCGGCGAGCTTGGGATCATCGGTGTATCTCGACCACGCCACCGGCATCGTGATCGGTGCAGATGTGGCGATCGGCGACGACGCCACCATCCTTCAGAACGTCAGCATCGGTCGTGGCACGGAACTGCCGGCGCGCTCGCCTCGCATCGGTCGCGGCGTCTTCATCGGCTCCGGCGCCACAATTCTCGGCAACGTCAGGATCGGCGCTTGTGCGAAGATCGGCGCCGACACCGTCGTGACGAGCGACGTGCCCCCGGGCTGCACCGCAATCGGCAATCCGGCGCGGCTGACCAATTGCCCCGAACCCGCCTCGGCGGCCTGACTCGCCCTCACGTCATCAAGCGACGTACTCCTCGTTCAGGCGGCGCGGCGGCGGCTCTCGCCGCCATGATGCGGGGTGACCGGTTCCGAACTGGTCTGGCCCGGCGCGTCCAGCACCGCGACATGATGCCGGTAGACCATTTCCCAGCCTTTCCATCCCGTGAACAGGAGGATGCCGACCACAATCAGCGAGAGCACCACGCCCCACGGCTTGACCGCAGCCTCCGCGCCTTGCGCGTAGCGGAGGTAGAAATTGATCGCAGCGAGCACCACCGCCACGAGATTGCCGATCATGTGATACCAGGCATCGTTGAGGCTGCGGATACGGGCGTCGCTGAAGAAGTCGGTGAATCCTGCCACGGCAGCAACGAGCGCCATCACGATGCCGGCGCCGATCAGCCACATGGCGGCTCTGGCCCAGAAGCCGTCGCCGGTTCCGATGAAGGCGAGATCGGCGATGGGCGCGCCGACCAGGAAGGCGACGGGGAGCGGGATGATCATGGGGTGGAGCGGATGATCGCCGATGGCGGCGGTCGTCTTGGGGTTGACGCTCATGGCAAAACCTCGCGAGAAGTGATTTTCCAGACAATTTTTCGGGCGAGGGCTGGTTCCTCCAACGTGATGTCAGCAACAGCCGGGGCCGGCAGCTTGCCAACCGCCTGCGCCCGCTCGCTTTCCGGCAGCCAAATCCGCCCGCGGTAACCCAGCATTAACCATCGCCGGGCTCTGGTAATTGCGGACAATCGCGCCCAAAGCCGGAAGTCTGAGCCTTGGGGTCGGGCCCATAGTTTTGACATCTTGGCAGGGAATGCAGGCGGCTGGCTTTGGACGAGCCCTGCACCCCAGAAAGACAAGGCTTTGAGCGGGCTTGCCGGCCGCGCCGGTTCTAGCGCGGCTATTGGGGAACCGGCGGCCATTTGCTGGCCGGGACATTAGATCGGGACATCAGGTAACGATCGCCTTGAGAGGATACTGCTTATGAATCCGGCCGACGTGGCTCAGTCAGCCCTTCCGGTTGCCGCTTCCGCGGACGTGTCGCTGATCGCGCTGTTCTGGCAGGCTCACTGGATCGTGAAAGCGGTGATGCTGGGGCTGCTCGCCTGCTCGGTCTGGGTCTGGGCGATCGCCATCGACAAGATCTTCCTGTTTGCCCGCACCCGCCGCTCGATGGACCGTTTCGAGCAGGCTTTCTGGTCCGGCGAGTCGATCGAAGACCTCTATCGCACGCTCTCGGCCAAGCCGACGCATTCCATGGCGGCCTGCTTCGTCGCGGCGATGCGCGAGTGGAAGCGTTCGTTCGAGAGCCAGGCCCGCTCGGTCGCAGGCCTTCAGATGCGCATCGACAAGGTCATGAATGTCTCGATCGCCCGCGAGGTCGAGCGGCTGGAACGCAGGCTACTGGTGCTCGCCACCGTCGGCTCCGCCGGCCCCTTCGTCGGCCTGTTCGGCACCGTCTGGGGCATCATGTCGAGCTTCCAGTCGATCGCGGCGTCGAAAAATACCTCTCTGGCGGTGGTGGCCCCCGGCATCGCGGAGGCGCTGTTTGCAACCGCCGTCGGCCTTATCGCCGCCATTCCTGCCACTATTTTCTACAATAAGTTCACCTCCGAGGTGAACCGGCAGGCCCAGCGCCTCGAAGGCTTCGCCGATGAATTTTCAGCCATCCTGTCGCGCCAGATCGACGAGCGGGGCTGACGGACGGCATGTATAGTGTGAAGGGCAATTTGGGCACCAGACCATGGGCATGAACGTCGCGAGTTCGTCCGGAGGCGGTGGGCGCCGTGGCCGGCGTAAGCCGGTCGTGGCCGAAATCAACGTCACGCCGATGGTGGACGTGATGCTGGTGCTGCTCATCATCTTCATGGTGTCGGCGCCAATGCTGACGGTCGGCGTGCCGCTCGACCTGCCGCAGACCCAGGCCAAGAGCCTCGAAAACAACGACCAGAAGCCGATCCAGATGTCGGTCGACATCAAGGGCAAGGTGTTCATCAACGACGCCGAGATCGCGATCAACGAACTGATCCCCAAGCTGAAGGCGATCACGGACGCGCGCGGCGGGCTCGAGGAGCGCATCTATCTGCGTGCCGACAAGAAGGCGGATTACGGGACGGTGGCCAAGGTCATGGGCCAGTTGTCCGGCGCAGGCTTCAAGAAGCTGGCGCTCGTCACGGAAGCGGATCAGGGGTAGACCGTGAAGGTGAAGGTCGACAAGACACTCGTTGCGTCGATTGCCCTCCACGTCCTCGTGCTGGGATGGGGGCTCGTCACCTTTAGCAGCAGGGCTTTCGTTCCGGCCGAAGAGTCGCTGCCGATCGACATCATCTCCACCGACCAGCTCGCGCAGATGATGTCGGGGCAGAAGACCGGCGACAAGAAAGAGCCGAAGCCGAAGGTCGAGAAGATCGCGGAAGCCAAGCCCGAGGAAGACGCCGTCGGCAAGGTCACCGAGAAGAAAGAGCTGATCAAGACCAACTCGACGCCCGAACCGCCGCCAAAACCCGTCGAGAAGCCGGTCGAGAAGAAGCCCGAGCCGCCCAAGCCCGTCGCCGAGGCGAAGCCCAAAGAAGAACCGAAGCCGCCGGAAAAAAAGCCTGACCCGGCCAAGGAAGATCCGATCGCCGAGCTCCAGAAAAAGCTCGAAACCAAGAAGCCGCCGCCCAAGCCGCCGGAGCAGAAGGTCGCAGCAGTGCAGCCGCAGCAGGTGCCGAAGCCCAAGGAGCGCAGCTTCGATCCCGCGCAGATCCAGCGCGATCTCGACAAGCGCGCGGCGACCCGGCACGAACTCGCCGGCTCGACGCTGAATGCGTCGGCCTCGCTGGGATCGACGAGCGGAACGGCCGCCAACAACATTGCGACCTGGCGGGGGGCGTTCCAGGGAGCGGTGAAGCGCTGCTTCACGCCGACCTATAACGGGCAGGATGCAGATCAATACGAAGCCGACATCGACATTCCCATGAAGATCGACGGATCGCTCGCGTCCGAGCCGATCGTCGTCGCGGTGAGGGGGCCGTCGCGGTCGATCGCACAGGCGGTGGCGGAGAGTGCCAGACGCGCCATCGTGCAGTGTCAGGTCTATTCGTTCATGCCGAAGCAGCAATACGAGAGCTGGAAGCTCATTCCGATGACTTTCGGCCTGAAAGACATGTTGTGACATCCGAACAAAAGAATTTTGCGATGAATGACGTCCGCTCGATGAACCGCCGCCGCTTCATGACCCTGACCGGATCGACGCTCGCGATGCTCGGAGGCGGGCAGGCCTTCGCCCAGCAGCCGCAGGGACGCCTTCGCATCGATCCCACCGAGTTTCGGCCGATTCCGATCGCGATCACCAACTTCGTGCCCGGCTCGCCCGCCGACGGCGACGTCGGCAACGGCGTCACGCAGGTCATCACCAACAATCTGAAACGCTCGGGCCTGTTCGCGCCGGTCGACCAGGCCGCCTTCATCGAGCGCATCAGCAACATCGACGTCGCGCCGCAATTCGAGAACTGGAAAACCCTCAACGCGCAGGCCCTCGTCACCGGCCGCATGACGCGGCAGCCGGACGGGCGCCTCAAGGCCGAATTCCGCTTGTGGGATGTGGTCACCGGCCAGCAGCTCGCCGGCCAGCAATATTTCACCTCGCCGGAATATTGGCGCCGCATCGCCCACATCATCTCCGACCAGATCTATGAGAAGCTGACCGGCGAGAAGGGCTATTTCGACAGCCGCGTGGTGTTCGTCGACGAGACCGGGCCGAAGGAGCGCCGCGTCAAGCGGCTCGCGATGATGGACCAGGACGGCGCCAATGTGCGCTATCTGACCCGCGGCTCCGACCTCGTGCTGACGCCGCGCTTCTCGCCGAACTCGCAAGAGATCACCTACATGGAGTTCGGGCAGGGCGATCCGAAGGTCTACCTGTTCAACATCGAGACCGGCCAGCGCGAGATCGTCGGCAACTTCCCGGGCATGACCTTTGCCCCGAGGTTCTCGCCGGACGGCCAGCGCGTCATCATGAGCCTGCAGCAGGGCGGCAATTCCAACCTGTTCGTGATGGATCTGCGCTCGCGCTCGACCACGCGCCTCACCGACACGCCCGCGATCGACACCTCTCCGTCCTACTCCCCGGACGGCGCCCGCATCTGCTTCGAGTCCGATCGCGGCGGCAGATCGCAGATCTATGTCATGGCCGCGGGCGGCGGAGCGGCGCAGCGCATCTCCTTCTCCAAGGACGACAACAACGCCACCTATTCGACGCCGGTGTGGTCGCCGCGCGGCGATTACATCGCCTTCACCAGGCAAGGTGGCGGGCAGTTCTCGATCGGCGTCATGAAGCCGGACGGCTCCGGCGAACGGCTTCTCACCTCCGGCTACCACAACGAAGGCCCGACCTTCTCGCCGAACGGCCGCGTGCTGATGTTCTTCCGCGATCCCGGCGGCAGCGGCGGGCCATCGCTGTTCTCGGTCGACATCTCGGGCCGCAACGAGCTGAAGGTGCCGACGCCGGGCTTCGCCTCCGACCCCGCATGGTCGCCGCTATTGTCCTCGACATCGGGCTAGCCGCCCGTCCTCGATGCGCAATGATTTGACCGCGCGCCTTTTTCGAAAACTTGGCGCGATGTTTCCCCGCGATAATTGTTCTTTAAGGTTGCACTCGGCAAACTTTTCCCATGGGTTTGTTTCTATTGATGTATTTCGACTGTTGCTCGTTCAAAACAACTCGACTTTAACGATATTCCCTCAGAAAGACTTCATACCGGATCGGTAAAACTGCGCTCCAGACAGGACGCGCGTAAACACCAGATGCAGTTTGCAAGTCAGAGCGGAGAGCCGGAACAGCGGCCGCCGAAAACTTCGGCGGCGCAAATCGATTCGCTGTTCGAAGCGCCTGGTCCGTTGCTGGCCGGACTCATTTTCGTGTCGATCGGTGCGGCCCTGACCGCGCTGAGGACGGGCGAGCCTCTGATCTGGGCGTGCGTCGCACTTCTTGTCCTGGCCGGGACTGCGCGGGCGATCGACCTGCGCCTCTATCAGGCACGTCAGTCGGTCATGACCATCGAGGCGGCAGCACGCTGGCAGAAGCGCTATCAGATCGGGGCAAAGATCCAGGCGGCTGCGATCGGCATCTGGTGCGCCACCGCCCTGCTGGCCACGGACGACGCTGTGGCCCACATGATCGCCTTGTCGGTCACCACCGGAATCGCGGCGGGCGGCGCGGGCAGGGCATATGGCCGGCCTGCGATCTTCCACCTCCAGGCCGTGCTGATTTTCGGTCCGGCCGTGCTTGCCTTGGCACTGCGTGGAACGCCCTACTACATCGCGATGGCGCTGGTCAGCGCCGCGTTCCTGATGGCGATCATGCAGCTCTCGGTGAATCTGCACCGAATCTTCATGGGAGCGGTCGTGGCACGGGAGCGTGAAGCCGCGCTCGCCGGCCAGTTCGATACGGCGCTGAACAACATGCCGCACGGCCTCTGCATGTTCCGCGTCGACGGACAGCTGGCGGTCATGAACCACCGCTTCGGCGCAATGATGAATCTGCCGGAAGGTCTGGCGCAACGCGGCGTCAACGCGCGTGACATCGTCGCGGCATGCGTCAGCGCCGGATCCATCTCGGCTGGGAGCGGCGAGCGGATCGTCACGGACATCGAGAGTTCGCAAGCCAAGGAGATCATCACAGCCGATCCCGATACGCAGCGAAACAGGTCGTTGTCCTGGACTGTCCAGCCGATGGCTGACGGTGGCGCGGTGGTGCTGCTCGAGGACATTACCGACCGTCGCAGCGCCGAGGCCAAGATTACGCATCTGGCGCGCTACGACGACCTCACCGCGCTTCCCAACCGCGTTCATTTCCGCGACGAGATCGAAAGGCTGCTGGCGATCTCGCACGACGCCGAGCGCCTGTCCGCGCTGCTGTTCGTCGACCTCGACCAGTTCAAGCAGGTCAACGACACGCTCGGCCATCCCTGCGGCGACCAGCTGCTGTGCGCGGTCGCCAACCGTCTGCGCGAGATGCTGCGCCCCGAGGATTTCGTCGCCCGCTTCGGCGGTGACGAATTCGTCGTGTTCCAGGAGAACATCTCCTCGCCCGAGGACGCCGCTGCGCTGGCGCGCCGCATCGTCGAGCGGCTGAGCGAGCGCTACCGCATCGACAATCATCTGGTCGAGATCGGCGCCAGCGTCGGCATCGCGTTGACCGCGCCGGAGGGCATCAGCGCGGACACGCTGCTCAAGAACGCCGACATGGCGCTGTACCGGGCCAAGGCCGACGGTCGCGGCACCTTCTGCTTCTTCCGCGACGAGATGGCGGCGACCGTCGAGGCGCGCCGCATCCTCGAGCTCGATCTGCGCAAGGCGCTCGCCAACGAGGAGTTCGAGCTGTTCTACCAGCCGCTGGTCAATCTGAAGTCCGGCAAGATCACGACTTGCGAGGCGCTGCTGCGCTGGAATCATCCGGTGCGCGGCACGGTCTCGCCGGTCGACATTATCCCGGTCGCCGAGGACATGGGGCTGATCGTCGATCTCGGCCGCTGGATCCTGCGCCGCGCCTGCATGGAATGCATGAAATGGCCGGAGGGTGTCAGCGTCGCCGTCAACTTCTCGCCGCAGCAATTCCACCAGCGCGACGTCTTGAGCGAAATCCGCTACGCGCTCGAGGTTTCGGGGCTGCCGGCGCATCGGCTGGAGATCGAGATCACCGAATCCTCGCTGTTGCGCAACACCCAGCTCACGCACGACATCCTGTCGCAATTGCATGCGATCGGCGTGGGCATTTCGCTGGATGATTTCGGCACCGGCTATTCGAGCCTCAGCTACCTGCACAATTTCCCGATGCAGAAGGTGAAGATCGACCGCTCCTTCCTCGAAGGCATCGATGCCGACCGGCCGCTGACGCTGCTGCGCGGCGTGGCGCGGCTGTCGGCCGATCTCGGCATGGCCGTCGTGGTCGAGGGCATCGAGACCAATGATCAGCTCGAGCTGATCAGCGCCGACGGCACCGTGACCGAAGGGCAGGGCTATCTGTTCAGCCGGCCGGTGCCGGCAGTCCGGATTCGCCAATTGCTCAATGCCTCGCATGGCCGTCGCGGGGCTGAGGACCAGATCGTCATGGTGTCCTCGCGATCGATCGCCTGATCTTTCGCTGCCCCACTTCTTCAACGCCCTTGGCTCTCGTTCGCGCCCCGTGTTTTTGCGGGCCGCAAAGGTTAACCCTAACGTTTCTAAGCCTTTGCAATTCCGTTAATGAACCATTAATCTCGTCACACTCGCAGAAGTTGCTTTGGAGTGTAGGGGTACTGGATGACGTCTGGGGCTGAACCGCAAACGGTGCTCCTTCCGCGGGGAGCCGCTCTGTTTGACCGCATCGATTACCGCCTGATCGAAACTCCTGAGGACCGAGACAACCTCTATCTGATGCGGTACCGGGCCTATCTGCACGCCGGACTGATCGAGCCGTCGGAGTCGCGGCGCGTGACCGATCGCTTCGACGATGCGCCCAACACCTGGAATTTCGGGGTCTATGTCGATGGAGAGCTCTGCAGCTCCGTTCGCATTCACGTCCTGACGTCCGACTGGCGAATGTCCTACACGACCGAAGTGTTTGGCGACGTCCTGCATCCCCGGCTCGACCGCGGCGAAGTCCTCATCGATCCGTGCCGGTTTGTTGCCGATCCCGAAAAGCACCAGCGTTTTCCGGAGCTGCCCTATCTGACGGTGCGGCTGGCTTTTGTGGCTTGCGATCATTTCAACGCCGACACCGGGCTGGCCATGATCCGGACCGATCATCAGGCGTTCTATCGTCGCATCTTCCTGCACGAGACCATTTCACCGGAGCCGCGCGGGTTTCCGGGCTGGCCCACCAAGAAGGCCGTGCTGATGGCGTCCGATTTCCGCAACCAGCGGGAAAAGGTCCTGACGCGCTTTCCGATCATGCGCTCCAGCGCTTTTGAGCGGCGCATGTTGTTTCAACGCAGCGGCCCGCGCCAGGCGGCCCCGCGCCCGGTGTCGCTCGCCACGCAGCGGACGCCGGACGTAGCGGCCTCGGCAACGGGTTCTGCCCGCTAGGCGCTAGGGTCTCCACACGACGAGCCTAAAATTCCAGCAAAGCCCGCGGTTTTTGCCGGTCGGCGCGGCTTGCCTTCACCATCGCGCCACATTTACAACCCATTAACCATGACCGTTGCTTTTCGCTGGTTGGGGGCATTTGACCGGCTGTGGCAAGGTTCCATCAAGGTTGACGGAACGTTCGCTTAACCAACCCCCTGTAGACCGGACAGCAGTGGACGAAACGTGAGCGTGGAGGCTCCGGAATGAAACATCCTATGCGCATCCTCCAGGGATTGAAGCTGGCCGCGGTGCTTGCCGTCGCGTTGTCGATGGGGGCCTGTGCCAACAAGAACGCTGCCACGGATGCGATGGCCAACGCGGCGACGCCGGGCAGCCAGCAAGACTTCGTCGTCAATGTCGGCGACCGCGTGTTCTTCGAAAGCGACCAGACCGATCTGACCCCGCAGGCGATCGTGACTCTGGAGAAGCAGGCGCAGTGGCTCCAGAGCTATCCGCGCTACAGCTTCACCGTCGAAGGTCATGCCGACGAACGCGGCACCCGCGAATACAATATCGCGCTCGGCGCCCGCCGTGCCCAGTCGGTCCGTTCGTTCCTCGCCTCGCGCGGCATCGATCCGAACCGCATGCGAACGATCTCGTACGGCAAGGAGCGGCCGGTGGCCGTTTGCAACGACATCTCCTGCTGGTCGCAGAACCGCCGCGCCGTCACCGTGCTGAACGCGAGCTCCTGACG
Source organism: Bradyrhizobium sp. JR4.1 (assembly GCF_040548605.1). NCBI lineage: Bacteria > Pseudomonadati > Pseudomonadota > Alphaproteobacteria > Hyphomicrobiales > Nitrobacteraceae > Bradyrhizobium > Bradyrhizobium sp. JR4.1. Next base: position 70,299 of record NZ_JBEPRY010000004.1, read on the forward strand.
ATCGGTCAGGCGCCGTTCATCTTCAGAAACCGATTATGCCGGCGCCCTCTTGGGCGCCGGTTTCGTTTCAGCGATCTGTGACAGAAACCCGTTTGTTACAGTCACAGTTTTGGCGTACTCCCCTTCAATGTGTGGCGCGTCGAATGTTCGGTCGCAGGCCATTTCGCTTTCGTCGTCAGGGCAAGATGTCATCCAGATTTAAGGTTTTCACCGGCACCGTGGCGATCGCCGCGCTGCTCTCTTTGTGCTCGCCCGCCCTCGCACAATCGGACGATGCAGATCCCGAGATGCGGATCGAGCGGCTGGAGAATCAGCTGCGCCAGCTCACCGGCCAGAACGAAGAGCTGCAATATCGCAACCGCCAGCTCGAAGAGCGGCTGCGAGCGCTCGAGGGCGGCGCGCAAGCTGCACCCGGCCAGGCGCCGGTCCAGCCCAATGTCGCGGCCATGCCGCCCGCGCAAGCCTCGCCGGCCTATCGCCAGCCGCCGCACCAGCAGGCGGCCCAGCCGAATTACGAGCAGCCGCAGATCGCCTCTCCCGCGCCGATCGTTCAGGAGCAGCCTGCGCCCGGCGCGCCGGGCACGCGCCGCCGCGGAGATGCCTTCGACCCGAACCAGAGCCCGAATGCGCCGGGTGCGCCACGCGCGCTCGGCGGCGGGCAGCAACCGATGCCCGCAGGTGCCCCGAGCGGCGCGCCCGGTGGCCGTGGCGCTGGCGAACCGCTCGATCTCGCCAACAGCAGCCCCCGCTATCCGCAAGCGGCCGCGCCTCAGGCCGCGCAGCCCGGCTATCCGCCGGCCCCATCCGGCTCTCCCGCGCCAGCAGGCGCCCCGGCGCTGACGACGCTGCCGCCCTCGGCCACGCCGCGCGACGAATTCGACCTCGGCATCGGCTACATGCAGCGCAAGGACTATGCGCTGGCCGAGCAGACCATGAAGAATTTCTCGCAGAAATATCCGAGCGACCCGCTGCTCGGCGACGCGCAATACTGGCTCGGCGAGAGCTATTTCCAGCGCCAGCAATATCGCGACTCCGCGGAAGCCTTCCTCGCCGTCACCACCAAATACGACAAATCCGCCAAGGCGCCGGACGCCCTGCTGCGGCTCGGCCAGTCGCTGGCGGCGCTGAAGGAGAAGGAGGCCGCCTGCGCCGCCTTCGGCGAAGTCGGCCGCAAATATCCGCGCGCTTCCGCCGGCGTCAAAGCCGCGGTCGACCGCGAGCAGAAGCGGGTGAAGTGCTGACTGGCGGCGATTGATCCTGACAAGATTGATGGCGCTGCGCTAAACATTCGGTCCATCCGCGGACGATTGCAGCGCCATGTCAGACGACGATAATTCACCGATCTCGGCGCGTGAAGCCAAGCGCCTCTTCGCAGGCCTGAAAGGCGCGCGGGGACTGTTGCTCGCGGTCTCCGGCGGGCCCGACTCGGTGGCGCTGATGTGGCTTGCGGCGCGCTGGCACCGCAGCCTCGCGCGCGGCCCGCGTCTCACCGTCGTCACCATCGACCACGGCTTGCGGGCGGAAGCGGCGCGCGAGGCGCGCGAGGTCAAGCATCTCGCGACCGGGCTTGGCTTGCCGCACCGGACGGTGCGCTGGCGCGGGGCAAAGCCGAAAACGGGACTGCCGGCCGCCGCGCGCGAAGCCCGCTACCGCCTGCTCACGCAGGCCGCGCGCAAGGCCGGTGCGAGCCACGTGCTGACCGCCCACACCCGAGACGACCAGGCCGAGACCCTGTTGATGCGGCTTGTCCGCGGCAGCGGATTAGCCGGGCTGTCGGCGATGGCCCGTCTCACCGAGCGCGACGGCGTCGTCCTTGCGCGTCCATTGCTCGACGTTCCGAAGTCGCAGCTGATCGCGACCTTGAAGCGGGCGAAGATCGGCTTTGCCGACGATCCCACCAACCACGACGCTGCCTTCACCCGGCCGCGGCTGCGTGCGCTGCTGCCGCAGCTCGCGGCCGAGGGCGGTGATGCCCGCAGCCTGGCTCGGCTCGCGGCAAGGCTGGCGCGCGCCAATGCGGCCGTCGAGGTGCTGACCGATGGAGCCGAGCGCTTCCTCCGTTTGCGGGATCGCGGCGATGCGCCGCAGGCCGGCGTTCGAAGCTTCGAGGCCCCCGTGTTTGCCGCCCTGCCGGAGGAGGTCCGGCTGCGGCTCCTGCTGCGGGCCATCAACGCGTTTGGGCATGAGGGACCAGCGGAACTCGGCAAGGTCGAATCTCTCCTGGCCGTGCTCGATCAGGCCATGGCGGCGGGAAGTACGGCTGCAAATGGCCGGCCGGTGGTGAAGCAGACCCTTGCGGGAGCCTTGATCAGCCTTGCCGGGGGGCGTATCCACATCGCGCCGGCGCCGGCGCGGCGGCGCAAGGGGAGCTAAGCCGCGGACCATGACACCAGCCGTTTCGGCGGCGCGGCGTCAGGTCACCTTAACCAGGCGGGAAAAACCCCTGTCCGGGCGCCATTATTTCAGCGGGAATCGCTCTAAGATGGGATAAATAGTCCCATCTCGTTCCCTTGGCAGCGACCGGGGCGGCACCTAAATTGTAATGCATCTAACCGAGAGGATTCCTTGGGATTTCCTCGTACGGCTTAAAGTAACTGCCCGAGGATCAGGCCGCGATCCGCGCGACCACGAAGGAAGATCGATGAACGCCAATCTGCGCAATTTCGCCCTCTGGGTCATCATTGTCCTGCTGCTGTTGGCGTTGTTCACGCTCTTCCAGAATCCGGGTCAGCGCGCCTCCTCGCAGGACATCGCCTTCTCCCAGCTCTTGAGCGAGGTTGATCGCGGCAATGTGCGCGACGTCGTGATCCAGGGGCCGGACATTCACGGCACCTTCACCAACGGCTCGAGCTTCCAGACCTATGCCCCGAGCGACCCGACGCTCGTGAAGCGCCTCTATGACAGCAAGGTGCAGATCACCGCGAAGCCGCCCGGCGACAACGTGCCGTGGTTCGTCTCGCTGCTGGTCTCCTGGCTGCCCTTCATCGCGCTGATCGGCGTGTGGATCTTCCTGTCGCGGCAGATGCAGGGCGGCGCCGGCAAGGCAATGGGCTTCGGCAAGTCGCGCGCAAAAATGCTGACTGAAGCGCATGGCCGCGTCACCTTCGAGGACGTCGCGGGCGTCGACGAGGCCAAGCAGGACCTGCAGGAGATCGTCGAATTCCTGCGCGACCCCGGCAAATTCCAGCGCCTCGGCGGCCGCATTCCGCGCGGCGTGCTGCTGGTCGGCCCTCCCGGCACCGGCAAGACCCTGATCGCGCGTGCGGTCGCGGGCGAAGCCAACGTGCCGTTCTTCACCATTTCGGGTTCTGACTTCGTCGAGATGTTCGTCGGCGTTGGCGCTTCCCGCGTCCGCGACATGTTCGAGCAGGCCAAAAAGAACGCGCCCTGCATCATCTTCATCGACGAAATCGACGCCGTCGGTCGTCACCGTGGCGCCGGCCTCGGCGGCGGCAATGACGAGCGCGAGCAGACGCTGAACCAGTTGCTGGTCGAGATGGACGGCTTCGAGGCCAACGAGGGCGTGATCCTGATCGCCGCGACCAACCGTCCCGACGTGCTCGACCCCGCGCTGCTGCGTCCCGGCCGCTTCGACCGTCAGGTCGTGGTGCCCAACCCGGACGTCGTCGGCCGCGAGCAGATCCTCAAGGTCCACGTCCGCAAGGTGCCGCTGGCGCCCGATATCAACCTCAAGACCATCGCGCGCGGCACCCCGGGCTTCTCCGGCGCCGACCTGATGAACCTCGTCAACGAAGCTGCGCTCACCGCCGCCCGCCGCAACAAGCGGATGGTGACCCAGGCCGAGTTCGAGGAAGCCAAGGACAAGGTGATGATGGGCGCCGAACGCAAGTCGCTCGTCATGACCGAGGAAGAGAAGCTTCTGACGGCCTATCACGAGGGCGGCCACGCCATCGTCGGCCTCAACGTCGTCGCGACCGATCCGATCCACAAGGCGACCATCATTCCGCGCGGTCGTGCGCTGGGTATGGTCATGCAGCTGCCCGAGCGCGACAAGCTGTCGATGTCGCTGGAACAGATGACATCGCGCCTTGCCATCATGATGGGTGGCCGCGTCGCCGAAGAGCTGATCTTCGGCCGCGAGAAGGTGACTTCGGGTGCGTCGTCGGACATCGAGCAGGCGACGCGTCTTGCGCGCATGATGGTGACGCGCTGGGGCCTGTCCGAGGCGCTCGGCACCGTGTCCTACGGCGAGAACCAGGACGAGGTTTTCTTGGGCATGTCGGTGTCGCGCACCCAGAACGCATCGGAAGCGACGGTTCAGAAGATCGACACCGAGATCCGGCGCTTCGTCGAAGAAGGCTACAACGAAGCAACGCGTATTCTCACCGAGAAGCGCGCCGATCTCGAAGCTCTCGCCAAGGGTCTGCTCGAATTCGAGACGCTTTCCGGCGACGAAATCATCGACCTGCTCAAGGGCAAGAAGCCGAACCGCGAATCCGTGCTCGAGCCGACCACGCCGCGCGCCTCGGCCGTGCCGCCGGCCGGCAAGTCGCGTCCGCGGCCCGATCCGGATCCCGGCCTGGAGCCGCAGCCGCAGGCGTAATCGCGTACGGCAGATAGAATTGAAAAACGCGGCGGAAACGCCGCGTTTTTTGTTGGGTGATGCTTTTCGAACGTGGCAGCTGAGCATCTCGCGACGAACAGGTAGGTGCGCAAAGCCGCCCTTGCGCAGTGCCGACCATCTATGGGGCGCCGCAGTTGGGGCACCCTTACCTTTGCTCGCTCTCCGATCCCCGCGACTCATAGCGATTGGAGTCTGCGGTGAAGTCGTGGCATGCTCTTCCCAATTAAGGCGCGGCTCGACCGCGCAGACAAAGGGGAGGGCAAGCCGATGCGCTTTGCGAGGGCATTGGGCGCGCTTGGCGCCGTTTCGTCCCTGATAGTCTCATTCCCGTCCGCTCCATCCGCCGCCGCCGAATGCGCGGCGTCACCGCGACCGAGATCAAGATCGGCCAGACCATGCCCTACAGCGGGCCGGTGTCGGCCTTCGGGGCGCTCGGCAAGGGCGAGGTCGGCTATTTCAAGATGCTGAACGAGAAGGGCGGCATCAACGGCCGCAAGGTCAATCTGATCTCGCTCGACGACAGCTATGCGCCGCCCAAATCGGTCGAGCAGACCCGCAGGCTGGTGGAGAGCGACGAGGTCGCGCTGATCTTCTCCTCGATCGGTACCGCCCACAACACGGCGATCGCGAAATACCTCCAGTCCAGGAACGTGCCGCAGCTCTTCATCGGCTCCGGCGCCTCGAAATTCGCCGACGTCGCGCAATATCCGCAGGCGACGATGGGCGTGCAGGCGCCGTTCCGCTACGAAGCGCGGCTCTATGCGCGTTATGCGCTGGCGAAGAATCCGAACGCGAAGTTCGCCGTTATCTCGCAGAACGACGATTACGGCCGCGATTATCTCGCCGGGCTGAAGGACGTGCTCGGCGAGAAATACGATACAGTGGTCACCGGCGCGACCTACGAAATCCAGGACCCGACCATCGATTCCCAGATCGTGAAGCTCAAGGCGTCGGGCGCCGATGTATTCGTGATCGCGGCGACCCCAAAATTCGCGGCGCAAGCGATCCGCAAATCCTTCGAGATCGGCTGGCGACCCATGACGTTCCTGTCAAACGTTGCGGTGTGGGTTTCGACGGTGATGGAGCCTGCGGGACTGGAAGCCGGCACCGGCATCCTCTCCACCGCTTACGTGAAGGACCCCGACGATCCCGCCTGGAAGGACGATTCCGGCGTCATGGGCTGGCGCGAGTTCATGACCAAATATTTGCCGGAGGCCGACCAGCACGACACCAATTATGTCAACGCCTACAACAGTGCGATGGCGCTGGAGGCTGTGCTGAAAGCCTGCGGCAATGATCTGTCGACCGAGAACATCCTCAAGCAGGCTTTTGCAATTCGCGATCTCGAATTGCCGATGCTGCTGCCCGGCATCAAGGTCAACACCGGCACGACCGACCATGTCCCGGTCGACCAGATGCAGTTCATGCGCTTCAACGGCAAGAGCTGGGATAGATTCGGCGAACTGCAGACGGGCAATTGATGATTGATCGGGCCGATGCGAGTCCAGAACGGGGATCATCTCTCCCTACCGATAAGTCCGATCTGCCCGCGAATGCATGTCCTGTCCGCTACTCATCACTTCGGCGTCCCCATCGCCAGCCGCAGATTGGATTCAGGAATGCGGCGACATTGCCGGCTCGCCAGACCCTGCCGGACTGCGCAACGCGCCGAAGACGACGCCAATGAGAGCGACGATGAGGAGCGGCGATAGTCGTCCCGCCGGAATATACACCGCCGGGCTGAGCAACGGCACCATCCAGATGCCGAGCCCGATCAGCCAGTCGCGAAAGCGTGGAGCATCGATCGATGCGGCAAGCCACAGCACGACGGCGACCGTCAGCAGCGTCGCGTCATAAGGGCCCGAATGCGGGGCCGCCAGCACGGTTGCCGCAAGCAGTACGATCAGCTTGTTGTTGGTGCTGAGCGAGGAGCGAAAGGCCGCGAACGTCGCCGCCGCGCTCGAAAGGATCGCGGCCAGCTGAAGGATGGAGGCCAGCCGCTCCGGCAGGCCCAGCAGCATTGCGCAGGCCCACACGCTGTGACCCCAGATGCGGCCATAGGCGAGCCATTTCGCGTCGGGGTTGACCAGATTGTTGTATGCCTGCGGTATCCACCAAAGCCACAATTCGACGCCAAAAATCATGGCACTTGCAGCCGCCAATGCGAATGCCGAGCATGCAGCAGCGCACAGGCTGCCATAACGGCGCGACCCCACCAGCGCGAGCGGGACGAGCAGGAAGAATTGCGGCTTGAAACTCAGCAGCCCGAGAATTGCCCCGGCCAGGAGCGGTCGTGATCCGAGCAGCCTGACACCCGTGACCAGCAGTGCGGCAACGAGAAAAGCGCATTGTCCATCGGCCAGGTTGAGAGATGCCGATGGCGAGACCAGCACGGCCGCGATGATGTAGGGCGTCAGTTGCGGCTGATCGGCCCGGTTGCGAAGCGCCCAGGCCAGGAAGCCTGCGGTCGCGGCCTGGAATGCGACATAGGAGCCGATGAAGCCAAGCGGCGCGAATGGCAGCAGCAGAACGAGGAAGCCGGGCGGATAGAACCATGGACGGAACTCCAGAGGCACCGTGAGCCATGATGCGAACGACTGGCTGAGATAGGCCGTGAACGCCTCACCGTCGATGACCAGCGCAAGATTGCCGGCGAGCAACGATCTGACGGCGCCGTAAAACACCATCCAGTCGGTGCCGGGCGCGACGTGGTTCAGCCCGATCCAACCGGGATGGGTGAAGGTGGAGATCAGGACGCCCCAGCCGAAGAGCGTTGCGATCGAAAACGCTGGCAGCATCACGAGGGGAATTCCGATCCAGCGGCGCGATACATCGGATATCGGCTGTTGAGCGGACGCGCTCACTTGAGGGCTTCCTTCGAGGACTCCGCTTCCGGCGTCGCCCCGGCCTCTGTGCCGCCGATTCGCACATGGATCACGGCGATGTTGTCGGCGTAGAGCCGCTTCCAGCCCTTGATGTGGTCCAGCACCTGGGCGGCCGGCGCGTCCGCGACCATGAGCGTGGCGTCGATCTTGTACGCGTCGAGCAGCCGCGTCAGGGTGTCGAGCTTCTTGAGCTCCACGGCCTTGAAGACGTCCATGGCGAAGGTTTCGCCGTAGAGCTCGGCGCGGCCGTCGATGAAGACAGGGATGTCGCGCGAGATCAGATAGCCGCCGAACTGGTAGGCGTTGAAGATGCGCTGCGCCTGGCGTTTCTCGAGCAGATCGACGGCAGCGACCGGTGTCTGATCCATCGTGAAGGTGAAGCGGTGATGCGCCATGTAAAGTGAGGTCGAGGTCCAGCCGGCGGCCACGATCATCAGCGCACCGGTTGCGGTGACGTAGCGGGCGGCCCAACTCTCGCCGCCCTGCGTGCCAGGCTGTAGCAGCGCAGTCCGTTCGCCGAGGGGCTTGGCCAGCACCAGCGGTACCAGGAAGGCAAAGGCCTCGATGCTCCTGACGTGGGTGAGCGCCATCCAGGTCAGAAGCAGGATCAGAAGAATACGCGGCGGCGAGAGCGTCAGGCCGCGATACAGCCCGATCGCAATCAGGCCGAACAGCGCGCCTTCGAATGCGTTGAAGGATGCGAAGCTCGCGGGCGACCATTCGGAGATGACCGTCAGCAACTCGCCGAGATTGAGGATGTTGATCGCGCCGAGCAATGTGCGCCAGCCATAGGGCGTGACGCAGCTTGCGGCGAGTGCCGCAACACCGAACAGGAACCAGCGCGACAGCAGCCGGACCTGCTTGCTGGACTCCATGCCCGAGAGCGCCACAAACGACATCGGGCCGATCAGCGCCAGGCCCAGCACGAAGCCGCCATGCAGGTTCGACCACAGCGACATCAGCGGCAGCCAGTACCATGAGGGGGCGCCCTTGCGGTCGGCTGCGGCCATCAACACGCCGACCCACGCGATCATCACGGGCAGCGCCAGCATATGCGGCCGCGCCAGAATGTGGTGCAGCGACAGCAAGATCGCGAACATCGCGAACAGGACCGCGCGCGGAATTTCCAGATGGGCCTCGAGCAGGCTGACCAGGATCGCCGCCGACAATGCGACAGCAAGTGCGGTGAGGATCACCGGGCCGGCCCAATCCCATTGCGCGTAGGAGAGAGCGAACAGCACCTGCGACAGCCATGAGGTCGAAACCCAGGGCGCCCCCGGCCGGGTGAAGGAATAGAAGTCGGTGTAGGGAAGCGCGTGGTGATCGAGGATCCATTGCCCGATCTTGATCTGCCAGAGCGAGTCGGAGTCCTGAAGCAGCGTGTCGCCGACATACAGGAAGAAGAGATAGGCGCCCGCACCGACGCACAGCGGCACCAGCGCTCGCGCACGACTCTGCACCGTGATGCTGTTGGCAAAGGAAAGGGACATGCCGCCTCGTCGTCCTGGTGTTTTGTCGTTGTGCCGAGCGATCGACATGGGACCATGGCGGTCATAATTCCGGGTAAACCGGCGGTGCCGGGCCGGCTTGATGTCTCGACAATTTAACGGATCGTTTTAGATTTCGGTTTACCATCGGCGAATACACGCAAACCGCTCTGTGTTTCCGCAGTCGAATTAACTGCGGCGCAATTCTTTGCCACTACGTTTGGTTCCATGGTCAAGCGGCGCTGGGAAGCCAAAAGGACCAGATCAGTTGTAGCCTCGTGTACTCATTTGGAGCTCTTTATGAAGAACCTCGTTGCGCGTTTCGCGAAAGATGAATCCGGCGCCACCGCCATTGAATACGGTCTGATCGCCGCCGGCATCGCGCTGGCGATCATCACTGTCATCAACAGCCTGGGCACCACGTTGAACGCCAAGTTCACCTCGATCTCGAGCAGCCTCAAGTAAGGCTGGACTCATCGCGAACTGAGAGAGCTCCGTCGTTGACGGGGCTCTTTTTCTTTTGGTCGACGATTTCCTGGTCTGGGACATCGTGAAGCCGTAGCAAGCTTGTAGGACGGCAAAGCGTCCGCCTCAGCTCCAAGAGCGCAGGCGGAAACGTTCCCGCTGTCGAGAACATCGAACATTGAAAGTTGCTGATGGGCACAGCGCTACGCGCGGCCCCCTCGGTAACTTGCCGCCCGTCATTCCGCGAGGCCGGGCTGCCAGACCGCCGACGGCGCAGGCGCGGCAGACGTTTGCCGCGCGCGGCCGTGCCATTCGAGATAGAATTTCGCCGCCCAGATCGACGCTGCGGCGACTGCGATTCCGCCGGCGACGTCGATGATGTAGTGCGCGCCGATCACTGGTGTCGCCGCGATCATCAGCAGATTCAGCGCGGCCGCGATGCCGCCGAGGCCGCGCACCGGCCACAGCGCCCACATGTAGAGCACGGCGGATGCGGCGTGGAAGCTCGGAAACGAGACGATGCCGGCGAGAAAGAACAACCGGAGCTCGTGCAGGCTACCGTCGCGAAGCGCGAGGATGTCGCGCAACTGCCCGGCATAGACCGCGGTGTTGATTTCGGGAAAATGCGCGGCGGACAGCTGCAGCCCCCAATAGGTGCCGATCGCGGGCACGATGGCGGAGATCGCGATGGTGACCGCGAGCGCGAGGCTCATCGCGAGCATGAACAATTGCAGCCGCATATAGCGCGCCGTCAGTGCCAGCACGACGGGAATGCCGAGCAGCGGCAATTTGATCAGCCCGTATCCGCGAGCCAGGCTGTCCGCGAGCCAGGGATGGTCGTTGACGTATCGCGCGATCGGTTCGGGATCGAGGCCGAGTGCACGGTCGATCGCAAGCAGTGCTTGGTCCTGCAGTGGCCAGTTCAGCTTGGCCGCGACATAGCTGAGCGGTCCGACGATGGCGCAAGTGAGAATGATCTGTCCGATCGTTCCGAGCGAAAACAGCAACTTCGGGTCGGCAAGCTCGCCTTTGAGGATGCGGTGGCCATAGGCCAGCGCGAGCAGGAGTGCAGCGACTGCCAGCGTCACGCCGTAGGCGACCGGTTCGAGGCTCAGGCCAGTGAAGGGGAGGCCCAGCGCCAGCAGGCTGCCCATGGCTGCGATGGGAAGCCAGTTCAGGTGGAAGAGCTGCCAGGCGGTCCGGGCGTCCGTGTCGACCATGCTGCACCGAGGTGGGATCGCAATACCGCAGCACAGTCGCGGAGCAGGTTTAAGATGGCGGTAACGATCGTGGTTACCCCTTCACCAAAGCAGTTCGCGAGGTTTTTAGCTGTTCGAGCTCGCGCTTTTCTTGGCGTGACGCTTCATGCATTTGCACCTTGTCATCCCCTCTGAATAGTTGTTCAGTCCTTGCGGGGCGATTTGCGACATCGGTGACGAAGCGTTCGGCCGCAGGGCGTGCGGCCGGCGTGTGGGACAGGAAGCGCGCCATGGTTTATCGGCGGACGCATCAAGTGGTGAAGCGCCTTGCGGCCCGGCGCAGTGCGATACTGGCGGCGGCGCGGGAGGCGGCGGCGGAAGGCGGGATGGCGGCGGTGCAGATTGCGCCGGTCGCGGTTCGCGCCAGCGTCGCTGCGGGTACGGTCTACCGCTACTTCCCCTCCAAGGCCGATTTGATCTCCGAATTGATCGCCGAAGTCTCCCGCGACGAGCTCACGGCGATCCGGCGAGCCGCCGATGCGGCGCCGGGGCCGTCCTCGGCGCTGGCGGCCGCGGTGACCACCGTAGCGGTCCATACCCTGTCGCAGCGCAGGCTCGCCTGGGGCATCCTGGCCGAGCCGGTCGACGTTGATGTCAGCGCTTCGCGCCTCGCCAGCCGGCGCGAGATCGCAGGTGAGATGGCCTCGCGCATCGACGCCGCCGTGCGCGCCGGGCACCTGCCGGCGCAGGACACCGCGCTCGCCGCCACCGCGCTGCTCGGCGCCCTGCACGAAGCCCTGGTCGGACCGCTTGCGCCGGATAATCTCGAAGATCCCGCCAGGATGCGCGATGCCGTGCAGACTGTGACCTTGCTGGCGCTCCGCGCGGTCGGCGTCATGGACGCCCGCGCCAGGGGTCTCGTTGTGCAGCAGACGCTGCTGCCGACCGCGAAAGCGCTGGTTGGGGCCTAAAACGTCCGCCTGATCGACCGAGGGACCTGATCGCGCCCAGGCCATTCCCCGAGTTCGCCTTTGCGAAAAACCCCAGCACATTCGCCGGACCAGCCCGCTACTGTGCATGGGGTTGTTTTCGACATTTTTGTTTGCCGCGTGCTGGCGGACCTAAATATTCGCTTCGCCCTCGGGGCCGACCGAGGCGATGCGCACCATGTTGGTGGTGCCGGGGATGCCGAGCGGCACGCCAGCGACGATGATCACGCGCTGGCCCGCCCGGACGAAGCCGTCGCGGAACGCGATCTGGCCGGCGCGGCTCACCATGTCGTCCTGGTCGCGCGCATCTTCCGCCACCACGCAATGCACGCCCCAGACCACCGACAGCCGGCGTCCCGCAGCGACGTTCGGCGTGATCGCCACGATCGGCGGCTTCGGCCGCTCGCGCGCCACGCGCACGGCGGTCGATCCCGAGCTGGTCCAGCAGATCAGGGCCGGCAGGTCGAGCGTCTCGGCGATCTGCCGCGCGGCGTCCGCGATGGCATCGCCGGCGGTGGCTTCCGGCGCGGGGCGCTGTGCGGTGATGACGGAGCGATAGATCGGGTCGCGCTCGACCTCCTCGCCGATGCGGTTCATGGTCGAGACGGCCTCGACCGGGAATTTGCCGGCCGCCGATTCCGCCGACAGCATGATGGCGTCGGCGCCTTCGTAGACGGCGGTGGCGACGTCGGAGACCTCGGCACGGGTCGGCACCGGCGACTGGATCATCGATTCCAGCATCTGGGTCGCGATCACCACCGGCTTGCCGGCGCGCCGCGCCATGCGCGTCATCTGCTTCTGCAGGCTCGGCACGCGTTCCAGCGGCAGCTCGACGCCGAGGTCGCCGCGCGCCACCATCAGGGCGTCGGAGGCGTCGATGATGTCGGCGAGGCGATCGATCGCCTGCGGCTTCTCGATCTTCGCCATCACCGCGGCGCGGCCGCGGATCATCTTCTTGGCCTCGAGCACGTCGTCGGCGCGCTGCACGAAGGACAGCGCGATCCAGTCGACGCCGGTGACCAGCGCCGCTTCGAGGTCGGCGCGGTCCTTCGGCGTCATTGCCGAGACCGGCAGGTCGGTGTCCGGCAGGCTGACGCCCTTGCGGTCGGACATCCGGCCGCCGACCACGACGCGCGTCACCGCGTGGTCTTTCGAGGTCTCCTCGGCGATCAGGCGCACCTTGCCGTCGTCGAGCAGCAGCGAATGGCCCGGACGCAGCGCGGCCAGGATCTCCGGATGCGGGAGTTGGACGCGGGTTGTGTCACCCGGTGCCTTGTCCGAATCGAGCGTGAAGGTCTGGCCGTTCTGGAGCTGGACCGCGCCTTCGGCGAAGGCACCGAGCCGGAGCTTTGGTCCCTGGAGATCGACCAGAATGCCGATCGGTCTGCCGTAGCTGCTCTCGACGTTGCGGATCGTCGCCACCAGCTCCCGCATCTTGTCATGCGGGGTGTGGCTCATGTTGATGCGGAACAGGTCGGCGCCGGCCTCGAACAGGCGGCGGATCATCGCAAGGTCCGAAGAGGCGGGTCCAAGCGTCGCGAGAATCTTGATACGGCGAAGACGCCTCATGGCTTATTTCCAGACGGGGGCGAGGGAGCGGGCGGGAGGCCAGGCGCGGCGGGGGGCGTACCACCGGGCGGGCCATTGGGCAAACCGGGAACCCCCGGGCCAACCGGGCCGGGCATTCCCGGCACGCGCTGCTGTTTTGACGGCTGCTCGTTGGCATCGGTGAGCTGCACCGTCCAGGCCCGCTGCTCGCCGGTATCGACCTCGAAATAGCCGGTGCGGTCATAGCCCCGTGCAAGGCAATCCTCGGTGCCGCGGATGGTGAACTCCTTGTCGCGCGAGCACATGAAGGCCTGGCCCGACCATTCGCCGCCGCGGTCATAGTCGATGGCGTAGATGTAATAGAAGCGGGCCACCAAGGTTCCCCGCAGCAGGGTCTCGCAGGAACGGGACGAGATGTTCCACCAGCCTTCGGTGGTCCAGCCCTCGGCATCCTTGTAGCCGAGCGCGATGCCGACCCGGCTCGATGTGTTGTTGCAAAGCCGGAAATCGGCGGAGGCCGGGCTGGCCCAGAGGCACAGCAGGCCAACCACCAGCACCGGGACCAACCGGGCGAGCAGGCGAAAGGGGGAGCGGGGAGATTCGGCGATCATTGTCGCGGAAGCTATATCAGATCATTGACGATTTGGCGTAGGGCCTGGGAACTGCCTGAAGCCGGCTTCGCGCCCGTTTGCGCCGCGATATGGCAAAATCTGTGACAGGCCCCCACCTGATCTCGTAAGGGTGACCCCATCCAGGTCACAGCCAATTTCGCAAAGCCGAGGGGATCCAGCCATGGCAATCGACGACAAAACCAGAACGGAGCTCGAGGCTGCCGCTTTCCGGCGCCTGGTCGATCATTTGAAGACGCGGACAGACGTCCAGAATATCGACCTGATGAACCTCGCAGGCTTCTGCCGCAACTGCCTGTCGAACTGGCTTAAGGACGCCGCCGACGCCCAAGGCGTCGCCTTGAGCAAGGACGAGAGCCGGGAAGCCGTCTATGGCATGCCCTACGAGGCCTGGAAGTCGAAATACCAGGGCGCGGCCACGCCTGAGCAGCTCGATGCCATGAAGAAGGTTCATCCGGGGCACTGAACGGCCTCGCCGGCAGCCCGAGATGCGCTGCCCTTGAGTCGCATCACACAACAGCTTTCTTCGACCCGCCGCAGGAAGGTGTGGGCGCGCTGTGGACGAGCGCGATGCTGCCTTGAACGCGAGAGGTCCGAACCCTAAGGGTCTAACCAGCACGCGCGGTGAGGATGCCGGCGTCACCTCGTTTTGCCAGTTCCATTGGGAGTACCAAGATGGCCACCTCCGCCGCCGTCCGCGACGACGAGCCCGCGACGAAATTTGCCAAGGACCAACTCAAGTCCATCATCGAGCGCATCGAGCGGCTGGAGGAAGAGAAGAAGGCGATCTCCGACGACATCCGCGACGTCTTCGCCGAGGCCAAGGGCAACGGCTACGATGTCAAGGCGCTGCGCACCATCGTGCGCATGCGCAAGCAGGACCCGAACGAGCGCGCCGAGGCCGAGACGATTCTCGAGACCTACATGCAGGCGCTGGGGATGATCTGAGCCCGGTGTCGTGTCCTGGCGAAGGCCAGGACCCATTATCCCAGGGAGCAGTTTGGCGAAAATTCGTCGCTTGGTATCCGTACCGCGTGAGCCAGATGGATCACGCGGTACGGATCCTGGCTTTCGCCAGGACGACGACAGAGATTTTGGTAACGGCGCGGCTTATCAGCCTCAGCGCAGCGAAGCCGTCCGCATGACGAAGGACGTCGTCTCGAGCTTGGCGGTGGCGGTGCCCGAGAAACTGTCGCAGGACAGGCCCTGCATCGGATCGTCGGCAAAACCCATTGCGATCACGGATTGCGGCTTGACGAAGTAGGCGCGCATTGCGGCCGTGTCGACCTCGCCCATCAGCGTGACCGACATCGCGCGGCTGGCGCTCGGCGACAGCATCACGATCTTGAGCCAGATGCTTTCGCCCTTGGCTGCGGAGAGCCGGGTCGCGGTTGCGACCATGCCGTCGACGCGCTTGCCGACCACCGTGTTGATCTCGGTCGCGGGCGCAACGTTGCGCGACGCGGCAGTGGGACGGGCGGAGCGCGGGATCGGCGCGGAGGCAGCGACGACATTGGCGCGGTCGACCGGGGAGGCGGACGCCGGCGCGTAGGCCAGGGCCTGATAGGCGGCGCTGGACACGCTCGCGGTCGGCTGCGGATCGGTGGCGGCGGCAAGCGCCTGGCGCGCCTTCAGCGCAGCCACTTGAGCGGGCGTCGCCTGTTGCGGCGTAGCCGGGGCGTCCCAGAAGCCACGGGCATTGATGATGTCGGCGGGGGTCTCGGGCTTCGCGTCAGCAGATTTGCCGGCGGCCGGCTTGTCAGCCACGGCCGCCGGCTTCGACTTGGGCAGCGCGACGATCTGCGCATCGGCCGAGGCGAGCTGAATGGTCGCCGCGACTGACGGCTTGGCGCGCGACGTCGGCACCGGATCGGCCGGCTTGGTCGCGGCGGCGACCACGGTCGGCGCGACAGTCTTCGCGGACGGGGCGGGCGCGCTCTCGTCATCCTCGTCGTTGCTCGTGGCGGCCGGAGCCGGCTTGCCCTTGAACAGGGCGGCAAAGAAATTCGACTTGTTGCCGGAATCCTCGCCGCTGCCGCGCCGCTCGATCTCGGCCTTGGCAAGCTCATAGCCCTTCAGCGGCGTGCCGTCGGTCGGAACATGGACGGTGCGTCCGTCCGGGAAGACCCTGGCGAGCTGGTCATGCGTCATGCGCGGCCAGTGCCGGATGCTGCCGGTGTCCAGATGCACGAAGGGCGAGCCTGAGGTCGGGTAGAAGCCGACGCCGCCGCGCTGGAGGCGCAGGCCGGCGAAGCGGATCTGCTCCAGCGGCACGTTCGGGATGTAGAAGTCCATCGCATGCCCCAGCATGTGCTGGCTGAAGCGCGCCACGCCGGCGGAGCGGCGGCGGAGCATGGCGTTGGTGGCGGGCGAGCGGTAGGAGGAGATGATCTGGATCGGCTGCTTGGCATCGACGTCGCGATAGACTTCCCAGAGGATGTCGAACAGGTGACGGTCCATGACCGTCTCGTCCTGGGTACGCCAGTCGCGCAGGAAGTGGTTGAGCTGCTTCAGCGCCGTTTCGTCGTAGCGTCCGTCACGCTTGAAGGTGACGGTGAGGTCTTCGCCGGAATGGGTGTGGTGGAAGGAGAGCGTCTTGGTCTCGTTGAGCGCGGCGGCGTCATGAACTGAACCCGCGGCAGCAAGCAGCAATACGGCAGCGAGGCCGATCCTGGAACCGGCCTTCACTCCCGCATGGGACAACGACAGCACAGCAAATTGGCGTGCGATTCCAGTCAGCACGTTAGAGCCCACCCAGTCGACGAGCGTTCAAAATGGACTCTCCCGCTAACCCCGTAGCGCGCGAAAGAGGATGAACGCTTTGTTAAAGCGAGAAGGTTAATTCGAGGTTGACCTTCCCGCCCCCAAACCAAGTCAGATCGCGAACCTAACCGGGTGAGTGTGGCAAAAAAACGCCCGCTGCCCGAGGTCAGGTGGAGAATGGTTAACGTTAAGCGACCCCATCCAAAGGATGAGGTCGCTGATTTTATTGCAGAATTTCAGGAAATCAGGCCCTGGGGCGGGCTTGGCTCAGCGGGTGAACACCCGCTGCTGCTGCGGCCGGCGGCCGATCGGGGCCGGCGGCGGGGTCGGCGCTCCGAACAGCCGCTCGAAGAAGTTCGGGCCAGACGAGCCGCCATTGTTGGCCGCCAGCACGCCGTTCGGCAGCGTCGTTGCCGGGCGTGAATAGCTCGGCTGGGAGTGGGCGACGACGTTCTCGAGATCCTTGCCGCGACCGTTCTTCAGGATGTTGATCATGGTCGCGTCGCGGCCATAGACGTCCTTGCGGAATTGCAGCTTGCCGCCCTCGTCCACGAATGCGGTCTGATAGGTGATGTTGACCGGGATCGGGGTCGGGAATTTCAGGTCGATCTCGCTCTTGCCGTACATGCTGCGCACGCGCTCCGGCGTGTACTTCTCGTTCGGCATCGCGATGTTGAGCAGCACCGAGGCGTACTGATCCGGGTTCTGCACGCGCATGCAGCCGTGGCTGAAGGCGCGTTCGTCCCGGGCGAACAGGTTCTTGTCCGGCGTGTCGTGCTGATAGACCAGGAACTTGTTCGGGAAGTTGAAGCGGATGCGGCCGAGCGCATTGGCTTCACCGGGCGGCTGCGAGATGTGGACCGAACCGTCGCGGTTCTGCTCGAGCTTGAGGCCCATGCGCTGGAGCACGGTCGGGTCCTGCTGAAGCGCCGGCAGGTATTCGTTGTAGACGATCGACGGCGGCACGTTCCAGGTCGGATTGACCGTGATGTACTTCATCGTCTCGGTGAGCAGCGGGGTCGCATGTGTGCCGGGCTTGCCGGTGACGACGCGGGTGGTCCAGACCTGCTGGCCGCGCTGCATCACCTTCAGCGTGTAGTCGGGAATGTTGAGGATGACGTAGGCATCGCCCAGCGAGGGAACGCCCAGGTCGCGCGGCAGCCAGCGCCAGCGCTCCATGTTCACCAGCACCACGTCGATCTGCTTGTCGCGCTTCGGGGTGTTGATCGCCTTGACCGTCTTGTCGTCGAGGATGCCGGTCGCCTTGAGCTCGGCGCTGTTCTGGAATTTGCGCACGGCTTCTGCGACTGCCGCGTCATAGCGAGTATCGTTGGCATTCTCGGCGATGCCAAGCTTGGCCCGCAGCTGCGGCACGCGCGGATCTTCAACGACGATTTCAGCCTGCTTCTTGCCGGCCGGCGTGTATTTCAGCGTTGGACCATCGGCGATCTCGATCACCGGGCCGTTGCCCTGGCCGCGGAGCTCCGCGAGCTTCGCCTTCAGCTCCTTGTAGAGCTTCTGCGGCGGATTGTAGCTGTCGAGCGCCGCGGAGGCGTCCGCTGCGGTCGTGACCTTGGCGAGCACCTCGTTCGGATCGACCGGATGCTCGGGGTAGAGGATGTCGCCGCTGACCTGCGACCAGTGCATGCGGCCGCTCTGGGCCTGACGCGCATAGTCGAACATGCTGGCGGTGAGCTTGAGCTCGGCATTGGCGAGCGCATCGGGTGTCGTGGCGGTTGCGAAGTCCGGCAGCGGGTAATCGGCGGGATTGAGACCGTCGGACGCCGCGTCCTTCAGCCGTGCGATCACTCCCTTGGCCGCAGTGGTCAGGCTGCCGGCCTGGGTCCAGACCGGTGCGAAGTCGCGTGCGCCGTAAAACTTCTCGATCGCCGCGCGTTCGTTCTTACGGTCGAAATAGCGCGAAGCGTTGGCGCCGATGATGTCCTTGAGCTTGTCGGCGACCGGCTGGTCGGCCGCGGGAACGTTGCTCGCGGCCTTCACCGGCTCCGAGGCCGGAGCAGCGGCGGTGGCGGGCGCGGCCGGCGTTGGGATCGCCGTGTCGGCCTTGGCAGGTTCGGACTTGGCAGGCTCAGTCTTCGCAGTCTCGCTCTTCGTCGCCTCGGCGGCGGGCGTGGTGGCCACGTCGGAAGGCTTGGTCTCGACCTTGTCCGGCGCGGGAGCGGCTTCGGCCTTCACGGGTTCCTTGACCGGCTCCTTTGCCGAGTCCTGAACCGTGGCGGTGGTGTCGAGCTTGATGTCGGATGCGGTCGGGGGCGGGACGTTTGCGGGTTCGGGGCGCGGGATCGCAGCTTCGATCGCGAGCTCGGCAGCGCTGCTGCGCGCCTGATCCTGCGCCAGGGCCGAGCTGGCCGATACCGTGAGGAAGGTCGCCGCGACCGTCACCAAGACACGGTCAAAGCCTGCACGGTGGTTCAAACAGTCACGCATTGTGTCGCACCCCTCGGGTGAACTGTTCCTCGTGGAACAGCTTCGTTATCGCCTATTGAGTTTCGGCTAAACCGCGCCGGCCTCTCGAAAGTTGCACGCCTGCACGCAACGAATCCTACGCAGACGATATACAGGCCCCGATTTCGCGGCCAGCGCTACCCGGGACAACTCACGACAAACTGACTTCAAGCAAGCCGCTTGGCAACGGATTGTGCGCTTCTGCCACGCGCTTTTCCCTGTGTCTGTCACTTCCAAGTCACGGTCGAGTCACGGTTCACGTCGCAGTCGAATTCCGTCGTCATGCGAACGGCTTACAGTCCTCTCGCGCCGCCCGGACGAACCTCCGTTCGCATCAGGCTCAGTGCGTCTCCTCACCGCTTTTGCCGCCATGGCCGGGAACTCCGGCTTCATCGAGTTTGCGGTAGAGGGTGGACCGGCCGATTTTGAGGCGGCGGGCGACCTCGGACATCTGCCCGCGATAATGCGAGATCGCGAAACGGATGATCTCGTTCTCGATCTCCTCCAGCGGCCGGACGTCGCCGGTCGCGGTCAGCATGGAGAGCGCACCCGCCACGGGTAGCGGCGCGATCGGTATTTCATTACCTGATACGACGGAGGGGGCCGCGATCGGCTCCAGCATCAGCGGCGCGGTCGGAATGTCTGTTCCCGGATGCGGCTGCGAGGCGATCAGGGGGAAGTCGTCAAGGCCAAGCTGGTCGCCGTCGCTCATCACCACGGCGCGGTAGACCGCGTTTTCAAGCTGGCGGATGTTGCCGGGCCAATCGAGCTGGGCGAGGTGCGCAACAGCCTCGCCGCTGATGCCGGTGATGGGGCGGTTCTCCTCCGCGGCAAAGCGGGCCAGGAAATGCCTGAGGAGATGTGGAATGTCCTCGCGCCGGGCGCGCAGCGAGGGGATCGTCAGCGGCAGCACGTGCAGGCGATAGAACAAGTCTTCCCGGAAGTGGCCCTGCTTGACCCGCTCAAGCAGCCTGCGGTTGGTCGCCGAGATGATGCGGACGTCGACCTTCACGGGTTTGCGGCCGCCGACCGCCTCGACCGCGCCTTCCTGGAGCGCGCGAAGCAGCTTGACCTGCGCGCTCAGCGGCAGCTCGCTGACCTCGTCCAGAAACAGCGTGCCGCCATGAGCTTCGACGAACTTGCCGGTGTGGCGTTCGGTGGCGCCGGTAAAGGCACCCTTCTCGTGACCGAACAGGATGGATTCGACGAGGTTGTCGGGGATCGCGCCGCAATTGACCGCCACGAACGGCTTTGCCTTGCGCTCGCCGCTGCCATGAATCGCACGCGCGAACATCTCCTTGCCGACGCCGGACTCGCCCTCGATCAGCACGGGGATCGAGGAGTTTGTTGCTTTCTGCGCCGCGCGCATCACGCCCGCCATCGCCTCGGCGCGGGTGATGATGTCGGAGAAGGTCAGCCGGCCCTCGCGGCTGTGACGGATGCGCTGCAATTCGCCCTTGAGCGCGGACGAATTGAGCGCGTTGCGAAGAGAGACCTGGAGCCGCTCCAGGCCGACCGGCTTGACCACGAAATCGGCCGCGCCCGCGCGCATCGCCGAGATCACATTGTCGATGCCGCCATGGGCCGTCTGCACGATGACGGGGATGCTGAGACCCGCTTCGCGGATTTTCGCCAGCACGCCCATGCCGTCGAGGCCGGGCATCACGAGATCGAGGATGACGCCGTCGATGGCCGCGTCAGGGGCGGTGAGGGCGGCGATCGCGGCGTCGCCGGAGTCCACCACGATCGTCTCATAGCCGCATTTCTGCACCATGTTTTCGACCAGCCGGCGGGCTACAGCGTCGTCGTCGGCGATCAAAATACTGGCAGCCATGGTGTTCCCCGCACGCTACTACTATCTGTCTCGAATCGGGGCACTCTGGCCGAAGCCGATTAACGCACTGTTAAATCCTGATGCCCCCGCCCGCCGTCGCGATTGTTGAACACAGGTTTCCCACACAATGAATTCGCGCTCCAAGTCTGCAGTTAAGAAGTCCGCCGTTGGCAAGCCCGCTCTCCGCAAACCGAACACCAAGAAATCCGCAGCCAAGGTCAAATCCTCCAAGCCGTCGCTCGCCAAGTCTTCACCCGCCAAGCCTGCGAGCAAGACCGGCAAGCTTCCGGAGTGGAACCTCGCCGACCTCTATTCCGGGATCGATGCGCCGGACGTGGCGCGCGATCTCGCAAAGATGGATGCCGATTGCGTCGCGTTCGAGACGGACTACAAGGGCAAGCTCGCAACAGGAACAGCAAAGGAAGATGGCGGAAAATGGCTCGCTGAAGCCGTGCGACGCTATGAGGCGATCGACGACCTTGCCGGCCGGCTCGGCTCGTATGCCGGCCTCGTTCATGCAGGCGACAGCGTGGACCCCAAGATTTCAAAGTTTTACGGCGACGTTTCCGAGCGCCTGACGGCGGCATCGACGCATCTGTTGTTCTTCGCGCTCGAGCTCAATCGAGTCGATGACGATATTTTGAACCGCGCGATGCAGGCCGCCGAGCTCGCGCACTACCGTCCCTGGATCGAGGATCTGCGCAAGGAGAAGCCGTACCAGCTCGACGACAAGCTCGAGCAGCTCTTCCTGGAGAAGGCGCAGACCGGCTATTCCGCCTTCAACCGGCTGTTCGACCAGACCATCTCCGGCCTGCGTTTCAAGGTCGGGTCCAAGGAGCTCGCGATCGAGCCGACGCTCAATCTGTTGCAGGACCGCGACGGCGCCAAGCGCAAGGCCGCAGCAGAGGCGCTCGCAAAGACCTTCAAGGCCAATGAGCGCACCTTTGCGCTGATCACCAACACTCTGGCCAAGGACAAGGACATCTCCGACAGCTGGCGCGGCTTCAAGGACGTGGCGGATTCCCGGCATCTCAACAACCGGGTCGAGCGCGAGGTGGTGGATGCGCTGGTCGCCTCGGTGCGCGCGGCCTATCCAAAATTGTCGCATCGCTACTACGCGCTGAAGGCACGCTGGTTCGGCAGGAAGCGCCTGGCCTATTGGGACCGCAACGCGCCGCTGCCTTTTGCGGCGACGGACGTGATCGGCTGGCCCGATGCGCGGAACATGGTGCTGACCGCCTATCGCGGCTTCTCGCCAAAGATGGCTGACATCGCCGAGCGCTTCTTCACCGACCGCTGGATCGACGCGCCGGTGCGCCCGGGCAAGGCGCCGGGTGCCTTCTCGCATCCGACCACGCCGTCCGCGCACCCCTACGTGCTGATGAACTACCAGGGCAAGCCGCGCGACGTGATGACGCTCGCCCATGAGCTCGGCCACGGCGTGCATCAGGTGCTGGCGGCCAGGAACGGAGCGTTGATGGCGCCGACGCCGCTGACGCTGGCGGAGACGGCAAGCGTCTTCGGCGAGATGCTGACCTTCCGGCGGCTGCTGGCGCAGACCAGGAGCGCAAAGCAGCGCCAGGCGCTGCTCGCCGGCAAGGTCGAGGACATGATCAACACCGTGGTGCGGCAGATCGCGTTCTATTCCTTCGAGCGCGCGGTCCACACCGAACGCAAGAACGGCGAGCTCACCGCGACGCGGCTCGGCGAGATCTGGCTCTCGGTGCAGGGCGAGAGCCTCGGGCCGGCAATCGAGATCAAAGCGGGCTACGAGAACTACTGGATGTACATCCCGCATTTCATCCATTCGCCGTTCTACGTCTACGCCTATGCGTTCGGCGATTGTCTGGTGAACTCGCTCTACGCCGTCTACGAGAACGCGGCCGAAGGCTTTGCCGAACGCTATCTCGACATGCTCGCCGCCGGCGGCACCAAGCATTATTCCGAACTGCTGCGGCCGTTCGGGCTCGACGCCAAGGATCCAAAGTTCTGGGACGGCGGCCTGAGCGTCATCGCCGGCATGATCGACGAACTGGAAGCGATGGGCTGAGCCGAACCGTCTTCAGCGCTGCAGCGGGCAGGTCGGGTCGGCCGTCCGAGTGTCCCGTTGTTCCGACAACGGGGGAGGCGGGTTGTAAAGTTCCCGCCCTGCACATTGAACGTTTGTGCCTGAGGCCAGACTAATTCTTGCAGGCGGGTTCGACCTGCAATGCAATCTATGATTGTTGATTGTCGTGGTGTGCTCGGCCAGGGAGGCGAACATGGCCAGGATCAGTGCCCCAGACCCCAAGGTGGAGCCGCCACGGGCTGTCGAGGAACAGCAGCTGTGGGGGACGCAGCACCGGAAGATCGTCAAGCGCGAGCTCGCAGCCATCAACAACCGCCGCCGCGCCCAGGGCGTGGATCCCGTCGCATACCCTGGCGACGAAAAGGCGATCGACACGGTCGGCCTTGCGCTGTCAGGCGGGGGGATCCGATCCTCCGCAATCTGCCTCGGCGTCCTGCAGGCTTTCAATCACCACGGGCTGATCAAGCACATCGACTATCTGTCGACCGTATCGGGCGGCGGTTACACCGGCTGTTCGTTCACGGCGACCATGACGCGGGCGCAGAATTTCGTCTTCGGAAGCACGCCGACACCCGGAGCCGAGAGCGCCAACGAGATCAGTGACACGCCTGCGGTGGGCCATATCCGGAATTACTCGAACTACCTCGTTCCGGCCGGCGCGCGCGACCTGATCACCGGCGTCGCAATCGTCGTGCGTGGGCTCGTTGCCAATCTGAGCCTGACGCTGCCGGTCGTACTGCTCGTTGCCGTGATCACGATCCTGTCCAACGCCGCACGCTCGTCACTCTATACGACCAATTTCTTCGGGCTGAGCGTCGACGACACCAGCAATCTTGGTCCCCTCTCCGGCCTGGGATTGATGCCTGCCTTCTTTCTTGGCGGCCTTGTTGCCGCCTCGCTGCTTTTGTTGGTCGGGCGCCTTTTCAAAGTCGGGCGGCGCGAGCTTTTTCGCTACCTGGCCGGTCTTGCGTTTGCGCTGGGACTCATCTGCGCGATCGCCAGCTGCCTGAACGTCGATCACTTTGGGCTTTCGCTTGCAGCGCTCCTGCTCGGCCTCGTGCTTTTCTTCGGCTGGGCGGTGCTACGATCGATTTCGTCGACCAAGGGAGGTGAATTCCGCGGCTATCCGTCGACTATCGGCGCGACCTATCTCGTTCTGCTTGCCGCCATCTGCTTCTTCGAATTCCAGCCCTTCATGATCGCCCAGATGTTCGATGTCGCCGACGCCAACACGGTTCAGTCCGGCGGCATCATTGGGGGCGTTGCAATCAAATGGCTCCAATCGCTTGCGGCCATCACTGCGCCGGTTGCGGCGGCCGTCACGCTGTTCCGGCAGCAATTCGCCGACCTGCTGAAGGGCGCCGGCGCCTCGGACCTTGGCTCACGCCTGCTCGCCCATGCGGCGAAAGCAGCCGTGCTTGTCGCGGGACTGGCGCTGCCCTTACTGATCTGGGTCGGATATCTCTATCTTTGCTATTGGGGCATCGCGAACGACAAGACGCTCGACGCCGCCTACCGCCAATATCCCATGATCGAGGAGTGGGGAGCGGCTGGCGTGCAACCCGTGCCGCCCGCGGCCGGTGTTGACGTCAAGGGAAATGTCCAGTTCGACTCGGCGACGCGTAAGCTCTCGGCCGAGATCACCAACGGCGAAGCGAAGGCCGTCGCCTCCAAGCCGGTGGGGCCGATCTCGCACATCCCCGCATGGCTGTTTTCCGTTGCATCATTGCAGTCCCCGAACACATTCACTTGGTCGAAGTACCAGTTCGGCAACAGTGTCAGCTGGCGGATGGTGCTGCTCTACTTCTTGTCGGGCTCGGCCCTGTTCGGCCTGTCGTGGGTTCTCGGGCCGAATGCCAATTCGTTGCACCGGCTCTATCGTGATCGCCTGAGCAAGGCCTTCTTGTTCAATCCGCTCTACTACGCTGACGGGGAGCCGTCGCGGAACATGCCGAGCCTGGACCAGGGGAGGGATTTCCTTCCGCTCGACGAGGAGAAGCTGAGCGGTCTGCTACATCAGATGGTCTACGGCGCTGATCCAGCGGGAGCGATGACGGTCACGACATCGAAAAAAAGCAGCCTGGCCTCGCCATATCCCATCATCAACGCCGCCCTGAACATCCAGGGATCCGATTTCGCCAATCGGCGGGGACGGAACGCTGATTTCTTCATATTCTCGCCGCTGCACGTCGGCAGCGAGGCCACCGGCTATGCGAATACACCGGCATTCGAGAAGGTCGCGCCGGGCCTCGATCTTGCGACCGCGATGGCGATCTCCGGGGCCGCCGCTTCGTCGAACATGGGCTCGGGGTCGATCCGCTCGCTGACCCCGACCCTGGCGCTCCTCAACGTGCGCCTCGGGTACTGGTTGAAAAACCCGCGCTGGGTCTCGACAAAGGACAAGCCGCAGCACCACTCGACCCCTTTGTTTCTATGGTCTGAGATCTCGGGCCGGCTTTACGAGAATGCCGATGCGGTCTACCTGACGGACGGCGGACACATCGAGAATCTCGGCGTCTACGAGTTGTTGCGACGACGCTGCAAGGTGATCATCGCGGTTGACGCGGAAGCCGATGCGCCGATGAATTTCTCATCCTTGGTGACGCTGCAGCGCTATGCGCGCATTGATCTCGGGATCATCATCGACCTGCCGTGGACGCCGATCCGCAACACGACGCTCGAGTGGATGAAGTGCAACGCCACCAAATCCCCGGCCGCGGCCCGGCGCGCGGCGAGCGGACCGCACATGGCGGTCGGCACCATCGACTACGGCTCGGGGGAAAAGGGGCACCTCGTGTACATCAAATCGTCCCTGACCGGAGACGAGAACGACTACATCCGCGACTATGCACGCCGCAACGACACCTTCCCGCACGAAACCACCGGTGACCAGTTCTTCTCGGAGGAGCAGTTCGAGGTCTACCGCGCGCTGGGTTTCCACATGACCCACGGTTTTCTCACCGAGGATGCCGGCGCGGATGCGATCGTCGTCAACGTTCCGGGAGAACGCTGTGCAAAGCGAAACTTCTGCGACAGCAAGGTGGAGCCGATCGGCGCAGTCCGCCGTGCGCTCGGCCTGCGCTGAGAGGCCTTCGGTTCGTGGCACCGGAGACCGCCTCCAACGGGCGGACCACCGGTCTGAGCGGGATTCCGCCAATCGGAATTCCAAATGACCCGATTTGCCGGGAAACCGCGCCTCCGTGCCGTTGCCCTGCCCGAAAGTTTGCGGTATCCCAGCCATGAAATTCGACTTTCGACTGGGGACAATTCATGGCTGACCATAGCGAAGTGGCGTACAGCACCGCCGACGGCAACGACTACGTTGCCCACGAGCAGACCTACGAGGGCTTCATCAAGCTGGTGAAGTACGGCACGGTCTCGGTCGCGCTTATCGTGATCCTGATGGCGATCTTTCTGACCTGATCCATCGCCTGCAGCACCGCCAGCGTCGTCGGTGCCCATAAAATTTGCAATCAAGCCGGATTGAAAACCGGTATCCAACGTTGCGGGAGTAACGCTAAGTTCGCGTGCGCGCTCTTTCCCGCGTCGCCGGAGGGCCTATGAAGATCGCCGTTGCCAAGGAAATCGATCCGTCGGAGCCGCGGGTCGCCGCTTCGCCGGATACGGTGAAGAAGTTCAAGGCGCTGGGCGCCGAGATCGCCGTCGAGCCGGGCGCCGGCCTCAAGTCGGGTCTGCCGGACTCCGAATTCACCGCCGTGGGCGCCACCGTCAGCGCCGACGCGCTGAAGGACGCCGACATCATCATCAAGGTGAAGCGCCCTGAAGCCTCCGAGTTGGCGCAGTACAAGCGCGGCGCGCTCGTCATCGCCATCATGGACCCCTACGGCAACGAGGCCGCGCTGAAGACGATCGCCGATGCCGGCGTCTCCGCCTTCGCGATGGAATTGATGCCGCGCATCACGCGCGCGCAGGTGATGGACGTGCTGTCCTCGCAGGCCAACCTTGCCGGCTACCGCGCCGTGATCGAGGGCGCCGAGGCCTTCGGACGCGCCTTCCCGATGATGATGACCGCAGCCGGCACGGTGCCCGCCGCCAAAGTGTTCGTGATGGGCGTCGGCGTCGCCGGCCTCCAGGCGATCGCGACCGCGCGCCGTCTCGGCGCCGTCGTTACCGCGACGGACGTCCGGCCCGCCACCAAGGAGCAGGTCGAATCGCTCGGCGCAAAATTCCTCGCCGTCGAGGACGAGGAATTCAAGAACGCGCAGACCGCCGGCGGCTACGCCAAGGAAATGTCCAAGGAGTATCAGGCCAAGCAGGCCGCGCTCACCGCCGAGCACATCAAGAAGCAGGACATCGTGATCACCACCGCGCTGATTCCGGGCCGGCCTGCGCCGAGGCTCGTCACGGCCGACATGGTCAAGTCGATGAAGCCAGGGTCGGTGCTGGTCGATCTCGCCGTCGAGCGCGGCGGCAATGTCGAAGGCGTCAAGGCGGGCGAGGTCACCGATGTCGATGGCATCAAGATCGTCGGCTACACAAACGTTGCCGGCCGCGTCGCCGCGTCGGCCTCCAGCCTCTACGCGCGCAATTTGTTCAACTTCATCGAAACGATGGTCGACAAGACCAGCAAGGCGCTGGCCGTGAACTGGGACGACGAACTCGTCAAAGCGACCGCGCTGACCAGAGACGGCGCCGTCATCCACCCGAACTTCCAGCCGAAAGCGTAAGGAGAGCCGTCATGGAGCATATTGCACAAGTCGTCGATCCCTTCGTCTTCCGGCTGTCGATCTTCGTTCTCGCCGTCTTCGTCGGCTATTTCGTGGTGTGGTCGGTGACCCCGGCGCTGCATACGCCGCTGATGAGCGTGACCAACGCGATCTCCTCGGTGATCGTGGTCGGCGCGCTGCTCGCGGTCGGCGTCGGCATGATCTCGAGCGGCTCGGGCTGGGCGCGCGGCTTCGGCTTCATCGCGCTCATCTTTGCCTGCGTGAATATCTTCGGGGGCTTCCTTGTCACCCAGCGCATGCTGGCGATGTACAAGAAGAAGGTGAAGTGAGCGGCGTGCACCTCGGGGTGACGAAGACAAAGGGGACCTGAGATGAACGCCAATCTGGCTGCAGTTCTGTATCTCGTGGCGGGTGTGCTGTTCATCCTGTCACTGCGCGGGCTGTCCAGCCCCGCCTCATCGCGGCAGGGCAATTTCTTCGGCATGATCGGCATGGCGATCGCGGTCGCCACCACGCTGGCCAGCCATCCGCCGGCGGACGGCCTCGCCTGGATCCTCGTGATCCTTGGCATCGCGATCGGCGGCAGCGTCGGCGCGGTGATCGCCCGCCGCGTGCCGATGACCTCGATGCCGGAACTGGTCGCCGCCTTCCATTCGCTGGTCGGCATGGCCGCGGTGCTGGTCGCCGCCGGTGCGTTCTACGCGCCGGAGGCCTTCGACATCGGCAGCCCCGGCAACATCCATCCGCAGAGCCTGGTCGAGATGTCGCTCGGCGTCGCCATCGGCGCGCTGACCTTCACCGGCTCGGTGATCGCGTTCCTGAAGCTGTCCGCGCGGATGAGCGGCGCGCCGATCATCCTGCCGTTCCGCCACGTCATCAACATCGCGCTCGCGGTCGCCCTCGTCGTCTTCATCGTCGGGCTGGTGATGTCGGGCAGCGCGCTCGACTTCTGGCTGATCGTCATCATCGCGCTGGCGCTCGGCGTCCTCATGATCATCCCGATCGGCGGCGCCGACATGCCGGTCGTGATTTCGATGCTGAACTCGTACTCGGGCTGGGCCGCGGCCGGCATCGGCTTCACTCTCGGCAATTCCGCGCTGATCATCACTGGCGCGCTGGTGGGATCGAGCGGCGCGATCCTGTCCTACATCATGTGCCACGCGATGAACCGCTCTTTCATCTCGGTCATCCTCGGCGGCTTCGGCGGCGAGACCGCGGCGGCCGGCGGTGGCGGCGGCGAGCAGAAGCCGGCCAAGCTCGGCTCGGCGGATGATGCGGCCTTCATCATGAAGAACGCGCAGAAGGTCATCATCGTGCCCGGCTACGGCATGGCGGTGGCGCAGGCTCAGCATGCGCTACGCGAAATGGGCGACGTCCTGAAGAAGGAAGGCGTCGAGGTGAAATACGCCATTCACCCGGTCGCCGGCCGCATGCCCGGCCACATGAACGTGCTGCTGGCCGAAGCGAACGTGCCCTATGACGAGGTGTTCGAGCTCGAGGACATCAACTCCGAATTCGCGCAGGCCGATATCGCGTTCGTGATCGGCGCTAACGACGTCACCAATCCGGCCGCCGAAGAGGACAAGACCTCGCCGATCTACGGCATGCCCGTGCTCCAGGTCTGGAAGGCCGGCACCGTGATGTTCATCAAGCGCTCGCTCGCTTCGGGCTATGCCGGCATCGACAATCCGCTGTTCTATCGCGACAACACCATGATGCTGCTCGGCGACGCCAAGAAGGTCACCGAGAACATCGTCAAGGCGATGTAGCGCGGAGGCAAGCGGGCCATTGCCAAAGCGACGCGCGAGCAGCGCGTCGTATGGCACACCGCTCACTGGGCGGCGTGCGGCCGGCGCGCCTCCCGCGAGGTCATGAAATTGCTGCGGAGCCGGTGCAAAGCCCTGACGGGGGCCGGGCCGTGTCATCATGACCATCGTCAAGTGGATCGCCATCCTGCTCGTGACCGTCTATTGCGCCGGTCTCCTCGTGCTGTATGTCAGGCAGCGCGAGATGCTGTTTCCGATCCCGCCCGTCGGTCGAACCGCGCCGGATGCCGCAGGCCTCCCTGAGGCCGAAGAGCACGTCCTGACCACCTCTGATGGCGAGAAGGTCATCGTCTGGCACGTGCCGGCGAGGCCCGGCCGCCCCGTGATCCTGTATTTCCCAGGCAATGGCGATTATCTCGCCGGTCGCGTCAGCCGTTTCAAGGCCATGACGGCGGACGGCACCGGCCTCGTCGCGCTGTCCTATCGCGGCTATGCCGGCTCGAGCGGGGCGCCGAGCGAGGCGGGCCTGCTGCGCGATGCCGCGGCCGCCTACGCCTTCACCACTGCGCGCTACGCGGCGGAACGAATCGCCGCCTGGGGCTTTTCGCTCGGGACAGGCGTGGCGGTCGCGATCGCCTCGGAGCATCGTGTTGGAAAACTCATCCTGGAAGCGCCCTATACATCGACGGCCGACATTGCAGCATCATCGTTCTGGTTCGTTCCGGTGCGTCTGCTGATGCGCGATCCCTTTCATTCCGACGAGCGCATCCCGCGCGTCACTGTGCCGCTATTGGTGATGCATGGCACCAATGACCTTGCCATTTCGATCGTGTTCGGAGAGCGTCTGTTCGCGCTTGCGCATGAACCGAAGCAGTTCGTTCGCTTTGCAGGCGGTGGACACGACAATCTCGATGCGTTCGGTGCGATTGAAACGGCGAGGCGATTCATTGCTTCCTAGACGACTTGTCGTTCGGCGCGCGAGCGGGTTCATCGCCGCGATCCTCGTCGTGTTGTTGCCACAGCACGCATGGGCTGCGACCGGGCTCGACGGCGCGGCGATGGGCTGGCCCTATGCGCTTCCCTTTGCCGGCCTGCTGCTGTCGATTGCGCTCGGCCCGCTGCTATTTGCACGATTCTGGCACCATCATTACGGCAAGATCGCCGCAGCCTGGTCGCTGCTGGCACTCGCCTCGCTCGTCATCTTGGCCGGGAGCACGGCGACGCTGGCGGCGCTCGTTCACGCCATGCTCGCCGAATATCTCGGTTTTATCGTGCTGCTGTTCTCGCTCTATGTCGTGGCTGGGGGCATTCTCGTGACGGGCGACATCAAGGCGACACCGGCGGCCAACGCCGGCATCCTTGCGCTCGGCACCGTGATGGCGAGCGTCGTCGGCACCACGGGAGCGGCCATGATCCTGATCCGCCCTCTGATCCGCGCCAACCGGCCGCGGCGCTACAACGCCCATGTCGTCATCTTCTTCATCATCCTGGTCGCCAATGTCGGTGGTGCGCTGAGCCCGCTCGGCGATCCCCCGCTGTTCGTCGGCTTCCTGCACGGTGTCGACTTCTTCTGGACCACGCGGACCATCTGGCTGCAGACGGCGATCGTTGCCGGACTGCTGCTCGCGATCTTCGTCGTCATCGACGTCTGGCGCTTCCGTAGCGAACCTTTGTTCAGCGCCGCCGGCGCCGCGAAGCCGGTCCGGATCCGCGGCCTCGTCAACCTGGTGCTGATCGCAGCCATCGTCGCGAGCCTGCTGGCGTCGGCGATGTGGAAGCCCGGCATCGCCTTGGACATTCTCGGAACCAGGCTGGAGCTGGAAGACATCGCCCGCAACGCGGCGCTGCTGGCCATAGCGGCTCTGTCGGTGTGGTTGACGCCGGACGAGCACAGGCAGGCCAACGGCTTCACCTGGGAGCCGATCCGCGAGGTCGCGAAGCTGTTCGCCGGCATTTTTGTCGCGATCATCCCGGTCATCGCCATGCTCGATGCCGGCCATCACGGCGCGTTCGCCTGGCTGTTGTCGGCCGTGACGGCGCCGGACGGCACGCCGCGCGAGGTTGCCTATTTCTGGTTCACCGGTCTGATGTCGGCGTTCCTCGACAATGCGCCGACCTATCTGTTGTTCTTCGAGCTCGCCGGCGGCGACCCGCAGGTGCTGATGCACGAACTCTCGGGCACGCTCGCCTCCATTTCCATGGGCGCAGTCTACATGGGCGCGCTCACCTATATCGGCAATGCGCCGAATTTCATGGTGAGCAGCATCGCCAGCGAGAACGGCATCAAGATGCCGAGCTTCTTCGGTTATTTCGTGCGCGCCAGCGCGGTGCTGATCCCGCTATTCGTGCTGCTGACGCTGCTGCCGTTCGCTCCGATCCTGCGCTGGCATTGAATCCGCCACCCGATTTGCTACTGCTCGCCCAAGATGCGATGAATTTGCGCGAAGCAATTGGAGCCGGTGGATGAGCGCGCACAATCCGATGCCTCGGTCGGCCTGGATCTTTCCGGCGCTGGCCGTGCTGCTGTTCGCGGCCGTCAGCGCGACGGACTACGTGTTCACGCTGTCGTTCGGCGGGCTCGTCTTCGCCCTCGTGCTCCTCGTCATCCTGTTCGGCACGGTGTTTGCCGCGGTCCATCATGCCGAAGTGATCGCCGAGCGGGTCGGCGAACCCTACGGCACGCTGGTGCTGACACTCGCGGTGACCATCATCGAGGTGGCGCTGATCACCACGATCATGCTGGGCGACAAGCCGGCCCCGGAACTGGCGCGCGACACCGTGTTCGCCGTGGTCATGATCGTCTGCAATGGCCTCGTCGGGCTCTGCATCTTCATCGGCGGCCTGCGCTATCGCGAGCAGGGTTTTCAGCTCTCCGGCGCCAACGTTTATCTCAGCGTGCTGTTCGCGCTCGCGACCATCACCCTGATCATGCCGAACTACACGACCACCACGCCGGGCCCCGTCTATTCGGCGGCTCAACTCGGCTTCGTCGACGTGGTCACACTCGCGCTGTATGGGGTGTTTCTCTACACCCAGACCGTGCTGCACAAGGATTACTTCGTTCACGACCGGGCGGGCGGCGGGAGCGGGGAGGCGCATCTGTCGGGGAGGACCTTGGCGCTCAGCGTCGTGCTGCTGCTGATTGCGCTGCTGGCGGTCGTGCTGCTGGCCAAGAAATTCTCGCTGGTGGTCGATGCGGTCGCGGCCAGGATCGGCGCGCCGCCTGCCTTTGCCGGACTTCTGGTCGCGCTCCTGATCCTGCTGCCGGAAGGCGTCGCAGCCGTCTCGGCGGCTCGCAAAAACGACCTTCAGAAGAGCATCAACCTCGCGCTCGGCTCGTCGCTCGCCACCATCGGGCTGACCATCCCGGCCGTCGGTGTCGCCACCTATGCACTCGACAAGGAGCTCACGCTCGGCCTCAGCGGCCAGGGCAGCGTGCTTTTGCTCCTGACCTTCTTTTTGAGCATGCTGACCTTCGGTACGGGCAGGACCAATGTCCTGTTCGGGCTGGTCCATATGGTGGTATTTGCCGTCTACGTGTTCATGGTTTTCGTGCCCTGAACCGGTTTTCCGGATATGCCCCAGGAGAGTTCCGATGCTTGCCGCCGAGTCCGAGGTTCAGGTCGACAATGAGCAGGTTCGGGTGACCGAGTGGCGGCTTGCGCCAAACAGCGCCACCGGGCATCACACCCACGGCATGGACTACGTCATTGTTCCCGTGGTCGCAGGGGAAATGACCATCGTGGCACCCAATGGCGAGCGGTCCAAGGCGCAGCTTGCGGCCGGAAAATCCTATTTTCGCAAGGCCGGCGTCCAGCACGATGTGCTTAACGAAACCGCAACCGAGATCGTGTTCCTTGAGGTTGAGCTGAAGTCGTAAATCCGGCGTACCCCTTTGCCATTGATCCGTCGCAGTTGATCCCTCACTATGCCTCAAAGTTCCCGCATCAGATCGCGCGGGGAGTGGCCGGAATGCTGAAATACATCGCTAAAATCTCGATGGACATCTTCCCCTCGGTGCTCGCAACGATCATCGGGGCATACATCGTTAATCATTACATCAACGCGAAGCCGGCGGCGGATGCACCCGCGGCCGTGATGGCGCCTGCCGACGCTGGCAAGAACGGCAAGCCCGCCGATCTGGCCAACCTGCCCGCGCCGGGCGTCAAGGCCAAGGGCATTTCCGAGAAGAAGGTGGCGGACAAGCCGGCGACCGAGAAGGCTGGCGATCAGCCCGCCGCGGAGCCAAAGACTTCTACGGTGGACGTCGCACCGGCCGAGGCCGCCCCGCGCGGCAAGCCGTCCGCGCGCGAGAAGGCAGTCGCCAAGTCCACCCCGGCCGTCAGTGCACCCGTTCCCGCCACCCCGGTGGTGGAGGCCAATTCGGCGCCGGCTGCTGCCGCACCGACCGCAACCCCCGACGCCAACGATCTCGTGCGCGCCGCGATCGAGCGCCTGCGCAAGTCGCCTGAGGGTAAAGCCGTTGAGGCCAAGTCGGTTGAGACCAAGTCTTCGGAAGCCAAGGCGCCCGAGAAGACTCAGGAGCCTGCGGTGCGCGAAGCCGCCCGCAGCCCGGAGGCTCCGCGTATCATCCCCTTGGATCAGTCAACGG
This sequence comes from Bradyrhizobium sp. JR4.1, assembly GCF_040548605.1. Lineage (NCBI taxonomy): Bacteria > Pseudomonadati > Pseudomonadota > Alphaproteobacteria > Hyphomicrobiales > Nitrobacteraceae > Bradyrhizobium > Bradyrhizobium sp. JR4.1. The sequence goes on from NZ_JBEPRY010000004.1 coordinate 104,283, forward strand.
TGCGTCCGTTGCCGCCGCCGATCACGGTCTCGACGCCCGCAGCCGAGGCCTATGGCGATGGCGGCTCGTCGCAGGCGAACCCGCCCTACACGGCCTCGGTCGGCAACGAGAACCCGAATCGGCTGACGCCGCCGGCTGACATTCCTGTCCCGATGATCGCGCCCCCGCTCGATCTGCGCGCCGATGCCGGCGCGTCCATGCCGCGGCCGAAGACCAATGTCGCCGACGACATGCTGTCGGGCGTCAAGTCCATGTTCCACTCCGTTCTGCCGAAGGGCGTCACCCCGGATTAAGACGGCGCCTGCGGCTTCGCCAGAATCGTCAGCCGCCGACGCGGGCGAGGCCGCTGCGGGCGGCATCGTCGCGTGGACGAAGCGAGACCGCCTTGGTGTAGGACGCCGCCGCCTTGGTCCTGTCGCCCAGCCGTTCATAGGCCTGGCCGCGTATGGTCCAAACTTGGGCATTGTGGGGATCGGCCTCGGAAGCCTCATCCAGATCGGCCGCGGCCTCCTTGGCCTTGCCGAGGGCGAGATAACTGTTGGCGCGGCCGAGCAGCGGCTCGACCTTCTGTGGGTTAAGGCCGCTCGCCGCGCTGAAATCGGCGATCGCGAAATCGTGCTGGTTCTTGCCCTGGTAGATCAGGGCGCGGCCATAGAGCGCCTGCGCATTGTAGGGATCGAGTCCGACCGCGTGATTGAATTCATCGAGCGCGGCCGCCGTCTCGCCGGACTTTGCCAAGGCTTGGGCCTTTGCCGTATGGGCCTGGGCTTCGCTGACATTGCCGGCGCTGACCACATTCTCGGCGGTCGTGGCCGCCTTGGGTGCCTCCTGCGGCTTTTCCTTCTCCGGCGTCAGCGATCCCAGGTCGAAGGAGCAGCCGCACAGCGAAATCCCCATCAAGGCCAGCGCAAATGGCTGCAGCAAGATCTGGCGTAACCGCGCCAAGCCGCGCTTGGGGAAAGGGGAGGCCATCTACGGTTCGCTCGCGCTAGTGCCGCATCGGGAGTGCCCCATCCCAGGAAGGCACCGCTCACAAAACAATAACGCGGGCCAGGGGCCCGCGTCATCGAAAACTGAAATCTCTCAAGTCCGGTAAATCAGCGCGGTCCGCGCGGACCGGCACTTGCGCCAGCACCCGGGCCGCCGCGACCGCCACGATCACCGCCAGGGCCAGCGCCGAACACCGGCTTCGGCTTCATCGGCAGCAGGCCTTCGCGCTGCAGCTTCTTGCGGGCCAGCTTGCGTGCGCGACGCACGGCTTCGGCCTTTTCGCGGGCCTTCTTCTCGGAGGGCTTTTCGTAGTGACCGCGGAGCTTCATCTCGCGGAAAATACCCTCGCGCTGCATCTTCTTCTTCAGCGCCTTGAGGGCTTGATCGACATTGTTATCGCGGACGAGAACCTGCACGCGGCATCCTCTTCAGTGGATCGGATTTGAATTCTGGTAAGTCAAAGGGGATGGCGAAACGCACAAGCCCTTAACCTTGAGGGCGCGGATGTATCAGACAAAACCTGGGATGTCCACCGGCCAAGCGGGTTTTCGGGCCAAGTTCAGCCATTAAATGAGGCAAAATACCTCTGTGCGGCCCTGATTTGGGAGATTTGACGCCAAGGGTGGGGCCGTTTCCGGAGCTTTGTTCCGGAATCTTTGAAAGCAGGGGACGACACATGGATATGAAGAAATACGCGGCCGAAGCTATCGGCACCTTTTGGCTCACATTCGCAGGTTGCGGAAGTGCTGTGATCGCAGCCGGCTTTCCGCAGGTCGGCATCGGTCTGGTCGGTGTCTCCCTCGCATTCGGGCTGAGCGTGGTCACCATGGCCTATGCGATCGGCCACATCTCCGGCTGCCATCTCAATCCGGCCGTCACTGTCGGCCTTGCTGCCGGCGGACGTTTTCCGGCCGGACAGATCCTGCCTTATGTGATCGCGCAGGTGGCCGGCGCGATCGTGGCCGCGTGGCTTCTCTACGTCATCGCAAGCGGAGCGCCCGGCTTCGACGTCAGTAAAGGGTTCGCGTCCAACGGCTACGACGCCCATTCTCCCGGCCAGTACAGCATGATCGTGTGCTTCCTCACCGAGGTGGTGATGACCATGATGTTCCTGTTCATCATCATGGGCGCCACCCACGGCCGCGCGCCCGTGGGCTTTGCGCCGCTGGCGATCGGGCTCGCGCTGGTGATGATCCATCTCGTCAGCATCCCCGTCACCAACACCTCGGTGAACCCGGCGCGCAGCACGGGCCCCGCATTGTTCGTCGGCGGCTGGGCGCTGTCGCAGCTCTGGTTGTTCTGGGTTGCGCCACTGATCGGCGGCGCGCTGGGCGGAGTGATCTATCGCTGGCTCAGCGACGAACCCACCGGCGTCGTCGCGGGCGCAAAGACGGCGTAATCGCAAAGCGGGATCGCGGCATACGCCGCGGTCCCGTTACTTGCCGGTCGTGGGTCGCACTTCGGTGACGTGGCCCATCTTGCGGCCGGGACGCGGCGCGCCCTTGCCGTAAATGTGCACGGTCGCGCCCGGCACGCTCAGCCAGTTCTCATACTCGTTGATCTCGTCGCCGATCAGATTGGTCATGGTGACGACTTCGCCGTGGCGCACGGGCTTGCCGAGAGGCCAGCCGGCAATGGCGCGAATGTGCTGCTCGAACTGCGAGACGGACGCACCGTCGAGCGTCCAGTGTCCGGAATTGTGCACGCGCGGAGCGATCTCGTTGACCAGCACCTTGGGTCCGGTGCCGTTGGCGAGCACGAACATCTCGACGGCAAGCACGCCGACATAATCGAGCGCGCCCGCGATCTTGCCGGCGATGCTGCGCGCTTCCTCGGCGAGCACATCCGGGATCCGCGCGGGCGCACGGGAGATCTTCAGGATGTGGTCGCGGTGCTCGTTTTCGGTGACGTCGAAACACTCGACCTGGCCTGTGGCCGAGCGGGCGGCGATCACGGAAATCTCACGCTCGTACGGCACGAAGGCTTCCAGGATGGCCGATTTGGTGGCGAGACTGGTCCACACTTTCGCGATGTCGTCGCCCTCGCGGATGATGGCCTGGCCCTTGCCGTCATAGCCGAAGCGACGGGTCTTCAGCACTGCCGGAAGGCCGATCCTGGCGATCGCCTCGCGCAATGACGGGACCGAGGTGACGTCGGCATAGGCCGCGGTGCCGATGCCGAGCCGGGTCACGAAATCCTTTTCGGCGAGTCGGTCCTGGGTGGTCTCGAGAATCTTGCGGTTGGGCAGCACCGGGCGGCGCGCATCCAGCACCATCGCGGCCGCGGACGGCACGTTCTCGAATTCGTAGGTGATGACGTCGACGTCGTTGGCGAACAGCTCGAGTGCTTCGACATCGGCATATTCGGCGCAGGTCGCATTCAGGACGACGTCGAAGGCCGGTGAGTCCGGATCCGGCGAGAACACCTGGCAGCGCAGGCCGAGCCGTGCCGCCGCCATAGCCAGCATCCGCCCCAATTGTCCGCCGCCGAGAATGCCAATGGTGTCGCCGGGCTTCAGCTTCACCTGCTTTGCGTCAGTCACGCCTTGTCCTCCGGGCGCTCGGCCACGGCCTCGGTCTGCGCCTTGCGCCAGGCGGCGAGGCGGTCGGACAAGGCCGGGTCGGACAAGGCCAGCACGGCAGCCGCCAGCAGCGCCGCATTGATGGCGCCGGCCTTGCCGATCGCGAGGGTGCCGACCGGGATGCCCGCGGGCATCTGAACGATCGAATAGAGCGAATCGATGCCTTTGAGTGTCCTCGATTCGACGGGAACGCCGAACACGGGCAGTTCCGTCAGCGCCGCCGCCATGCCGGGCAGGTGGGCTGCGCCGCCCGCGCCGGCGATGATGACCTTGTAACCGGCCGTCTTGGCGCCTTTGGCGAACGTAAACAGCCGGTCGGGGGTGCGGTGGGCCGAAACGATACGGGTATCGGCGGCAACGCCGAGCCCTGCGAGCGTGTCGGCGGCATGCCGCATCGTGTCCCAGTCCGACTGGCTTCCCATGATGATGGCGATCGGCGCGGTCATGACGTGAATTGTGCTCGAAAAACAGGAAGATAGGCCAGATTAGCGGTTCCGGCCGGTGGCTCGCAAGGCGGTGGCAAGGAGAAGGGAATGCACTATCCTGTCTTGGTGAATCCCCGCAAGCCTTCATTGAGCAGGATGCCCATGAAGAAACCAAAAAGGGCGAGCGCTGCGAAGGCCAAAAAGGGCCCGAAAACCAGCGCCGCTCGCTCCAAAGTTGCTCTTAAGCGTCCGGTCAAGCGTCCGACCAGACCGTCGCGACGCGGAGCGTCTGCCGATGACGGCGCCAAAGCGGTCATCAAGACGGCCATCAACGCGACCATCCGTGACCTCCGGAGCAAGCTGAAGGGGGCGCTGCGGCGGGTCGCGGAGCTCGAGGCGGCCGCCGACACCGACTTCCTGCTCGAAATTCCGAACCGGCGCGGCTTCGAACGCGAGCTCGGACGCGCCGTCGCCTACATGAAGCGCTACCGCGCCAGCGGCGCTCTGATCGTGCTCGACGTCGATCGGCTGAAGCCGATCAACGATTCCTTCGGCCATGCGGCCGGCGACGAGGTGCTGAAGGCGATTGCCACCACGCTGACGCGGCAGATCCGCGCCTCCGACGTGGTCGGCCGGCTCGGCGGCGACGAGTTCGCGCTGCTGCTCTGGAATCTCAGCGAGACCGACGCCAAGGCGAAGGCCGCGGCCTTCGAGCAGGCCGTCGACGACTTGTCCTTTGTCTTTCGCGGCCAGCACGTGAGCGCGGGCGCTTCCGCCGGCGTGGCCCTGCTCGGGGTACAGTCCGACGCCGCGCGCGCCCTGGAAGAGGCCGATGCCGCGATGTATGTGCGCAAGGCGCACCGGCGGCACGAGCCGCGCATCAGGCTCGTCAGCAGCTAGTTAAAGCGTGCCGAGGTCTTTCGGTACGTTGCCGAAGCTGCGGAGCAGTTTGGCGTCACCGAATTCGCCGGTCATGGGATCACCGCTGCGGCTGAATGCGACGGCGCCGGTGTGGCCGGCGCCGTGCGACATAACCTCGGCGCGCCGTAACGCGGCCGCCGCGGTCTGGCATTCCTCGGCCGCACCTGCGACCGGCGATCCGTCCTCGTCGGTCAGGAAAGGTAATGCAACGTAATAGGTGACATCGGACATGGTCGGCTCCGATAGCTGACAGCTCAGGCTGCGCTGCTCTTGCTCCGCATCTTGCTGCGTGAGGTCTCCGGAATGCAGCCGGCGGAAATGGCCGCCTGCAATTCCTCCAGCTCGGCCTCCAGATATTCATTGGCCATGATCAGCGCCTTGATGGTGCTGCGCAGATTGCCGTCGCACATCGCGATCGCCTGATCGCAGGCTTGTTCATAATGGCTGTTGTCGAGAAGGGCGGTTGCCGACATCTGCGTTTTCCTTGGACGGTTTTCCTGGGGGCGTTGGCGCCCAAATGTTCTTATTTTGTTCCTTTCGAGTCAAGCGGATTCACGTGCGGCGAGCTGCCGTAAAGCTCTCCTCCTGTGGATCAGGCGATGATGTCGGGCGTGATCTGGTCTTCGATGAACGCGATACGGTCACGCAACAACAGCTTGCGTTTCTTCAACCGCTGTAACCGCAACAGGTCGGGGGCGGGCGATTGATGCAGTGCATCGATCGCCACATCGAGATCTCGGTGTTCCTGGTGCAACCGGGCGAGCTCGGATTCGAGTTCGCGCGCATCTTCATTGGTCATGTCTGCGGTGGCCGAAAAACCGATAGGCGTGAGATTAAGGCTGTGGATGCCCTGTGGAAACTATCGTCCTTGCGCGCCGTGATCGCAAGCGATCTCGGGCTGTCGCGCGCCGATCTCCCGCGAGATATTTCTGCGGTCGCTCCGGCGTTGCGCAAGCGCATTGATATCACGGATTTTTCCCGCGTGGTTCCCTTACTCACGCTTCGTTACATATGAATTTTTAAAAATGACACTGCGACGACTGATATCCATCGACAGAACGAATCGGTGATGTACACTTCCTCGTCCGGTCGAATCCAAGGTTCACCCCTACCGAGGAGGTTTCGAATGACAATTCAGGCACATCTGGTTGAATTGGAACGGAAGCATAAAACTCTCGAAAACGAATTGCACGAAGCTCTCGTGCACCTTTCAACAGACGACCTGCAAATTGTTGAGTTGAAGCGCCGGAAGTTGATGGTCAAGGACCAGATCGAGCGTCTCAGGCACGGCGACACGCTCCACTAGTAACCCCCGTAACAGCGTAGAGTTGATCGCACCCTTTCAGGCAGGGATGGGAATCTTTGCGCTCATCCCTGCTGCAAGGCGCGCACCGTGTAAGGATTTGTGCGGCTCTAGCTTCTTGTCTGGACGCGGTTCTTTACGCGCAACTGGAATCCACTTCGCTTTAAACCACTAGACATTTGCGAGCTCGGCGACGTGATCCGCGATCGCGAGCGATGACGTCAATCCGGGCGACTCGATGCCGAACAGATTGATCAGGCCTTCGACGCCGTGATCGCGCGGGCCTTGCATCAAGAAATCCTGCGTAGCCACCGCCGGCGGCACGATCTTCGGGCGGATGCCCGAATAGCTCGGCATGAGCGCGCCGTCAGGCAGCGTCGGCCAGTATTTGCGGATCGCCGGGTAGAAGCGCTCGGCGCGTGACGGATCGACCTCATAATCGATGGTCTCGATCCACTCGACGTCAGGGCCGAAACGTGCCTGCCCGGCCATGTCCAGCGTCAGATGCACCCCTAGCCCGCCGGGCTCGGGCACCGGATAGATCAGGCGCGAGAACGGCGCCCTGGCATTGCAGCTGAAGTAGTTTCCCTTGGCGAGGTAGGCCGTCGGGATCCGTTCCAGCGGCATGCCCTCGATGTTGCGCGCCACCGTGGTCGCCGAGAGCCCGGCGGCGTTGACGAGGAGGCTGCATTGCAGCGTCATCGGCGCTTCGCCGCCCGCCTCGATTTCAATGACGCCGGCGCTGGCCTTGGCACGGATCAGCGGGGTGTGAAACGCGAAGGCCGCGCCCGCGTCCTCGGCTTCGCCGCGCAGCGAGAGCATGTAGGCGTGGCTGTCTATGATGCCAGTCGACGGCGACAGCAGCGCGGCGTCGCAGGCGAGCGCCGGCTCAAGCGCACATGCCGCATCGCCCGTGAGCAACTGCATGTCGAGCACGCCGTTGGCCTCGGCATGCGCCTTGATCGATTGCAGCTTCTCGGTCTCTTTCGGATTGGTCGCGACGATCAGCTTGCCGCTATTCCTGTGCGGGATGCCGCGCTCGGAACAGTAACGGTAGAGCGCGTGCTTGCCGTCGACGCACATGCGCGCCATCCAGCTTCCGGCGCGGTAGTAGATGCCGGCATGGATCACCTCGCTGTTGCGCGAGGAGGTGATGGTGCCGATGGCCTCGGCTTCCTCGAGCACGATCACCTCGCGCCCGGCTTGCGCCAGCTTGCGAGCCACCGCGAGCCCGATCACGCCGGCTCCGACGACGACGCAGTCGACCCTATCCATGGTAGTGCAGGACGTCCGCTCGAAGCGACGATGGCCTCACGCCTGGGGAGGGCGGCGCGGGGGCGTTTTCCGTTAACGAAGCATTTATCATGTCAGGGCAATTGCCGTATTTGATGCCACATTTTTTCGTTGCGCGTACAGGCGTTTACCCGATCCAAACCCGCGAGGCCAGACAATCCGACGTTGAAATCGCGGGTGGCTGATGGCTGAGAAGAACTGGCACGCGGGCAGCGCGCTTCCGATTGCGGTGCAGGCCGTCGTGTGCCTGGCCGCAGCGGTGACGCCTGCGCGCGCCTTTGCCCTCTCCGACAGCTTCACTCCTCCGAGCTATCTCGGCCACCTCGATCCCAACGTGATCTGGGAAGCCCTGATCGCGGGCATCGTGATCTGCTCGTTCCTCGTCGCGATCGCGCTGTGGATCCATTCCTCGTTGCGCCGGACCAAGCGTCTGCAGCTGCGGCGCAATGCCTTCGTCTCCTCTGCGATGAACAATCTCAACCAGGGCGTGGTGATGACGGATGCGCAGCGGCGCATCATCTTCTGCAACGACCGCTATATCGAGATTTACGGCCTGGCGCGGTCGGATCTCTGGGCCGACATGAACGGCTACGAACTCCTTGAGCTGCGACGCAAGCGCGGTGTGCTCGGGGGCGCCTCCAACGACGAGTTCTATGAGAAGGCGGCAAGCACCAACGGCTTGATCACCGAACTGCCGGACGGGCGGGCCATCCTGGTGAAATATTTCGTGCTGCCCAATGGCGGCTCGGTGACGACGCATCTGGACGTCAGCGAGCAGCGCAGGCTGTCGCGGCAGCTCGCCTCCACCAAGCAGTTCCTGGAAACATTGCTGGACCACGTGCCGGCCTGCGTGGCCGCGAAGAACATCGAGGATGGTCGCTACATCTTCGCCAACAGCGCTTATGAGCGGTTCTGGGGCTTCTCGCGCGACCATGTCGTCGGCAAGAACGCGCGCGAGCTGTTTGCGCCTGTCTCGGCGGACAGCATCGAGGCGACCGACCGGGCGGCACTCGATTCGCAGGACGGCCAGTTTCGCAACGAATTCGAGGTCGACCGCGCCGGTGAGCGGCGCATGGTTGCTTCGATCCGGATCGTGGTCCGCAACGAGAGCAACAAGCCCGAATTCCTGATGCTCGTGTTCGAGGACATCACCGATCGCCGCTCGCTGTCGAAGGAGCTGGAGAGCACGAAGAAGTTCCTGGAGCTCGTGGTCGACAACATCCCGGTGGCCCTGATCGTCGAGCAGGTCAAGGACGGCCGCTACCTGCTCGCCAACCGCAGCGCGGAGACGATCCTCAACCGCAGGCGCGAGGAAGCCACGGGCCTGACCGCGTCCGACATCTTCAATCCCAAGGAAGCCAAGCTGATCATTGCGCGCGACGAAGCCGCGATCAAGAAGCGCGGGATGATCACCGAAGAGCACCCGATCTCCACCAAGGACGGGCTGCGGCTGTTTCTCACCCGCCGCGCTACCGTGCTGAGCGACACCGGCGAGCCGCAATATCTGATCAAGACCCACGAGGACGTCACCGATCGCCGGCAGACCGAGTCGCGCATGGCGCACATGGCCTATCACGACGGCCTCACCGATTTGCCGAACCGCGCCGCTTTCCTGCAGGCGTTGACCCAGATGATCGAGGCCTGCGAGGGCACCGGCGAAGAGTTCGCGGTTCTGTGCGTCGATCTCGACGGCCTCAAGGAGGTCAATGACGTCTTCGGTCATGCGCACGGCGACAAGCTCCTGGTCGAGGTGGCCCAGCGGCTCCAGGACTCCGCGCGCGGCGGCGTGGTGGCGCGCCTGTCTGGCGACGAGTTCGGCCTGATCATCGACGGTAAGCAGCCGGATGCAGGTCTCGCGCTGGCGCAGCAGATCGGTGATGCCGTCGCCAAGGAATTCCAGATCGACGGCCGCCCGGTTCGCGCCGGCGTCACCACCGGCATGTCGATCTTCCCGCACAACGGCGCCGACGCCGCCTCGCTGCTCGCCAACGCCGGCGCGGCGCTGTTCCGCGCCAAGCAGAAATCGCGCGGCACGATCAGCCTGTTCCAGCCGGAGATGGACCAGCAGATCCGCGATCGCCGCGTGCTGCACCAGGATCTCTCGATGGCGATCAAGAACGGCGAGCTCTCGCTCGCCTTCCAGCCGCAGGGAGCAGCGGGCCACAGCGTCGCCGAGAGCGAGATCATCGGCTTCGAGGCGCTGGCGCGCTGGCAGCATCCGGTGCGCGGCCAGGTTTCCCCGGCCGAATTCATCCCGATCGCGGAGGAAAGCGGCCTGATCGTCGAGATGGGCGAGTGGATCCTGCGCGAGGCCTGCCGCGAGGCCGCCTCCTGGCCGACGCCGCTTCAGATCGCGGTCAACCTGTCGCCGGCGCAGTTCATGCACGGCGACGTGGTCGGGCTCGTCCATTCCATCCTGCTCGAGACGGGTCTTGCCCCCGGCCGGCTCGAGCTCGAGATCACCGAGGGCGTGCTGATCGAGGACTTCGATCGCGGCCTTGCGCTGCTGCGCCGGCTCAAGGCGCTCGGCGTGCGCATTTCCATGGATGATTTCGGCAGCGGTTATTCCTCGCTGAGCTATCTCCAGGCGTTCCCGTTCGACAAGATCAAGATCGACCGCGCCTTCATCATCAATCTCGGCCGCAACCCGCAATCGGCGGCGATCGTTCGCGCGGTGATCGATCTCGGCCATGGCCTGGAAATGTCGATCGTCGCCGAGGGCGTCGAGACGCTGGAACAACTCGCCTTCCTCGCCGCGGAAGGCTGTGACGGCGTGCAGGGCTATTTGCTCGGCAAGCCCCTGCCGATCGGAAAATATGCCGGCCTCGTCGGCCGCGCCGACGTCATGGAGCTTGCGCTCAAGACCGGTTAAAGCGTTTTCGAGCGAAGTGGCTGCCGGTTCGCGTCAAGAAAACGCGCCAAACTAGAATCTAGAGCCCCGTTCCGATTTCATCGGAACGGAAATGGCTCTAGTGAGGGTGGGCGCTTCTTTCGCTCCCATTCGACGGCTTTATGGCGGATTACGATTTTGCGATCATCGGCGGCGGCCTGAACGGTGTCAGCCTCGCGCGCGATGCCGCCGGCCGCGGCCTGCGGGTCATCCTGTTGGAGCAGGGCGATCTGGGCGGTGCGGCGTCCTCGGCAACACCGCGGCTGATCCACGGCGATCTCTCGGTCCTGGAACGGCGCGGCTTCCGACGGGTGCGCCGAGCGTTGGCCGAGCGCCGGACCTGGCTGCGGATCGCGCCGCATCTGGTTCGGCCGATGCGCTTCGTGATCCCGGCGCATTCCGACGAGCGCCCACCATGGCTGCTGCGCGTTGGCCTATTCCTCTACGACAGCCTCACCGGCCGGAGCGGCCTGCCTGCAACGGCGACCCTCGACATCACGCATCATCCGGTCGGCAACGCGCTGAAACGACCGTTCGGCACGGCCTTCGAATATTCGGACTGCGTCGTCGACGATTCCCGACTGGTGGTGCTCACGGCACTGGATGCGGCCGAGCGCGGCGCCGTGATTCGGACTGGAGCGCGCTGTGTGCGTGCCGATCGAACGGATACATGGCGGCTCGCGGTGGTCGACCGCGGCCATCGTCGCACGATCACGGCCCGGGCACTGGCTAACGCCACCGGCGGCTGGACGTCGATGGTCGCCGAGACCGTGCTGCGGCAGCCGCAACCCGCCATGGTGGCGACGCAGATGAGCCAGATCATCGTCCCGCGGTTGTTTGATTCCGATAACGTCTACGTCTTCCAGAACAGCGATGGCCGGCTGATCTTCGCGAGTCCTATCGAGCGCGATTTCACCCTGATCGGAACAGTAACGCACGATTTCACCGGCGATCCCGCGATCGTCGCGATGCCGGGGGCCGATGTCGGCTATCTCTGCGAAGCGGCGAGCCGCTATTTCCGCGAGCGCGTTGCCCCGATCGACGTGGTGCGCGCGGTCTCCGGCGTCAACCTGACGCTGGCGTCCGCGCGCCGGCGTGACGGCACGACGCTGTTCGACGCGCGGCGGCGCAAGGCGCCGCTGATCACGATGTTCGGCGGTGACGTCACCACCTCGCGCCTGCGGGCGGAGCGCGCGGTGACGAAGTTGACGCCGTTCTATCCGATGTCGCCGCCCTGGACCGCCGGCGCGGCGCTGCCCGGCGGAGATTTTGCCTGGGACCGTTTCGACACCGAGGTCGATCTTGCGCGCGACCGTTGGCGCTTTCTGTCGGAGACGCAGGCCCAACGCCTCGTTGCGGCCTATGGCTCGCGGTTATCGGCCGTGCTTGGCGAGGCGAAGACCCGGGACGATCTCGGCGCCGCCTTCGGTCCCGAGCTGACGGGCGCCGAGGTGCGCTATCTCATGACCCACGAATGGGCGCGTTTTCCCGAGGACATCCTGTGGCGCCGCTCCAAGCTCGGCCTGACGATGTCCGCACAGGAATGCGATGCGCTGGCTGCGTTCATGGCGAATGCGTGAACGAGCCGCCTCTAATTGGTTGAGTGAGGGACGATCGGCCGCTAGCGTGCGGCGGGATTGGGGTTGGCAGGGACCATGACTGACGAGTTGCCCAGAACAGACGCGGCTGCGGCTGCGGTTGGAGAGACGCAGTTCGCGGCCGGCGAGCCGCTGCTGCGCATCGAGGGCGTCGCCAAGACGTTCGGGGCGTTCCGGGCCGTCGACGGCGTGTCGCTCGACATCAAGCCGGGCGAGTTCTTTGCACTGCTCGGGCCCAGCGGCTGCGGCAAGACCACGCTTCTGCGCATGCTCGCCGGTTTCGAAGCGCCGGATCAAGGGCGCATCCTGCTCGGCGGCAAGGACATCGCGCAGGCGCTGCCGCATGAGCGGCCGATCAACATGATGTTCCAGAACTACGCGCTGTTTCCGCACCTGTCGGTCCGCGACAACATCGCCTTCGGCCTGAAGCGCGCCGGCATGGCGCGCGCCGACATCGCCACGCGCGTTGCGGAGATGGTTGCGCTGGTGAAGCTCGATGGGCTCGAGAAGCGCAAGCCCGATCAGCTCTCCGGTGGCCAGCGTCAGCGCGTGGCGTTGGCGCGCGCACTGGCGCGGCGCCCGCAGCTGCTTCTGCTCGATGAGCCGCTCGCGGCCCTGGACAAGAAGCTGCGCGAAAACACCCAAGGCGAGCTGATGGAACTTCAGCGCCGGCTTGGCATGACCTTCATCATCGTCACCCACGACCAGGAAGAGGCGATGACGATGGCGAGCCGGATCGGTGTGATGAGGGACGGCAAGCTCGCGCAGGTCGCCAGCCCGCGCGAGCTCTACGAGGCGCCACGCTCGCGCTGGATCGCGGAGTTTGTCGGCGACGTCAACCTGTTCGACGCCGAGTCCAAATTGCGCGACGGTCATCGTCTGGTCATCGGCACGCGCGATGCGGGTACGCTGGTGGTGGCGGAGCCGCGCGAGCCGTTCGGCGAGGGCAGATTATCGGTTGCGATCCGCCCCGAGAAGGTCAAGCTGTCGCGCCGTGGTCCGGTGCGGGAAGCCGGTCATGAAACGGCGATCAACCAGCTGGACGGCGTGATCGCCGACATCTGCTATCTCGGCGGCACCACCACTTACAAGGTGAAGCTCGACGCCGGCGGGATGGTGCAGGCTGCAGTCGCCAACAGCGCGCGCCTCGATGTCGACGCCTACAGCCTGAACCAGCCTGTCGTCGCCTGGTTCACGCCCGACGACTGCGTGGTGCTGCCGTCATGAGCGCGCGCCGCATTTTTGCGCGACCCGCTCGCCTTGCCGCGATCGCGCCCTATGTCTGGATGGTGCTGTTCTTCCTGGTGCCGTTCGGCTTCGTGCTGAAGATCAGCCTGTCGCAGACGGCGATCGCGCAGCCGCCTTACGAGCCGGTGTTCGACCTGATGGCGGGATGGGGGGCGCTGAAGGCCGCCTTTGCTGCGCTGTCGATCGACAATTTCAGGCTGCTCGTCTCCGACGATATCTACGTGTTCGCCTATGTGCGTAGCCTCACCGTCGCCGTCACCGCAACCGCGCTGTTGCTCCTGATCGGTTATCCCATCGCCTACGGCATGGCGCGGCTGCCGACGCGCTGGCAGGCCGTGGCGATGGTGCTGGTGATCGTGCCGTTCTGGACCTCGTTCCTGATCCGCATCTATGCCTGGATCAACATCCTCCAGCATGACGGCCTGCTCAACCAGATCCTGCTTGCGTTGCATCTCGTCAGCCAGCCGGTGGTGTGGCTCTCCACCGACAGCGCGATGTATATCGGCATCGTCTATTCCTACCTGCCGTTCATGATCCTGCCGCTCTATGCCACGCTCGCCAAAATGGAGCCGGTGCTGGAGGAGGCCGCCTCCGATCTCGGCGCACCGCGCTGGCAGGTGTTCTGGCTCGTCACCTTCCCGCTGTCGCTGCCCGGCGTCGGCGCCGGCGTGCTGCTGTGCTTCATCCCCATCGTCGGCGAGTTCGTCATTCCGGATCTCATGGCCGGCTCCAATGCGCTGATGATCGGTCAGACCCTGTGGCTCGAATTCTTCACCAACAAGGACTGGCCGGTCGCCTCCGCCGCGGCCATCGTGTTGCTGGTGGTGCTGCTGGTCCCGCTGCTGCTGTACGAACGGCTGCAGAAGCGGCAGCTGGAACAGGGGCGGTGAGGCGATGCGCAAGGTCTCCCGCCTGTCCCGCTTCAACGTCGTCTCGCTCGCGCTGGGTCTGGCTTTCCTCTATCTGCCGATCCTGATCCTCGTGATCTATTCCTTCAACGCCTCGCGGCTGGTGACGGTGTGGGGTGGCTGGTCGCTGCGCTGGTATCACGAGTTCTTCAATGACCGCGCCATGATCGAGGCGGCCTGGATGAGCCTGCGCGTCGCGGTTTCGTCGGCGACCATTGCGACCCTGATCGGCACGCTCGCCGCCGTCGCGCTGTCGCGCGGCGAGCGGTTTCGCGGCCGCACCCTGTTCTCCGGCATGCTCTATGCGCCGCTGGTGATGCCGGAGGTGATCACCGGATTGTCGCTGCTGCTGCTGTTCGTGGCGCTGAACGCCGAGCGCGGCTTCTGGACGGTGACGATCGCCCACACCACCCTGACGATGTGCTTCGTCGCCGTCGTCGTGCAGTCCCGCCTCGGCTCGCTCGACCGTTCATTAGAAGAGGCCGCGATGGACCTCGGCTGCGACCCCGTGCGGGCGTTCGTGGCCGTGACGCTGCCGCTGATTGCGCCCGCGATCGTCGCGGGCTGGATGCTCGCCTTCACGCTGTCGCTGGACGATCTCGTGATCGCGAGCTTCACCACCGGCCCGGGCTCCGCGACGCTGCCGATCCGGATCTATTCAGAGGTACGGCTGGGCGTGAAGCCCGAGATCAACGCGATCTGCACGCTGGTGATCGCCTTGATCGCGGTCGTCATCGTGATCGCCTCGCTCGCCTCGAAATTGTCGAGCTCGCAGGGCGAAAGCGCGGCGCCGCTTTGAGAGGGGAGGCATTGTGATATTCACCTACCAGGTCCTCGTCCATACGCCACTCTGGATCTGGACGTTGTTCGCCTATCTGGTCTGGCAGGGCATCAAGGCGATGCAGCCGCGCAGGACGCCGATCTGGCGCGCGCTGATCGTGCCGGCCGTGTTCATCGTCTGGGGCGTCTCACGGATCGGCTTTGGACATCAGGACGGCACATGGCCGCTGATCGCCTGGATCGCGGCGGCACTGGCGCTACTGCCGCTCGGCGTGCTGACGCCGCGTCCGTTCGATGTCGATCACACGACTGGGGAGATCATTCGTCCCGGCAGCGCGTTTGCGCTGGTCCGCAACCTCGTCGTGTTCTCTCTGCAGTACACGGTTGGCGTGATCTCGGCGATCGATGCGGGCGATCGCGCGGTGGCCTTCATCGCCGGCCGCGCCATTTCGGGCGCGACCGCCGGCTATTTCCTCGGCTCGACGGTCGCGCTTCTGATCGCATATCGCAGCAAGCGCGCGGCCGATGTTTAGGACTTCACCGCACCCGCCGTGAGCCCGCCCACCATGTAGCGGCGGAAGGCGTAGTAGATGGCGGCCGGCGGCAGCGCGTAGATGAAGCCGGTCGTCATCAACAGC
Organism: Bradyrhizobium sp. JR4.1; assembly: GCF_040548605.1. NCBI lineage: Bacteria > Pseudomonadati > Pseudomonadota > Alphaproteobacteria > Hyphomicrobiales > Nitrobacteraceae > Bradyrhizobium > Bradyrhizobium sp. JR4.1. The sequence continues at coordinate 119,858 of NZ_JBEPRY010000004.1, forward strand.
TCCCACGGCGAGTCGTCGGCGGCGAGGAAGTTGCCGAGCGCGACAGGGAGGGTGATCTCGCGATCGTTTGAGAGCAGCAGGAACGCGTAGAGATATTCGTTCCAGGCGAGCAGCACCGCATAGGTGCCGATCGCGACCAGCGAGGGCATCATCAGCGGCAAGTAGACCAGGCGGAAGATCTGGAGAGTCGTCGCGCCGTCCATCACCGCGGCCTCGTCCAGCTCGACCGGCAGCTTGTCGGAGGCCTGCTTGAGCACCCAGATCGCATAAGGGCTCGCGATCGTCACCATGGCCAGGATCAGCGACCAATGATTGTTGAGCAGGCCGTAATTGCCCATGGTGCGATACATCGGCACCGCGAGGAACGCTGCCGGGATGAAATAGGTGAACAGCGCGAGGTTCATCACGATGCGCCCGCCGGGCACGCGCAACCGCGAGATCGAGAACGCAGCCGCGGTTGCGATGACGAGCGTGAGCACGCCGACGGCTGCCGCGATCACCAGCGAATTCCAGAACTGCACGTAGAAGTCCCGCAGGAAGTAATGCTGCTGCTTGAACACGATTTCGAAGTTGTGCAGCGTCGGATGATCCGGCCACAGCTTGCCCGAGAACGCGTCCTCCTTCGGCGAGATCGCGAACAGGAACATGTGATAGATCGGTATCATCGTCCAGAGCAGGACGGGAATGCCGATCAGGAGCAGCCGCGCCTCGGTCGCGACGTCACGGAGAGAGGGAAGCTTCATCGCGACAACCGTTTCATCATGAAGTACATCAGCGGCAGGACGAACGGTATCGCGCAGACGATGGAGGCCATCGCGAGCGAGAGCTGGTCGAGCCGGAGATAGCGGATGCCGAGCGTCGACAACACGTGCGTGAGGTCGGCCGGGCCGCCGCCGGTGAGCAGATAGACGCTGTTGAAGTCGCCGAGCGTCCAGATCATCGAGAGCAGCGTGCAGGTGATGTAGAGCATCTGCAGCGACGGCCAGGTGATGTAGCGGAATTTCTGCCACCAGCTGGCGCCGTCGACCTCGGCGGCCTCGAACAGATCTTGCGCGATCGCAAGCCGTCCGGTCATCAGGATCAGCGTCCAGAACGGCAGCGATTTCCAGATGTGGACGCCGATTGCCATGGTCAGCGCCACGGTCGGGTCGTTCAGCCAGTTCGGGCCGTCATCACCGGTCAAGTTGAAGATGAGGTGGTTGACCATGCCCCATTCGGGGTTGAACATGAAGCGCACCGACAGGATGGTCGGAATTGACGGCACTGCCCAGGGCAGGATGAAGACCACCGAGAGCCATTTGATCCAGGTGCGCTGCTGCGCGAAGAAGCCGGACAAAAACAGCGCGATCAGCATCTTGATGTTGATGCCGATGACCAGGAAGATCAGCGTGTTGACGGCGGCGCGCGCGAAGATCGGGTCGTTATAGAGCGCGACATAATTCGACGGGGCCCGCGCCAGCCATAGCCCGTAACAGACGGGGTAGACGACGAAGGCAAGGAAAACGAGCAAATAGGGTGCGAGCAGCACGATGCCCCAGATTTGCGTCGGGGTCAGCCGCGACGACAAGGGCGGTGCGGGGATCGACTGATCACCAGAGAGCGTAATCGCCATTCTTTTTGGACTCTTCAAAGAGTTGCCGGCCGCGAAACGCGGCCGGTACTGTTCTTATACCTTCACCCGCTGGGCGGGGCGAGGGGATGATGACTTAACCCGCGACCTGCTTGATGCGGGCGATCAGTTCGTCGACGGCCTTGTCGACCGGAACCTTCTCGCTCACCACCCGGTTCATCGCCTTGGCCCACACGTTCTCGTTGTTGAGAATCGTGAACTTCCAGTTCTTGGTGAAATCGAACGGCGCGGTGCCGCCCGTGAACTGGGCGTACACCGCCTTGCGGTGCTTGTCGGCCTGCCAGAACGGGCTGGCCTGGCTTTCCTTCGTCACCGGGAACCAGCGGCCGAGCGCGCCCTCGATATAGGGGCGAACGTTCTCTTCCTGGAGCAGGAAGCTGATGAACTGCTTGGCCTCGGCCTTGTTCTTGGCAACGCTGAAGACCAGCCCGGTCTTGACGTCGGAGCGGTAGCGGATGGTCGACCCATCCGGCGCCTTGGGGAAGGACGCCGTGATGATGTCCTGCTCATAAGCCTTCTTGCCGGCGTCGCGCTGCTCTTGCGTGAGCGCCTGGTTCTGCGAGTCCTCATACCACTTAGCCGCGATCGAGATCGTGAAGTTGTGGGTCATCACGATGGTCTTGTTGTGGAACGCGACGTTGTTGTCCGGATCCTTCCAGGTCGTGGAGGACGGTGGCGTGCAGCCCTTGATATAAGTGTCGGTGTAGTCCTTCATGGCCTTGATCAGGTTCTCGCGGACCGTGGGATCGTCGACCGTGAGCTTGCCGTCGTCGTCGACCAGCTTGACGTGGTAGGCATCCATGAAGGTGTAGAACGACTGGAAGGCGTCGGTGGATTCTACGCCCATCGGCTGGCCGACGGCGTAGATGCGCTGGCCAGTGGCTTTGCGGATTCCCGGTTGCACCTTGTCGCACCAGAACGTCCAGTACCCCGCCCAGTCGGTCGGAATGTCGCTCTGCTTGAAGCCGGCCTTCTCCAGCATGTCGTTCCAGATCTGGACGTGCATGCTCTGCTGCTTCAGCGGGAAGCCGTAATAGGCCTTCTTCTTGGTGACGTCGTTATAGAGGATCGAGGCGTCCAGCGTGTTCTGCACGAACCGGCCCTTGATCGGCTCCATGACGTCGGTGAGATCCTCGAGCTTGCCCTCGTAGGCCCACTTGCCCTGGGCCTGCACGTCATAAGAGTCGGAATAGGCGACGTCGGGCACGGTGCCGGCATCGAGCGCGGCGACCGTCTTCGGAATCATGTCCTGGATCGCGTACTGCGACAATTCGACCTTGATTCCGGTCTTGGCTTCGAACTTCTTGATCGTCTCGAGCAGCGCGTCGTCTTCGGAGCGGTAGAAGCCCTTGCCCCACCAGACCGTAATCGTCTTCTGCTGCGCAAATGCGGGTGCAGCGGCTGCAAACAGCCCGGCCGCAGCGACCGCCAGTGATACTGCGCCAATAACCTTGGATTTCACGTTTTTCTCCCTCAAACGGCCGGTGTTTTTAACCGGTCGTATAAAACACTAGCGCATGGCCGCTATCCGATCTAGCGGCTTCTTGTCAGACATAGGTCGTGGGGTGTCGGGCGAGAGGAGATGCTTAATGTGCGGCATCGATCCAATCGCCGCATCAATTCGCCCTGATCAATTCGCGTGAGGTCTCAGGGCCCGAGCTGACATGCAAATACGCCAAACTGTCTCTTTAGCGGGTCCGACGGCTGGCATTGAAGGCCTTCGATCGGCTGTCCCCTGCGATCGATCGGACACCAAGAGGCGTCGGTACTGGTCCAGTTGATGCCGCGATCAAAAAACGTCGGTGCATCGAATCTCGCCTCGATCACCATTTTTCCTTCCACATTCATGAAGCCCCAATGCCCGCCCGATTGGGCCGGGACCAAGCCATCCTCGAGGCGAATGCCCATCCGTCCCTCTCGCGGTTTGATTAGCCAGGAGCCATGGGCATCAAGGATGCCGCGTTTACCCCCCTCGAATGCCATGGCCATATCAGGCCTGATGTGGCAGATGCGTTCGAAGGGCTGCTTGGTGATCCATGCACCGGTCGAGGCATCGATGATGCCGTTCCTGTCGTCCAGCCGCGCTAGAACCGAACCATTCGGCAAGCCTGGAGAGATCGCATCGAGCGTGGGTTCTATGGCCCAGCTGATGTCAGTTCTCAACAATCCGAATTTGTCCCCAAAACCGGCGACAGCAAGAGAGCCGACGAAAGGGCCGGCACGGTCAAACCGCTGTGCCGTCATCGGCATGAGATCGGCTGCCGCATAGGCAAATTTACCGCTGATCTTGAGGATATAAGGTCCGTCGCAGGTCACCGGCCTCGATAGCTCACCCTCCTGCGGCTCGATCGACTTGCCATTCTCATCAAGAATTCGCGGCTGCCTGTCGATCTCCCCGACAATGCGTCCATTGGCGCATCGCCCGACCGAAAAATCGAATAGGGGCGGGACAATGACCTTGGCGTTTTCATCGAGATAGCCATGCTTCTTCTCGTTCTGAATGTCCCACGACCATGGCGCAGTCCCCTTCAGAGATATGTTTTCGTATTGGGGCTGGACGACCCATTCGCCGGTGCGATCTACCAGGCCCCATCGGCCGTTCAGGCGGGCTGGGGTAAATTTCGCGCCGTGTACAAATTGATGGACGTTCTCGAATTTCGGCTCGATCTTGAGGCGTCCCGCGCGATCAATGAAACCCCAATGGTCATCGACCTTTGCGGAGGCCATCCCATCAACCAACGAACCAAGATACTGGAATTTTGGTTCGATCTCCCAGCTTCCGTCGGGACGTATCACACCCCATCCGGAATCGACCCTCGCCAGCATGAGCGCCGTACCTTCGGTGTCAAAAGGCAGGATCGCGTTGAGAGACGGCGGAACAAGCCAGGCGCCGGAGCGGTCCACGAGGCCCCATTTGCCTGTCGCAGTGACCGCTCTGCTGTCGGCGATCGCGCCGACGAACTCGAAAATCCCATGGCTGAACTGCTCCGTGCCCGCGATGCCTCCTGACGTGGTCCGGCCCTCGGTGGCAAAGAAGACCTTCTCGGTGAAGGGAATGACGTAGCCAAACTTCGGCTCGAGCGCGGTGTTGCCGTCGAGGTCGATCAGACCGGATCGGCCGCCGACGTCGATCTGCGCAAATCCGTGCGAGAAGCGATCTGCAATCGGATATTGCGGCTTTGCGATCACATGACCGCTTGTGTCGACATAGCCATAGCGACCATTCGATCGCACCAGCGCGCGCCCTTCATGGAAGGTATCGACCCAATCGTATTCGGCCGGCACAGCAAGCGTGCCGTCGCGGTTCACCGCGCCGCAAAGCCCATCAGGAAATCCGCACGAGGGCAGTGGGAACGAAGGGGGCAGGCCGAAGCCGTTTGTGCCCCTGTTCGCACGAGCCACCGCGGCGTCGAAAATGACCTTCCCGGCAGGAAGGAGAAGAGCGGAGGGGCGATCAACAGACTCCGGTCGTGAAACGTCTTGCGCATGCGAGGCGCTCGCGACGGTGACCAGCGCGAGTGCCGCAATAACGGCGGCCACCCGGCATCTTCCAAAGCTTCCCATTGGGCGATGTCTCCTCCTGCTTCAACCTCAGGTATGAGACCATCGTGGCGAAATACGGACGGCTCTTATGCGTTGGCGGAGGCGTTCCGCGTCCGCGATCCGCTCAGGACTAGTTCGACTTCGCGCCTTCCTTGGCGTTCTCCGCTGTCGGCGCTTCGGCGGGTGCGGGACGTTTTCCAGTGCCGGTGATGCGCTCGATCGCGGAGCGCACCGCGTCGCCCGGCTTGCGGTCTTTCAGCATGTCGAGCAGGGGCGCAGAGGCCGGCGAGCGGCGGATCAGGCTTTCCGGATCGGGGAAGACGAGGGGGTCGTCCCAGGGGCCCTGCACCACGAAGGGCAATTCGAACCCCGACGCGCTGTTGAGGCTGGCCACGCCCTTCATGTCGTATTCGCGCGTCGGCACCGAGGCGGTGCCGGTCATCGTGATCTTCGCCGCCGGTCCTTCGACGCGGATGTCCTCGGCGGTGGCGACGCCGTCGGAGAACTTCACCGCGATGGTGAGATTGTCGTAAGGGGTCGAGCCGTTGCGGAAATTGCCGCCGCCGGACAGCGGCCGCCGCTCGAGCCGCTTCAGTAGCTGCTCGGCATTGAAGCCCGCGATCGCGCCATCATGCCCGGTCACGGTGGCGCTGCCGTCGAGCGACTGCACGAGGCCGAACGGGCTCGAGCCGGACGCGAGGAGCGAGACGTTGATGTTGCCGCGCCCGGACAGCTTGTTGATACCGAACAGCTCGGAGGCGCAGGCCTGAAGGTCGACGTCGGTGAACTGGAATTGCGCCTTGATGTCGGCCACGGTGTCGGAGCGCGCGATGCCGAACGAGCCCTTGGCGATGCCGCCATAGACCTGGGCCTCGCCGACCGAGAGCGCCAGCGTGCCGTTGCGCAGATTCGCGCCGATCGCGGTGCGGCCGAGTTTCGACGCCCCGACCGTCAGCTTGGCGGCCGACAGGCGCATGTCGAGGTCGGTGGTCGACAAGGCGTTGAGATCGAACAGCTGCCTGTTCCAGTCGCGCGCGCCGCTCGCGAGCAGGCGGAAGGTCGAGATATAGGGTGTGAAGTCGAGCGCGTCGGCTGCGAGCGTCGCCTGCAGCGTCTGCCGGCCGTTATTGGCGTAGGTCATCACGCCCTCGGCGGTGTTGCCGTCGAGCTCGACATTGACATTGGTGAGCGCGATCGACGCGCCGACGACATTGGCCCGCGCCTTCAACGCGAAGCGGCCGAAGCCGCCGCTGGCGGGCTGCGGCTGGCCGGTCCAGCGTAGCGCGTTGCGCAAGGACGGGCTGTCGATGGTGAGCGTGCCCTCCATCATCGGGCTGGTGCGGTTGGCGACGCTGCCGTCGAAGGCGAGCTTGAGCGGTGCGCTCGCGATCCGCGCCTTCAATCCCGAGCGCTCGCCGGAGAGCGCGGCGACGAAATCGGCAAAGCTGATCGAGCCGTCGACCCGTTCGCCGCGCCAGTCGAATTGTCCGGTCGCAGCGAAGGAGCGCGAGATCGATGGCCAGGCCAGCGAGAGGTCGATGTCCTCGAACTTCTCGGTGCCGTGCATGGCGGCGTCCTCGTAATCGAGCACGCCGTCCTGGATCCGGATCTCGGAGAACGACACTTGATTCTCGGCGCCGGGCTTCATGGTGCGCGCGATGGTCTGGATGAACGGCGTCCAGTTGCTTTCGCCGTCCGGCTTCAGGCTGACATGGATGCGCGGCCGCAGCAGCGTCAGGTCGGCGATCTCGAACCGTTGCAGCAGCAGCGGCAGCAGCCGCAGGTTCGCGGTGAGCACGTCGACATGGAGCGCGGGATCGCTGGTGCCGCCGCCCTTCAGGCCGACGTCATGGAAGGAGATGTAGCTTGCCGGCAGCACCGAGATGTCGATCGCGCCTGCGACATTGACCTCGAGCCCTGTGACGTCGCGGATCTGCGTTTCCACCGCCTTGCGCAGCGCGTCGCGGTTGATGAGCCATGAGGTCGCGATCAGGGCGATCAGCGCCACGCCGAGCAGCGCCGCGATCGGCGTCCCGAGGCGCTTCATTCCTTGGGCCATGGTCAATGGCATGTCCTGATCGAGTTGGTCGCTGGAGCCAGAAGGCGGGCCGGGAAACCTGCGCGCCCCACGCCCAAGACCTATTGTGTTAAGTGCCGCAACTTGATGGGTTTTCTTGTCGCTTTCAAGGCCGCGGGAACGGTTGCGCCCACGGCTTGGGCAGCTTCTATCACCCAGGGGCGGAGCGGAGAACCCCGTATCATTGACGGCTTCGGACGATTTCGCCTAATAATCGCCGCCACTAAGGCGCGACGCCTGCAAGCCGAAGGTTCACTCGAAGGTAATTTGCATGAACAAGGTCTATCCCGACGCTAAGTCGGCTCTCGAGGGCGTTCTGAAAGACGGCATGATGATCATGTCGGGCGGCTTCGGCCTCTGCGGTATCGCCGAGACGCTGTCGGACGCGATCCGCGACTCCGGCGTCAAGGACCTGACGGTGGTCTCAAACAATGCCGGCGTCGACGGCATTGGCCTCAGCCGCCTGCTCGAAACCCGTCAGATCAAGAAAATGATCTCGTCCTATGTCGGCGAGAACAAGCTATTCGCCCAGCAATTCCTCGCCGGCGAGCTGGAACTCGAATTCAATCCGCAGGGCACGCTGGCCGAGCGCATCCGCGCCGGCGGTGCCGGCATTCCGGCCTTCTACACCAAGACCGGCGTCGGCACGCTGATCGCCGAAGGCAAGGAAGTGAAGGAATTCGACGGGCAGAAATACCTGATGGAGCGCGGCCTGTTCGCCGACCTCGCCATCGTCCACGCCTGGAAGGGCGACACCGCAGGTAACCTCATCTACCGCAAGACCGCGCGCAACTTTAACCCGATGATGGCGACGGCCGCCAAGGTCACGGTGGCCGAGGTCGAGCATCTGGTTCCGGCCGGCGAACTCGATCCCGACCACATCCACACACCCGGTCTTTTCGTCAAGCGCATCGTCGAGGTCGGAACGGCCAAGAAGCGCATCGAATTCCGCAACACCCGCCCGCGCACGGCAGCTTGAGATCAGGAGACTAAGATGGCCTGGACCCGTGAACAGATGGCTGCGCGCGCCGCGAAGGAACTGCGTGACGGCTATTACGTCAATCTCGGCATCGGCATCCCAACGCTGGTCTCGAATTACATCCCCGACGGCATGGACGTCAGCCTTCAGAGCGAGAACGGCATGCTCGGCATGGGCCCGTTCCCCTATGAGGGTGAAGAGGACGCCGATCTCATCAACGCCGGCAAGCAGACCGTCAGCGAGCTGCCGTCGACCTCGTACTTCTCGAGCGCGGATTCCTTCGGCATGATCCGTGGCGGCCACATGGATCTGTCGATCCTCGGCGCCATGCAGGTGGCCCAGAACGGCGATCTCGCCAACTGGATGATCCCCGGCAAGATGGTCAAGGGCATGGGCGGCGCGATGGATCTCGTCGCCGGCGTCAAGCGCGTGGTCGTGGTGATGGAGCATTCGGCCAAGGACGGTCCAAAGCTCCTGAAGCAATGCAATTTGCCGCTGACCGGCGAGCGCGTGGTCGACATGGTCGTGACCGACCTGGCCGTCTTCACCATCGACAAGCACGGCAACGGCGGAATGGCCCTGATCGAGCTCGCCGACGGCGTCTCGCTCGACGAGGTCAAGGCCAAGACCGAAGCCGAATTCCGCGTTGCGCTGAAGAACACGTAAGGTTTTCGCGAAGGGGCGCGCATGACGATACGGTCTGCGCGTCCCGAAGACGCCGATTTCATCGCACAAACCATCCTGTCATCGCAGCGCGGCTACCGGCCGCGCGGCTGGTTCGACGTTGCGCTCGGTTGGCCTGAAACACAGTGCCGCGCTTTCATCGCGCGCGTCGCAGTCGCCCGCGCAGTGTCGATGTGGCACGTCTCGCAATTTCTGGTCGCCGAGATCGATGGCAAGCCTGCTGCCGCCTTGTGTGCGCTACCGGCGGCCGGCACGGGACCAGCGGCTTGGCGTGCGATCGAGGAAGTCGCAGCCGCGTCCGGGCTCGCCCCGGCAGAGCTGGAGGCCATTCGTCAACGCGCCGGCTACACGCGCGCCTGCTGGGTTCAGGGCGGCGAGGGCGATTGGATGATCGAGTATGTCGCGACTGATCCCGCCTATCGCGGCCGCGGCCTGGTGCAGTCACTGATCGCGCATGCGCTGGAGAAGGGGCGGGCAGCTGGATTTGCCCGGGCGACGATATCGTTCCTGATCGGCAACGAGCCCGCCGAGCGCGCTTATGCCAAGGCCGGCTTCGTCCTTGCCGAGGAGAAGCGCGATGCTGCCTTCGAGGCGATCATCGGTGCGCCGGGCTTTCGCATGTTCGTGCGGGCGATCTGAGCACGCCGCGCGTGCAGTGACGGTTGAGCGCCGGGCGCGCGCCGCAATTTCGTCATTGCGAGGAGCTCTTGCGACGAAGCAATCCAGACTGTCTCCGCAGAAAGATTCTGGATTGCTTCCGCCTTCGCCCAGGCTTCGGCGGACAAGTCGCTGCGCTCGCAATGACTGAATATGAGGCGCCGGCGTCGATCTTCCCTCGCGTTTAGATCCGCTACGACCTCGCTGCCCACGTCTTGCTCCACCGCGCCGACACGCTTGCGACCCAGGACGTTTCCTCTCGAACCAGGCGGAAGCCGAGATTGGCGGGAGGGACGCCCTGTGCGCAGCCGCCCGCGCGGGCGTCGCGGATGAAATCGGTGACATAGGCGCGGTGCGCACCTTCGGCGACGCGCACGCCGCAGTTCACGGTCGGTTTGCCGGTATTGCCGGCCGCGTCGGTGCGCGAGCGCACGAAGCAGGTCGAGGTCCACTCCCAGACATTGCCGGCGAGATCTTCAATGCCGTGCTCGTTCGAACCGAACCTGCCGAACGGATAGGCTGTCGTGTCGAAGAGGTCACGCTCGGATTCACGCTCGTAGCGGCCGATCCAGCGCTTCGATGGATCTGTTGCGTCCACCGGAAGGCCGTCGTCCCTGAATCGCGAGCCCGCGGCAAAGGCCCATTCGGCGTCGCTCGGCAGGCGATAGTTGTGACCGGTCTTGCGCGAGAGCCAACCCGCATAAGCCTCGGCATCGTGCCAGCTCACCTGCACCGCAGGCCGATCGGAGGCGATGGCCACGCCGCGATCAAGCGCGCGACAAGCGGCGTCCTGCACGCAAATCTGATAGTCGGATGACGAGACCTGATGCCGCATGATGTGCATCGGCCTCTCGAAGCGCATCGTGCGCAGCGGCGCTTCCGCCTGCTGCCCGGCACGCGTGAAATCGCCGGCCTCGCGATAGGACAGGCCGCCTGGCGCGACCCTGACGATGGCGGGCTCCGTCGCGGCGCCATGAGTCCCGATGTCCGACACCAGCGGCGCTACCGCGATCGGCCCCGCGAACCCGGCGGCACAGGCGAATAGCAGTTTCAGCTTGAATGCGATCAGCATGGTCGTCCCCCAGGGAAGAAGGGGCCGGTCATCACCGGCCCCTCGTCGCGTCTAGTTGGTGTTGGGCGCCGGGATATCCGCAGGCGCCTTCACCTGCGTCATCAGATCGTCGTTCCACTTGCCTTCGACCTTGAAGTGCGCGGTGGCGCCGAGGTCGGCGGCCTCGATCAGATTATGCGTGACATAGGCGTAGATGCCGGGCTGCATGAACTTGTACAGCGCAGCTCCCGCCGAGCCGCCGCGGATGAACCAGGTCTCGAGCCCGGTCTCCGGCGCATTGGAGAACTTGCCGGTTTCCCAGACATAGTCGCCATGGCCGCCGATCAGATGCGGACGGCTGTCGCGGTTGGCCTGCGAATGCACGATCAGCACGTTCTCGCCGACATTGGCGGTCAGCGCATTCTTGCCGGTGAGCGCACCGACCTTGCCGTTGAACACGACATGGGAGGGAATCAGCTTCTTCATCACCTCTTCGGTGTCGGTGAAGGCTTCGCCCGGCGATTCATAGGATTTGAAATTGCCCTTGTCGTCGCGCGGCACGTACATGTCCTGCTCGCCGACATAGTAGATCTTGTCGTATTTCAGTGCGTGGCCCTTGCCGTCGTTGAGGCCGTCACGCGGCAGCACCATCACGGCGCCGTTCATGCCGGAGACGACGTGCCAGGGGATCATCGGGCCGCCCGGTGCGCAATGGTAGACGAACACGCCGGTTTTTGTTGCCTTCCAGCGCAAGACGACCTGCTCGCCGGGATTGACCAGCGTGAGCGCACCGCCGCCGAGCGCGCCCGTCGCGGAATGGAAGTCGATGTTGTGCGGCATGGAGTTGGTTGCGGGATTGACCAGCGTCGTTTCGACATAGTCGCCCTCGTGCACGACCATCATCGGACCTGGCATCGAGCCGTTAAAGGTCATCGCTTGGAACGTGGTGCCCTTCTCGTCGATGACGACCTTCTTCTCCTCGATCGTGAGCGTGAACTCCACGATCTTGGGGCCCTGCTTGGTCGCTTGCTCGTGCGCATGCACGAAGGGCGGAGCGACCAGCTCGACCTTCTGGCGCGGCAGTTTGAGATCATCGGCAGCCAAGGCGGGTGTCGCCAGCATCAGGGCGGTTGCGGCGGCGCTGATCAATGCGGCTCGGCGGGTGAACATCGGAAGCATCCTTCATCTGAAATGGTTTTGATGACGGAATGCAGTGTGCGCCGATCGCGGCAAGTGTGTTTGTGCTGCGACAAGCTTTTGCCGAATTCGCCTCCGGTAAAATCCTTAGGAGTTTGTCGAAGATCGCATCGGCGATACGAAATACGTGACGACTCGCGACGTCAGTCGCGTCGGCCGCAAATCGTTCGCATGTTCAGCTGCGTTTATTGCGAATGGATTGTCGTCGATTAGAGCAACTGGATCGCAATCCAGACCGTGCCCCAAACCGCGAGCGACAGCGCGGCGAAGACCGCGGCCGTGATGACCATCACGCGGACCACGTGGCCGGCGCCAACGGTGGGCGTGGAGGGGACGGGACGAAAATCGTCGAAGCGCGGGATATGGCCGCGAACGCTGGTGAGCCACAGAACGAGATCGAGCGCGAACGACGCCATAACCTATCTCCAGAGGGCAATAATCAAATGTCACCATGGCTCCGATCCCGTGCTCGGACTTTGAGCGAGCGCAAGGTTTCGCACCCGAAAACGAGTAATTTCGTGCCATCCGGGATGCGCCGCCCCGCTGCGCAGCATTGATTGACGAATGGGTAAGATATGAGGGCCGATCTTGCGGCGAGCTACGGCGAAGAACGATTGCCGCGCTACACGAGCTACCCGACCGCACCGCATTTCTCGCCGGAGATCGGCGCGGGGGCCTACGCCCGCTGGCTGGCGGAGCTCCCGGCGGCGGCCAGCGCGTCGCTTTATCTGCACGTGCCGTTCTGCCGCGAGATGTGCTGGTATTGCGGCTGCCATACCCAGATCGTTCGTCGAGACGGTCTCATCGCGGCCTATCTGCGTACGCTGCGCAGCGAGATCGCGCATGTGTCCGAGACGATCGGCCGGCGCATCAAGGTCGAGCACATCCATTTCGGCGGCGGCACGCCGACGATCATGGCGCCGGAGGCTTTTGCCGAGTTGATGGCGGCGATGCGGCAATCGTTCTTCGTGCTGCCGTCGGCCGAGATTGCAGTCGAGATCGATCCCCGCACGCTGACTTCCGACATGGTCGAGGCGATGCGGCTCTCCGGCGTCAATCGCGCGAGCCTGGGCGTGCAGAGCTTCGACCCTGTCGTGCAGCGCGCGATCAACCGGGTGCAGAGTTTTGAGCAGACGGCTTCCGTGGTCGACATGCTCCAGCACGCCGGCATCAAGGGGATCAACTTCGATCTGATCTACGGACTGCCGCACCAGACCGTTGCCTCGTGCCTGGATACGGTGCGACGTTCGCTCGAGCTTGGGCCCGACCGCTTCTCGGTGTTCGGCTACGCGCATGTGCCTGCTTTCAAGAAGCACCAGCGCATGATCAACGAGGCCGTGCTGCCCGACGGCCTTGCGCGCCACGACCAAGCCTGCGCGATCGCCAATGCGTTGAAGGAGGCCGGCTACGTGCAGATCGGGCTCGATCATTTCGCGCGACCCGGCGATTCCATGGCCGTGGCCTTCGAGCAACGCACGCTGCGGCGCAATTTTCAGGGCTACACCACCGACCAGGGCGAAGTTCTGCTCGGCTTCGGCGCGAGCGCGATCGGACATTTGCCGCAGGGCTATGTCCAGAACGAGGTGCAGATCGGCGCCTATGCGCAGAGCATCGCCGCCGGCCATTTGGCCACCGCGAAAGGCTATGGCCTCACCGACGACGACCGGCTGCGCGCCGACATCATCGAACGCATCATGTGCGAGTTCAGCGCCGATCTCGGCGATATCTGCGCGCGTCATGGCGCAGAGGCCGGGGCAATGCTGAAATCGGCGTCGCGTCTGAAGCCGCTGATTTCCGACGGCGTCGTGAGACTCGACGGCGACCGCATCGCGGTCGCAAAGGACTCGCGCTTTCTCGTGCGCAGCGTCGCGGCCGCGTTCGACGCGCATCTGGATCCCGCGAAGCAGTTGCACAGCCGGGCGGTGTAGTCCCGTCATTCCGGGGTGCGCCACTTGGCGCGAGCCCGGAATCCATTTCACCTCTTGGTCTGCTGCCCGATGGATTCCGGGCTCGCGCTTCGCGCGCCCCGGAATGACAAGCAGCTTGCGCTCCAACAAAGAAACCGCCGCCCGCTCTGCTATCGTGGTTTCGGAACGGAGTTGTTGTCCATGCCTTTTGGATCCGACGATCTGGTCGATGACATCATGCGCACGGCGCCGCACACGATCCGCGTGTTTCTCGCCTTCAGGATGGCCTGCGTGGGCTGTCCGATCGCAACCTTCCACACGGTCGATGACGCCTGCCGCGAGCATGGCATCGATCGCGACAAATTCCTCGCCGCGCTGTGTGACCGCGTGCCGGCGTGAACCGATCTGGAATTCGCGCGGGCTGCGCGCGGATTCCCGGGTGAGGGGCGCTTTCGCCGTAAGCGGAAGCGACCCTCACCCCTGGCCTTAAGCCGCGCCGCTGTCAGGGCTCCGCTCCGCCAGCACGACGATGCCATGCGGATCGCGCAGGATGATGCGCTGACGGCCGCTCTCGACCAGCCCCTGCTGTTCCCAGCCGCTCAGGATGCGGCTCACGGTGTGCAGCGTGGTGCCGGTCATCTGCGCGATGTCCTGGCGGCTGATCGGGAAATCGATCTCGATGCCATGGTCGAGCTTCTTGCCGGATTGTTTGGCGAGGCGCAGCAGCGCATGCGCGACGCGCTGCTCGACCTGCTGGGTCGACATTTCCAGGATTCGGGTGTGGCTCTCCTGCAGCCGCGTGCCGACGGTTTGGAGCGTGTTGGCGGCAAGCGAGGGAAATCGCTCGACCAGTCGCGGCCAGGCCGAAGTCGGCCAGATCAGGGCGACGCTGTCGTCGACCGCGATCGCTGTGGCCGGATAGCGCGCGGCCCCGATCGCCATCGCGAGACCGAACGTCTCGCCCGGCGAGACGTAGCGCACCACGATCTGCTCGCCGCTCGGTGTGGTCTTGGCTGCGCGAACATGGCCGTGCAGCAGCAGGAAGAAGGATTGCGCGTCGGCGCCCTGCTCGAAAATGGCGCTGTTCTTGGGATAGCGCACTGAGCGGGCCTCGCGCAGGATCTCCTCGAGGTCCTCGGGTTTGACACCCCCAAACAGCGGCGAATGCGCAACCAGCGATGTGTCGACCTTGGCCATTCTGCCTCCTTGGCGCTGGAAGTGTGATGACACCTGCAATCGTCAGGGTGTTTGCGATAGCTCAAAAACGAGCCGGCCGGACGGCAGTATTTTTCCAGGCGACGATTTGAATCGACTGGAGTTGACCCATGGCTGGCGTCCGATCCCGCAACTTTGAGGGCAGGCCGCTGTTTGCGAACAGCTTTCGGCCCTTTTTCCTGCTTGCCGCGATCCAGGCAGGGCTTTCGATCCTGGCCTGGCTGCCGATGTTCTACGGCGAATTGTCGGTGAGCTCCGCTTTCGCGCCGCGCGATTGGCACGTTCATGAGATGCTCTACGGCTTCCTGCCGGCGGTGATCACGGGATTCCTGTTCACGGCGATCCCGAACTGGACCGGGCGGCTGCCGATCCAGGGGACGTCCCTGGGCGCGCTGCTGGCGGTCTGGATCGCCGGCCGGGTCGCGGTGACGCTGTCCGCCGATATCGGCTGGGCGTTTGCGCTTGCCGTCGATGCCGCCTTCCTGACCTTGGTCGTCGCTGCAGCAACGCGCGAGATCGTCGCCGGCGGCAACTGGCGCAACCTGCCCGTCGTGGTGCTGGTGCTCGTGCTGCTCGCCGGCAATGTCGGCTTCCATCTCGAAGCGCATTATGCGGGTGCGGCCGATGTCGGCATCCGCGTCGGCATCGGCGTGGTCGTGCTGATGATCTCGCTGATCGGCGGCCGCATCATCCCGAGCTTCACCCGCAACTGGCTGGTCAAGTTCAACCCCGGCCGCCTCCCGGTGCCATTCGGACGCTTTGACGGTGTGGTGATCGGGTGCAGCGCAATTGCGATCATCGCGTGGATTGTGGCGCCGTTGAGCACCCTCACCGGCGTGGCGATGGCGCTTGTCGGCGGGCTCCATCTGGTGCGGCTCGCACGCTGGGCCGGTGACCGCACCTTCCGCGAGAGGCTGCTCCTGATTCTCCATGTCGGCTATGTCTTCGTGCCGCTCGGCTTCCTCCTGCATGCGTTTGCCGTCTTCGGCGCGTTGCCGCCGAGCGCGGGCATCCACGCCTGGATGGCGGGCGCGGCCGGAACCATGACCCTCGCGGTGATGACCCGTGCGAGTCTCGGCCATACCGGACAGGCGCTGACGGCGTCGCCGGCGACACAAGCCATCTATGCCGCGATCATCGTCGCGGCGCTGGCGCGGGTCGCGGCGGTGGTTTGGCCTGCGCACGGCGATGCGTTGCTGCACCTTGCCGCCTGCGGGTGGATCGTTGCGTTCCTCGGCTTTGCCATCGCGTTCGGCCCGCTGCTCGCCGGCAGCCCTCGCCGCGCCCTCGCCATCATGGGCGTGCCCGTCCCGGCACGCTGATTCAAGCTGCGGTCGCCACGGTCGACGATTTCAATGGCCTGACGCCTTTGCGCCATGCGGTGATGGTGCAGCCGAAATGGCCGCGGAACCAGCGGGCCATGGCGCTCTGCGCGGAGAAGTCCAACTGCACGGCGATGTCGGCCAGCGGTCGGCCGGGGTCGTCGATCAGCTGGACCGCGAGATCGGCGCGCTGCGCGTCGAGAATGGCCGAGAAGCTGGTGCCGGCTTCGGCCAGGTGCCGGTGGATGGTGCGGCGGGTGCAGGCGAGATGCTCGGCGACGCGCTCGACCGTGCAGTCGCCGCCGGCGAGCAGGAGACGCACGACCTCGTCGACCTTCTCCTCCCAGCTTGCCGGCCGTGTCTCGATCGCTTCGATCCGCTTGCGCAGATAGCTCGCGATCAGCGGATGCGCGCTCGGGATCCGGCGCTCCATGTCGTGTGCCGACAACAGGATCGAATCGTTCTCCGCGTTGAAGATCACGCGGCAGCCGTAGAACTCGCGGTAGCGCTTGCGGTCGTGCGGCGGTGGGTAATGCAGGTGCACTTCCTGCGGCCGCCAATCGCTGCCGAACAGCGACTGGATGATGCGATGGACGCTGCCGAGCGCCATGTCGATCGACTGGCGCGGGGCGGTCGGCTGCCGGCCGCGCAGGTGCAGCGTGACGGTCACGGTCTGCTTGTCGCGGGTGACGTCCAGCTTCATGCCGTCGTGATGGATCGGGATGAAGCGCGAGAAGGCTTCGATGGCTTCACCTACCGTCGCCTGTTCGCGCACGATCAAGCCGACCGCGCCGAAATTGGTCAGTCCGCCGCGCTCGGCAAGCCGCAAGCCGAAATCTTCGGCTCCGGACGCCTCGGCCGACAATTCGAGCAGACGTCGCAGGCTAGTGACGGCAATGGGCGTATCGGGCTTGTCGAGGCAGGCCAGCGGCAACCTGACCTTGCGCATCATCTGTCTGGGGTCGAGCCCGACCGACCGGGCGACCTCCGGGTAATAGCTCAAGCCCGCGCTGCGAATGAGGTCGGTCATGCGAACCGTTCCTGCCAGCCATTCCCGCAGATGTCCCGAAATGTAAAGTTTATGTCCCGATCCGTCAAATCCGGGAACCGGGTGGAACATACATAAGTGAAACCGAGCACGGGCGTGAATGCCGTGCATATGACGGCGCGGCGCGACGAGGCCCCGCTGCCGTCTCGGATCATTTGACCAAAGACATTGCTGGATCGGAATTATGCCTGGGAACATGCTTTCCAAGGGTGAGGTATTCGTCATCGACACCGATGCCGCCTCCCGCGAACAATTGTCCACAGCGCTTCAACAGAGCGCATACAACGTGATCTGCTTTGCCGACGGCGCGTCTCTGCTCTCGGAGGCCAAGGCGCGGATGCCGGCTTGCGTGCTGCTGGAGATGCCGCCCGATCGCTCCGGTCTCGACGTGCTCAAGCGCCTGCGCGAGGAAAACTGCATGGCGCCGGTGCTGGTGACCGCGACAAACGGCAGCATCGCCATGGCGGTCGATGCCATCAGGAGCGGTGCGGCCGACTTCATCGAGAAGCCGTTCCGCACCCGCGACATCGTCGACCGGATCGGTGCTGCCATCGACGAGTTCGCACAGCCCGGCTCCAGCCGGCAGCGCTGGCTGCCCGGCTGCGAACCCCTGTCCGCGCGCGAAGGCGACGTGCTCGAGCATCTCGCCGCCGGCCTGACCAACAAGGAGATCGCCCGGCGCATGCATCTGAGCGCACGCACGGTCGAGGGCTATCGCGCAGGCATTCTGAGGAAGGCGGGCGCCAAGAACGTCACCGATCTGCTCCGCCGCATCTTCGGTCAGGGTTCGTCCGCTCAGGATTAAGGGCTCTGTCGCGGCCGACGACCCGTTCCGGGCCCCGCTGCCGCCGCGGCGGCGCCCCACGGAAACCTCAATCGAACCAGTTCCTTCCCTGCCGCGTCCAACCATGTTGGCGAGGCATTGGATCGCGCGTCCGGCTGGCGGCGGCGATGACTTGGAGGAGGGACTTGATGCGCATCACCGCAAGATGTTTGGCAACGACGAGCCTGGTTCTGGTGACCACGGCCTTCGCGTCGTCGTCATGGGCCGCCGAATTGGACGCCACATCGGCCATCAATACCGTCACGGTTTACCCTGATGGCGCGACCGTCACCCGCGTCATCGCGGTGGACCTGCCGTCTGGTGACTCGACGCTCATTGCCAAGGACTTCCCGCTTGGTCTCGACACCTCCTCGATCCGGGTGGAGGGTGAGGGGGGAGCGAAGCTCACCATCGGCACGATCGATGCGCGAACGCCGCGTGCGGCGCCGGTCAATCTGCCGGAGCTGGACAAACGCATCGAGGCGCTGAATGACCAGCGCGCCGACCTGCAAGGCGCGATCGACTCGGCCAATGCGCGGCGCAAATTCGCGGAGCATTTTGCGGAAGCATCGCCCGCCGGCATCGGCGACAAGGGCGAGGCGCGGCCGATTGCCGAATGGCGCACGGCCTTTGCCACCGTCGGCGAGGAAATTGCGAGCGCCGATACCGCCGTTCGCGACGCCACGCGCAAGATGCGCGAGATCGATCGGCAGATCGGCCAGCTCGAAATCGAGCGCAAGGCCAAGCCGCCGAGCAAGCTCGAAGTCCGCATGGACATCGCCGTGCCGGCAGCAACCAAGGCGACGTTGAGGGTCACCTACAACGTGCGCAATGCGCGCTGGCTGCCGCTCTACGACGCCCGCCTCGACACCGGCGCGAAGGATCGCAAGCCGCAGCTCGAATTGGTTCGCCGTGCCGAAGTCACGCAATCGACCGGCGAGGACTGGTCCAACGTCACGCTCGGCGTCTCCACGGTCCGCATCGGCCGCGGCGGCAGCGCGCCGGAGCTGAATTCGCTGGTCGCGCAGTATCCGCAAGTGCCGAAGCCGCGGGCGCTGGGTTCGCTTTCGGATTCGGCAATGCCTGCGGCGGCGCCAATGCAGCGTAAGATGGAAGCTCCGGCTTATGCCAGCCGATCCAGGGAAGATATTGCCGAACGCGCCGAAGAACAGCAGGCGGTCGCCGAGATCGGCGACTTCCAGGCCACCTACAAAATTCCCGGCCGCGTCAGCCTCGGGGCCGCCGAGGGCGCCAAGAGCCTGCGCATCGCCTCGATGACCGTGCCCGCCGATCTCATGGTGCGCGCGGCTCCGGTGATGGATCCCACCGCCTTCCTCGAAGCCAGCTTCAAGCAGGCCGACGACACGAGCCTGTTGCCAGGCAAGGTCGCAATCTATCGCGATGGAACCTTCGTCGGCCGCGGCAAGCTCTCGGCTTCGGCCAAGGACGATATCGTGCGGCTCGGCTTCGGCGCCGACGACAAGGTCAGGATCGAGCGCGCGGTGCTCAAGCGCAACGAAGGTTCGGCCGGTCTCCTGGTCACGACCTCGAAGACCGACGAGCGTTCGTTCAAGACCACAATCCGCAATGGTCACGACTTCCCGATCAAGGTCGCGATCGAGGATCAGTTGCCGGTCAGCGAGAACGAGGACATCCTCGTCGAGATGTTGCCTGCGACCACGCCGCCGACCGCAAGCAACATTCGCGACCGGCGCGGCGTGCTGGAATGGTCGTTCGACGCCAAGCCCGGTGAGGTCAAGGACATCAATTTCGCCTGGCGCATTCGCTGGCCGAAGGACAAGAGCATGGTGATCGTGCCGGCGGGTTGATGGGCGGCGCCGAAGTGCGATGCTGTCTTAGCTCGCGCTCGCTCACTCCCTGTCATGCCCCGCGAAGGCGGGGCATCCAGTACGCCGCGGCGTCACGATTCAATCGCCGGCGCCGCGGATTACTGGATCGCCCGGTCAAGCCGGGCGATGACCGTGTTGAAAGAGCGTCAGCTTACTTCGCCTTCAGGAAATCTGCGACATCGAGCAGCATGAACTCGTCGTCGTCGGCCTTGTTGGGATCGCGGCTGGACGAGAACGGCAGATTGTTGTCGTTGCCGACGATGATGTGGGTTTCGTCGACACGATCGACGTTCTCGATGGTGAAGAACGGGAAGGTGTAGACGCCGCCATTGAGCGGCTTCCTGGCCTTGTTGTCGGGATCCCTGATCTTCAGGAGGTCGATGTAGCCGATCTTGCGCACGGGCTTGCCGACATTGGCGTCGGTGAGCTCGATCTTGTAGACGCGCTTGAACTTGGCGACGTCGGGGAAGCAGTTCTCGCCGCGGGTGCCTTGCGGGCAGGCCTTGTCGGGCGTGCCTTCGCCGTTGTCGCGCTCGATGATCAGACCGCTCGCCGGGTCGATCATGTTGAAGTCGCCGATGGC
Source organism: Bradyrhizobium sp. JR4.1 (assembly GCF_040548605.1). Taxonomy (NCBI): domain Bacteria; kingdom Pseudomonadati; phylum Pseudomonadota; class Alphaproteobacteria; order Hyphomicrobiales; family Nitrobacteraceae; genus Bradyrhizobium; species Bradyrhizobium sp. JR4.1. Next base: position 140,424 of record NZ_JBEPRY010000004.1, read on the forward strand.
ATTGCCGTTCTGCTCGAAGACATACTGCCAGTAGCGGCCAGTGAACTTTTCCGCGGCGACGTCGAATTCGAGGATGCGCGAGGCTTCCTTGCCGTCGACCTTCTCCCAGTCCTTCTTGTCGGCGTCCCACAGCGGCCCCTCGAGCAGGCCGTAGAGGAATTTGCCGTCCTTCGAGGCGGCGAAGCCCTCATAACCTTTGGAGCGTCGCAGGTTGACGTTGCTGTAGGTCGCGCCCGGCGCGCCCGGGGTCGCCACCGCCCAATGATCCGGCGAGCGCACCGGCTTGCCGTCGGCGACCGTCTCGAACAGCCCGAGAATCTTGCCGGTCTTGTCGGCCTTCAGGATGTAGGGGCCGAACTCGTCGCCGATCCAGAAGGTGTCGCCGATGATCTGAAAGCCTTCGGTGTCGAAGTCGGAGCCGGTGAGATAGCGCCTCTCGGTGTCTTCATGCACGATGCGGAACGGCACGCGTCTGTCGGGATCGTGCAGGAACACGGTCTCCAGCCGCTCGATCTTGCCACCGGCCCAATCCATCTTGTAGCGGTTGAGGTACAGCATGGAATCCGGCGAATTGGCGCGCGCGCCCATGCCGTTGTCGGTGATGACCCAGAAGGTGCCGTCGCCCATCGACTTGATGCCGGAATGGCCTTGCAGCGGCTGGCCCTTGAACGGCAGCGACAAGCCGGTCGCCCGCTCATAGGACTTGCCCATCACCGTGCCGAGCGCGTCGACGCGCTTTCCGGTGGTGTATTTGCCGGAGGTCTTGAGATCGGCGGGCGCATCAGTCGGCGCGTCGATGAACGTGGCGGCCGGCATCACGACGTGGCCGGCGAGCTTGGCGGGGAATTCGCCTTCGCTCTGCGCGAGCGCGGAGCTCGCGGTGAGAATGATCGTTGCGACGGTGCCAAGAAAAGTCGCGCGCATGTGCGTCTCCTGTTAACGGAGGCCGTCTTATGCGGACCGCGCATTGCAGTTTTGTGAAGCCGAGCCAAACGCCGCGGCCGACGGTCATTTTTTTAGCGGTGTTGGAATCTCAAAGCTGACGGTCTTGCTGTCGATGACGTGGTGCGTCGGATCTGCCAGCTCCAACAGGACCTTGTGGGGTCCTGGCTTCAGTCCGACCACGATCACGGTCTCGCCACTGGCATCGACAAAATGCCACGGGGCGTCGTCGACCGTGATATGGACGTGGCCGATGCGCGGCGATACGTCGAGCGCGCCCTTGCCAAACACCGGCACGACGCGGAGATTCTCCGTGGTGTACTGAATGAAGACAAGACCCTGCGCCAACTGCTCGGCGAGCGGCGGATCGACGATCAGCCGCGCAGGCGCCTCGTTTTCGATCGCGACCAGCGGCGACGGGCCGCGCACGTCTCTGGCGGTTTGGGCGACGGCGGCTGCTGCGAACAAGGTGGAGGCCGCCAGAACGGCTATGCAGTCGAGAGCGGCATACATGTCCGTTTCCTTCCGGACTGATCAGGCGATCTTGCGGGAGAGGAAGTTGCGGATCAATGGGACCATTTCGTCGAACTTGTCCTCGAGCGCGAAATGGCCGGTATTGATGAGGTGAAACTCCACCTGGGGCAGGTCGCGTTTGTAGGGATGGGCGCCATCGGCCGGGAAGATGAAATCGTTCTTGCCCCAGACGATCAGGGTCGGCGGCTTGTGCTTGCGGAAGTAGGCCTGCACCGCGGGATACAGCGGCAAATTGGTCCGATAATCGTAGAACAGGTCCATCTGGATTTCGCTGTTGCCGGGACGGTCGAGCAGCGCCTGATCCTGCACCCAGTTGTCGGGTGAAATCCGGCTGACGTCGGACATGCCGTCGGTGTACTGGAATTTCGTCGTTTCCAGCGTCACCAGCTTCATCAATGCCTGCCGGCTGGCATCGGATCCGTCGGCCCAGTATTGCTTGATTGGATTCCAGAACTCCTTCAGCCCTTCATCATAGGCGTTGCCGTTCTGCACGATCAGGCCGCTGATGCGCTCTGGATTCTTGAGCGCCAGGCGCCAGCCCACGGGAGCACCGTAATCCATGACATACATCGCGTAGCGGGTGACGCCGAGCTGGTCGAGCAGGCCGCCGACAAGCTCGCCGAAACGGTCGAACGTGTACTTGAATGTCGCACGCGGTGGCATCTCGCTCTGGCCGTAGCCGGGATAGTCGGGAGCGATCACGTGGTACCTGTCGGCCAGTGCCGGGATCAGGTTGCGGAACATGTGCGAGGAGGTCGGGAAGCCATGCAGCAACAGCACGACCGGCGCGTCCTTTGGACCCGCCTCGCGATAGAAGATCTTGATCCCGTCGACGGTCTTGGTTCGGTGATAGGTGACCGGATAGGCGCCGGCGGTGTGTTCGTCGCGCTCCGGCTTCGCGGATGCCGCCGTGGAAGCAACTGCGACAGCCGCTCCGGACAACCCAAGAACGAGACGGCGACGATCGAGGAGCGATGGCTTGGATGTGGTCTCTACGATTTTCATGTCAATGTCCTTTCAATACGATGAGTTCGTCGACGGCCGAGAGGGATTTTTCAAACGCCCTGATAGACCAGCCGGGTGAAGAAGCCGGGATCGATCACGAATTGCCCCCATATCGCGTCGAACGCCGCGGTCGGCTTCGCCGCAACGGTTTCATCCCGCGTTCGTCCCTCCTTCTTGAGGCGCGCGACGTTGTCGCGGATCCCGACGAGCATGTCGCGAAAGGCCTGGAATTCGGCCTTGTTGCCCACCGGCTTGCCATGCCCGGCGATGACGATCGTGTCCTTGTCCATCGCCGCGAGATTGGCGTCGCATGCAGCGATCATCCCGTCGATGCTGCCACCGGTCGAATAGTCGATGAACGGATAGATGCCGTTCCAGAACATGTCGGCGACATGAATGATATTGGCTTCTGCGAAGGTGACGGAGATGTCGCTGTCGGTGTGTGCGGGCCCGTAATACTTCAGGCCGATCGAGGTTCCGTTGAGCTTAAGCTCGCGGCTGTCGGCAAAGACTTCGCTGGGGATTCCGCCCGCGCCGAGCGGAAGGAAATTGTAGTCCCAGTCCTCGACCCGCTGCACTTCGGCAAGGTGTTTGCGGGTGTTTTCCTGCGCAATGATCTTGGCGCCGGCTGCATGCAGCCATTCGTTGCCATCGGCATGATCGAAATGCCAGTGGGTGTTGACGAGATGGGTGACGGGATCGGCGCCGAGATCAGCCAGCGCTTTGGTGAGTTGTGGACGTGAGACGCGGATGCCCGCATCGATCAGGACTTTGCCGTCGGGCCCGGTCAGCACGGCAATGTTGCCGCCGGAGCCTTCCAGCACGGTGATGTTGTTTCGGAGCTTGTGCGTGACAATCGACGATACCGCAGCACTGTCCTTGATCAGGCTGACGATGCCTCGCGCTTCTGCGTAGGCTTGCCTCGGGCTAAGCCATCCCGAAGCGGCGGACGCTGCGGCGCCGACGCAACACAGGCAGAAACCGCGTCGGGATAACGACGGGAGCTTTGGCGAACGCATGCAATTTTCGCTTTCTCGAGCGACAATCGACGGCGCCAATGATCGACCCCGCTGTCACGATGGAGCGTGGGGCCAATGCAGCAAGCAGTCTATCACGATAGCACGATCGACTGCGCTTGCGCTCAGCCGCGAGTTACTCCTTTACCGCGCCGGTCAGCGACGACACGTAGTAATCGACGAAGAGCGAGTAGAAGATCGCAACCGGCAGCGAGCCGAGCAGTGAGCCCGCCATCAGCGCGCCCCACTGGTAGACGTCGCCGGTGACGAGCTCGGTCAGGATCGCGACCGGCACCGTCTTGTTGGCGCCGCTCTGGATGAAGGCGAGTGCGTAGATGAACTCGTTCCAGGACAGCGTGAAGGAGAAGATGCCGGCCGAGATCAGGCCGGGCACCGCCAGCGGTAGCGTGATCCGGCGCAGGATCTGGAGCCGTGTGGCGCCATCCACCAGCGCGCATTCCTCGAGTTCGTAGGGGATCGACTTGAAATAGCCGATCAGGAGCCAGGTGCAGAACGGCACCAGGAAGGTCGGATAGACCAGGATCAGGGCAAGCGGGCTGTCGAACAGGCCGAACTGCACGACCACGGTTGCGAGCGGAATGAACAGGATCGATGGAGGCACGAGATAGGCGAGATAGATGCCCAGCCCCACATAGGGGCTGCCGCGGAAGCGCAAGCGTTCGATCGCATAGGCGGCAAGCGTGCTCGCGATCAGCGACAGCGTGGTCGCGCCGATCGCGACCAGCATCGTCGTCCACAGCCAGCGCGGATAGGCGGTGTCGAACAACAGGTGCTTGATGTGGGCCAGCGTCGGCGAGGAGATCCAGAACGGGTTGTGCTCCCGGTAGTTCATCAGCTCGGCGTTCGGCTTGAACGACGTGATCGCCATCCAGTAGAACGGAAACAGCAGGATCAGCACGAAGCAGCCGAGCGGCAGATAGATCATCATCAGTCGCCGCAGCCCGGAATCCCAGGCCATGGTGTCCGGCACAGCCTTCGCGTCGGCGACGGCCGGTTGCGCCACTGTATCAGTCATTGCTCTCTCCTTGCTGCCATTTGCGGCGCGCCAGGCCGAAATAAGAGAACAGCGTCGCGAACACCAGGAACGGGATCATCGACACCGCGATCGCCGCGCCCTCGCCGAGCTCGCCGCCGGCAATGCCGCGCTGGAAGGCAAGCGTGGCGAGCAGATGGGTCGAGTTGCCGGGGCCGCCACGGGTAATGGCGTAGACCAGCTGGAAGTCGGTGAAGGTGAAGATGATCGAGAAGGTCATGACGATGGCGAGGATCGGCATCATCATCGGGAAGGTGATGTAGCGGAAGCGCTGCCAGGCGCTGGCGCCATCCAGCATCGCCGCCTCGTAGAGCGAGGGCGAAATGGTCTGCAGGCCCGCCAGCAGCGAGATCGCAACGAAGGGAATGCCGCGCCAGATGTTGGCGGCGATTAGCGAGAAGCGCGCCGGCCAGGGCGAGCCGAGGAAGTCGATATTGCTCGTGCGCCAATGCAGCACATCGACCAGAAGGTAGGAGATGATCGAGAATTGCGGATCGTAGATCCACCAGAACGCCAGCGCCGAGAGCACCGTCGGCACGATCCAGGGCATCAGGATGATCGCACGCAACAGGCTCTTGAACGGAAAATGGTTGTTGAGCAGCAGCGCGAGCCAGAAGCCCAGCGCGAACTTCCCGAAGGTCGCGATCCCCGTGTAGACCACGCTGTAGAACACCGCGTTCCACCACAGGGAATCGGTGAGCAGATACTGGAAATTCTCGAAGCCCACGAAGACGCCTTTTCTGCCGATCGTGGTGTCGGTGAAGGCGAGCCAGATGCCGAGGCCGAGCGGATAGGTCAGGAACACCGTAAGGAGCCCGATCGCGGGTGCGAGGCACATCACGATCAGGAAGGGCTTGTAGTCGAACAGGCGCACCAGCCAGGAGGGCTGCCGTCGTGCGAGTACGGGGGAGGAGAGGGTGGTCACGGACATCGGTCAGGCGTCCTGTTTTAGGCTGTCACCACATCCGTCATTGCGAGCGAAGCGAAGCAATCCAGTCTGTCTCCGCAGTTACAGTCTGGATTGCTTCGTCGCTTCGCTCCTCGCAATGACGGTCGCTTTATCGTCCAGCGTTACTTCTGCCGCCGGAAGTACCGCTTGCAGCGCTGCTCGGCTTCCGCGGCCGCGGCTTCCGGCGTGGCAGCGCCGGTCGCGACGGACGCGAACATCTGAATCAGCACGTAGTCGGCGCTCACGGCACCGGTCGCAGTCGAGATCGGGCCCGCGTAACCGTCGTAATAAGTGCTGTTCATCGTGTCCTTGAACAGCTTCACCTTCGGGTCCTGCGACCACACGGCCGCTTCGGCATAGGCCGCGAGCGGCTGGGACCAGTAACCGGAGTTGGCGTTGAGCCAAGGCTCGTATTGGTCCTTTTCCAGCATGTATTGCAGGAAGGCCTTTGCGGCGTTGGGATACTGGCTGTGCTTGAACACCATGGCGTTCAGCGTCAGGCCCGCCATCGGCGACACCTTGGCCAAGCCCTTCGGCAGCAACTGATGCTCGCTGTCGTCGGCGATCGCCTTGGTCGCCGGATCGTTCTTCAGCGAAAAATAGAGCGAGACGCCGTTGGCGGTCAGCGCGATCTCCTGTGCGGCGTAGGCGCGATTGTTGCTGACGTCATTCCAGGACGTCGTGCCGGCGATGAAGGTCGGGTAGAGCTGCTTGACCCAGTTCAGCGCGGCGATCGTCTCCTTGCTGTTGATGATGACGTTGCCCTCTTCGTCCAGCAGGGCCGCGTTGTGCGACCATAGCGCCCAGCTTGCGAATCCGTTGCCGTCCCCCTTGGCATTGCCGAGGGCGAAGCCCGCCGGCTTGCCGGCCTTCTGGAGCTTCTGGCACAGGTCGAGGATTCCGGCATGGTCTTCTGGCACCTTGTCGAAGCCGACCGATTGCAGGATCGACTTGCGATAGATCACGGGACCCGCGGTGGCTCCGAACGGCAGCCCGATCCAAATGGGGCTCTTGTTCTTCTTGCCGTAGCGCTGCGCCAGCGGCAGCCAGCCGCCGTACCGTTTGCCGAGGTAGTCGGCCACATCGGTCAGCTCGATCAGCTTGTCGACGTAAATGTGCGGTGCGTCGGAGAAGCCGATGATGATGTCGGGACCGGCGCCGGAATTCGAGGTCACCGCGGTTTGCTGGTTGATGTCCTCCCAGCCGACGAAATCGACCTTGACCTCGACGCCGGTCTCCTTGGTGAATTTCGCCGCATTGGCGCGGAACACATCCTCGTCGGCCTGGACGAAACGTACCGGTCGCAGCATGCGCAGGGATGCGCCTTTCTCGATCGGCAGTTTCGGTGCGGGGACGTCCGCGGCCTTGATCGTGGATTGGGCATTCGCCGGAGCACCGGTTGCCGCGATTGTCGCAGCGGACAGGCCCAGCGCCAAGGCATCACGACGTGTGATGTCGTTCCTCATCGGTTCCTCCCTATGTTTTTCCCTTCCCGGCGTTGATCGCCGGTGAAGGGTCTTTCCGGTTGCCGGCGCGCCTTCGCGGCCGCCCGCCTAGCTGTTCGGGCCGCGGTCCATGCTGACAGGTTGCCAGCGGCGGAGCGCGGTGTCTTGCAGCACCGACGGATTGACGCAGCTTACCGGCCACATGCCCTGAAGCACCAGTGACAATTCGTAGCCCACCCGGCGCTTGCGCGCCTCGTCGAACCGTGCCGAGGCGGAGGCGACGTGGGCGGTCAGGGTCACATTCTCCATGCCGAGGATGGGGTTGTTGTGCGAGGGCGGCTCCTTCTCCAGCACGTCGAGGGCGGCATGGGCAATCCAGCCCTCCTGAAGCGCCTTGATCAAGCCTTCCTCGTCCACGGTGGCGCCGCGGCCCGTGTTGATGAAGACCGAGCCCTTCTTCATCTGCCGGAAGTGCTTCTCGGTGAGCATGTGATGCACCTCGGGTCGGGCGGGCGCGTGCATCGAGACGAAGTCGGATTGCGACAACACCTCGTTCAGCGTCGCCGGAATCACGCCGTGGTCGGACATCAGCGTTTCCTGGATGAAGGGATCGTAGGCCATCATCCGCAGGCCGAAGGGAGCTGCGCGCTTCGCAACTGCACGCGCGACGCGGCCGAACGAGATGAAGCCGAGCGTCTGGCCCATCAGCCGTGGAATCTTCGACAACGCCGGCCGGCCCTCGGCCCAGCGGCCGCTGCGCACCATCCGGTCCTGCTCGACCACCCGCCGGAAGCCCGCGAGCAGCAGCATCATGGCGTGGTCGGCGACCTCCTCGATGAAGGTGTCGGGGATGTTGGTGACGGGAATGCCGCGCGCGGTCGCGGCCTTGATGTCGACGCTATCGACGCCGACCGAGCCGAGCGTAATGACCTTGCAGGTCTCCAGCGCGTCGATGATGGTCCTGGTGATCGGGATACCCTTGGCGTAGATGGCGTCCGCTGTCTTCGCGGCGGCGATGAACCCGGCCTCGTCGGCCGGCGCCTCGACGATCTCGGCGTCGATCGGATCGAGCGCCTCACGCTCGTAGGAATAATCGCTGCTCGCGACCGTGAAGCTCGCGCCCTTCGGCGTCACCACCCTGTATTTCGGCATTTCCTGCTCCCGATTTGGTTTCTTGTTGTGACCCGGACTTTGCGCGAGTCTTTGCGTCTTTTACGCGAAATCGGGGCGGTTGCGTACAATCGGCGGTTGCCGTGGCGGCGATTGTGCGACGGCCCCGACGTTTCCTCCGTGCCTTTACGGGGCGCTCCGTAACAGGTTGCTAAGGGGTCGCCACTAAAAGTTGTTTCAATTGCGATCGATTCGCTCGTGCGTCCTTGTCCTTTTGTTGCCGGAGCCATCCCGTGAAATTGAGCAATCTGAAGATCGCCCCCAAGCTCGGCATTCTCGTCGGCGTCACCTTGTTCGGCCTGTGCATCTCCGGATTTCTCGCAGGCTATCTGATGAAGCGCGAGATGGTGAATGCACGCGTCGAGCAGACTAAGGCCATCGTCGAGGTTGCCCGCAACATGGCCCTCGCTCTCAAGAAACGAGTCGATGCCGGCGAGATGACGAAGGACGCGGCGATGGCCGAGTTTCGTCTGCTCGGCAACGCGATGACCTACGACAAGGGCGCGGGCTACCTCTTCGGCACTTCGTATGACGGCATCACGCAGCTTGCGCCCGACCCCAAGCAGGTCGGCCTGAACCGCATGAGCAATCTGACCAACGGTCGCAATCTTTCCAAGGAATGGATGGATGGCGTCAAGGCCAACGGCGAACTGCTGCTCTTCTACGAGTTCATGAAGCCGGGCCAGGAAACGCCGATCCGCAAGATCGGCTATGCGGTGGCGGTACCCGGCTTCGACATGTATCTCGGCACCGGCGGCTATCTCGACGATATCGACGCCAAGATGGTCCCGATCTACTGGCTGCTCGGGCTTGCCATGCTCGGCATCGTGGTCGTCGCGGGCAGCGTCGCTTGGGGGCTTGGCCGCAGCATCACCCGTCCCTTGGCGCTGCTCGGCGCCCGCATGAAGGATCTCGCCGAGGGCAAGCTCGAGGGCGACATTCCCGGCGTCGGCCGCGGCGACGAGGTCGGCGCAATGGCGTCGACCGTCCAGATCTTCAAGGACAACGCACTGCGCATTCGCGACCTCGAGAAAACCGAAGCCGATGCCAAGGATCGTGTCGCGGCGGAACGTCGCAGCGCGATGGAGGGTATCGCCAGCGATTTCGAACGCAGCGTCAACGGCATCGTCCGCTCCGTCTCCTCGGCCGCGACGGGCATGCAAGCCACTGCGCAATCGATGACCGCGACCGCCAGCGACGCCTCTTCGCGTGCGGCGACCGTCGGCGCGGCCTCGCAGAGAGCGTCGGGCAATGTCGGCACGGTCGCCGCGGCTGCCGAAGAGCTGTCGAGCTCGGTTGCGGAAATCTCGCGCCAGGTCACCCGCTCGACCGAAGTGGCGAGCCGCGCCGTCAACGACGCCGAGCGCACCAATGCCACGGTGCAGGAACTCTCCACCGGCGCCGAGAAGATCGGCGAGGTGGTCAAGCTGATCCACTCGATCGCGGCGCAGACCAATCTGCTCGCCCTCAACGCCACCATCGAGGCGGCGCGTGCCGGTGAGTCCGGCCGCGGCTTCGCCGTCGTCGCTTCCGAGGTCAAGGCCCTCGCCAACCAGACCGCCAAGGCGACCGAGGAAATCTCCGCCCAGGTCGCGGCGATGCAGACTTCGACCAGCGATGCGGTCGCCGCCATCGGCGGCATCACCCAGACCATCGCCGAGATGAGCGAGATCACCGCGGGCATTTCCGCGTCGATCGAGCAGCAGGGCGAGGCGACCCGCGAAATCGCCCGCAACATCCAGTCGGTCGCGGCCGGATCGAACGAGATCAACGCCAATATCGGCAGCGTCACCTCGGCCGCGGAAGCGACCGGCACGGCGGCAAGCGACGTGCTCACCAACGCCCGCGAGCTCGACAGCCAGTCGGGCGCGCTGCGCAGCGCAGTCGACGGCTTCCTCGCCAAGGTGCGCGCGGCGTAAGGCTTGCACTGAATTCGTAGGGTGGGCAAAGACGCGAGGCGTCGTGCCCACCTTTTCTTTTTGAGTTCGCGGTAACTTCTCGGTGGGCACGCTTCGCTTTGCCCACCCTACGAGACCGCCCTACTGCTTCTCGATTCCCGCCTCGCGGATCAGCTTCTCCCACAACACGAGCTGTTCGTTCACGAACGTGCCGAGCTGTTCCGGCGTGCCTGAAAACGCGTCCATGCCGAGGGTGGCGAGCTGGGCCTTGATCTCCGGCTTCTCGACGATCTTCCGGATCTCGGCGTTGAGTCGCGTCACGATCTCCTTGGGCATGCCGGCGGGGCCGAAATAGCCCTGCCACGACGAGATGTCGAAGTCCGGCACGCCGGCCTCCTGCATCGAGGGCAGGTTCGGCACCAGCGACGAGCGGTCCTTTGTCGTGACGGCGAGGGCGCGTAGCGCGTTGCCCTGGACATGCGGCAGGCCGGTCAGGATGTCCACGAACATCATCGAGACGCGTCCGCCCATGACGTCGTTGAGCGCCGGCGGCGAGCTCTTGTAGGGCACGTGCAGGAGGTCGAGCCCGGCATTGTGCGCAAAGGTCGCGCCCGACACGATCGCCGAGGACGAGCCCGAGGCGTAGCTCAGCTTGCCCGGATTGGCCTTGCCGTAGGCGATGAGCTCGCCGACCGTCTTGGCCGGCACCTCCGGGTGGATCACCAGCATGAAGGGCAGGTCGCCGGTGCGCGCGATCGGGGTGAAGTCCTTGACCGGATCGTAGGTCAGGCTTTTGAGCAGATAGGGATTGGCCGAATGCGTGGTGTTGGTGGTCACCAGCAGCGTGTAGCCGTCGGGCGCGGCGCGCGCGACATAGGTGGCGGCGATCATGCCGTTGGCGCCCGCCTTGTTCTCGATGACGATGCCGACGCCGAGCGCCTGCGACAAATGCTGCGAGATCAGCCGCGTCGTGGTGTCGGTGCCGCTGCCGGCCGCGAACGGCAGCACCAGCGTGATGTTGCGGCTCGGATAATTGTCGGCCTGCGCAGCGGATGCGCCAGCGAGACAAAGGGCGGCCGTGCCGATGGCACGCAGGTTTCGGATCAACGCTGAAAGCATGTCTGGTCGTTCCCTCTTTTTTCGTTGGCGGGGAACCTAGCGTCTCCTCGTCGAAATCGGAAGACGCGAGTTTGTCGCCTCGTCTCGCGGTGCGGAATTACTTCACCGCAGACCCTTGGCGCGAGGCGATCACGACGCCGGCGAGCACCAGCAGGTAGCCGATCAGGTGGAACGGCTGGATCTTTTCGCCGAGCAGCAGGATCGCCATCGCCGAACCGAACACCGGCACCAGATGGAAGAACGGCGCGGCGCGGTTCGGGCCGATCAGCGCCACGCCCCGGTTGAAGAACAGATAGGCCAGCGTCGAGGGAAAAATCAGGATGTAGCCCAGCGTCGCCAGCGTCACCCCGTCGAGTTGCAGAACGCGGCCGCTCCAGGCTTCCCAGATCGCGGTCGGCAGCAGCATCGTCGCGCCGCAGCAGGTAGTGAAGGAGAGAAATGAGAGTTGGTGGATCTTCGGTCGCCGCGGGATGAAGGCAGAGTAGATCCCGAACGCCACCAGCGAGGAGGCGAACATGATGTCGCCCCTGTTGAAGCTGATACTCGCGAGCGCGGCGAGATCGCCGCGCAGGATGATGATCAGCACGCCGAGAAGCGAGATCGCGATGCCGGCGAGCTGCGCACCGGTCAGCCGCACGCCGAACAGCACCAGCGACCACAGCGCCACGAACAGCGGTCCGGCCGACTGGATCAGCAGCGCGTTCAGCGCCTCCGTGTACTGCATCGCCCAGTACGAGATCGCGTTGTTGAAGGCAAAGCCCACCAGCGACAGGAGCAGCATCAGCGGCAGGCTCTTGCGCAAGTTCGGCCAGTCGCGCTTCAGATGCGGCCAGGCGAACGGCAGCAGGATCAGGAACACGCCAAACCAGCGGATCGTGGTCACCGTCAGCGGCGGCACATGCGCGCCGACGTGGCGCGCGAGCACGATGTTGCCGGCCCAGAACAGCGAGCTCAGGCTGAGCAGCAGATAAGGCTGGTTGTTGAGCCAGCTGGCCGGATTGGAGGCGGGTGGCGCGGGCGAAGCGATCGTCATTGGCGTTCGACGCGAGCTTGCGCCGGATTTACGTCGTGACACAAGTCACGCGGTCGCAATGCTACAATGCAGGCATGACCAGAGGAGGCGGCATTGGCGGTTAATATGTTGAACATCGACGGCCTGGATCGGCTCGATCGGCATGCACCGGTGGTGATGTTGAACCTGATGCGCTTCCACGCGCGCTCGGGCGACGGCGACGGTTCCGGCTGGGACGCCTATTTGCGCTACAGTGCGGTCACAGTGCCGATGATCAAGGCGCGCGGCGGCACGCTGCTCTGGACCGGCGACGCCAAGGCGGTCGCGCTCGGCCCGCAGCAGGGCAACGACTGGGATTTCGCGGCGCTGGTCTATTATCCCACGGTTGCGGCTTTCATCGACATGATGACGTCGGAGGCCTACGAGACCGAGGCCGATCCGCACCGCGTCAACGCCTGCGCCGAGCACGTCATCATTGCGACCAGCGAAGCGTACAGCAAGTTCAAGGTGAAGTAGCCTTGGCTGCCGCGCGGCACGGCGCTTTCCTTCTCCTACGACGGAGAAGGAGGACCTATGCCGCCTGCTTCCGTGACGCCACGAACACGCCGGCCAGCACCAGCGCGAAGCCGATGAAATGGAACGCCTGGGGGTGCTCGCCCAGAAACACCATTGCCATGATCGAGCCGAACACCGGCACGACATGGAAGAAGGGCGCGGCGCGGTTGGCGCCGATCAGCCGGACTCCGCGATTGAAGCAGAGATAGGCGAGCGTCGAGGGGAACACCGCGACATAGAACAGGGTCAGGAGGTTCGGCCCGTCGAGCTTCATCATGGGGCGCGCGGACAGCTCCCAGATCTCCAGCGGAATGAGACAGGCAGCACCGCAGCCGAACGTGAAGGCGAGGAACGACAGGCCGTGCATCGGCGGCCGCTTCAAGGTCAGCACCGAATAGAGCGCGAAGATGATCAGCGCGACGACGAAGATGAGGTCGCCCTTGTTGAAATCGATATTCGACAGCGTGGTGAAATCGCCATGCAGCAGGATGATCAGCACGCCGCACATCGACAGCAGCACGCCGAAGGCCTGCGCCGCGGTGAGCCTGATACCGAGGATGGCGAGCGACCACAGCGCCACGACCAGCGGCGCGGCTGACTGAAGTAGCAGCGTGTTGAGCGCCTGCGTATGCTCCAGCGCCCAATATTGCAGCGTGTTGAAGGCGCCGATGCCGGTGATCGAGAGCGTGACCATCAGGCCGAGCTTGCCGCGGATCGCGGGCCAGTCCTGCGCAAGGTGTTTCCAGGCGAACGGCAGCACCAGCAGGAAGGCGAAGAACCAGCGCAGGAACGACAGCGTCACCGGCGGGATGTGACCGGCGGCGAGCCGCCCGACGATGGCATTGCCGGCCCAGCACAGCGCGGTGATGCTGAGCAGAAGATAAGGCTGGTTGGCGATCCAGTTGTGGCCGGACGTGGCGGCGCCGGTGGTCTCGTCGGTGGCGGACATCGTGATTGTTGTGGCTCCGCGTCATGCGCCGAGCCTCCGGCCCGGTGGCACCCGGGCCAGTTCAAACCCGGCCCGTTCAAAGACACGGAAATCCGGCCGATATCAATGGCGCGAGGCGCATCGCGTCCATGCACGGCGGCGGCCGGAACCCGCTCAACGCTTCAGTCCGGCACGGATCGCAAACGGCTTCAACAGTTCGGCGCAGGCGAGATAGACGACCACCAGAAGCGCGATGCCGGCCATCATGAGCGGTGGCGGCGCAACAAAGCCGAACCAGGCGCCGACCGGCGTGAAAGGCACCACCATTGCGACCAGCAAGGCGACCAGCGATGAGACGGACAGCACCGGATCGGGCCAGCTGCGCCACGGTCGGCCGTTGGTGCGAATGATGAAGATCACGAGGATCTGCGTCGCCATGGACTCTATGAACCAGGCGGTGCGGAATTCGTCCGGCGACGCCTGAAACAGCATGATCAGGGCGCCGAAGGTGAGGAAGTCGAAGACCGAGGACAGCGGCCCCATGATCGCGGCGAAACGCACCAGCCGCGTCATGCTCCAGACCTGCGGCTGCGCGGTGGCCGCGCGCGAGACCTGGTCGAAGGGAATGCCGAGCTCGGAGAGATCGTAGAGCAGGTTGTTGAGCAGAATCTGCGTCGGCAGCATCGGCAGGAACGGCAGCGCCATCGAGGCGATCGCCATCGACAGCATGTTGCCGAAATTCGAGCTCGCGCCCATCCGGACATATTTCATGATGTTGGCGAAGGTGCGCCGGCCCTCTTCGACGCCGTCGGCGACGACTTCGAGATCCGAGGCGAGCAGGATGATGTCGGCGGCGGCCTGCGCCACGCCGGTCGCGCCTTCGACCGACAGGCCGATATCGGCGGCCTTCAGCGCCGGAGCGTCGTTGATGCCGTCGCCCAGGAAGCCGACCACAGCGCCGCCGGCCTGAAGGGCCTTCACGACGCGCGACTTCTGATCGGGCGCAAGCCGGCCGTAGGCGTCGGTCGATTGAACCTGGACCGCCAGTGCTTCGTCGCTGAGCTCGGCGATGTCGGCTCCCGATAGGACGCGATCGGCGTTCAGCCCGACCAGGCCGGCGAGCCGCTTCACCACCACCGGATCGTCGCCCGACAGGATCTTCAGCGTGATGCCGGTTGCCGCGAGCCGTGCGATGGCGGCCGCGGCCGTCGGCTTGGGCGGATCGGCGAAGGCGCAAAAACCTTCGAAGACGAGATCGGTCTCGTCTTCGGTCTCGACCTCGCGCGTTGCGCCGGTCCACGGGCGCGAGGCGATCGCGATGCTGCGGAGCCCTTCGCTCGCGAGCTCGTGCACGCGGGCGATCGCGCGGGTCCGGGCGCCGTCAACCATCACGCACAGCTCGAGCACCGCCTCAGGCGCGCCCTTGACGATGAGCAGCGCGCCTTCGGGACCGGTCGCGAGCACGGATCCCAGCCGCCGTGAAAAGTCGAACGCCTGCCTGCCGGCGAGGGTCCAGCCCTGTGCGGCATTCGACTGGCCGGCAACCAGCGCCGCGTCGAGCGAGCCGCGATCGCCGCCGAGTTTCGCGGCGATGGCGCCGAGCCGCGCGGCGCGGGCATCGTCCTTGCCGGCGGCATCGAGGCTCTTGGCCAGCGTGATCTCGGCCGAGGTCAGCGTGCCCGTCTTGTCCGTGCACAAGACGGTCATGGCGCCAAGATCGTGGATCGCGGCGAGGCGCTTGACGATCACCTTGCGGCCGGCCATGCGCAGCGCGCCGCGCGACAGCGTCACCGTGGTGATCATCGGCAGCAGTTCCGGCGTCAGCCCGACCGCGAGCGCGACGGCAAACAGCAGCGAGTCCATCACGGGGCGGCCGAACACCACGCGGACGCTGAGCACGACCAGCACCAACGCCAGTGTGGCGCGCGCGATCACGAGGCCGAATTCGCGCAAGTCGCGTTCGAACGGCGAAGGCATCTGGGCCTCGGCAAGCGCGGAGGCCGCCGCTCCGAACACTGTGTCGCGTCCGGTCCTGACGACGAGCGCGATCGCCTCGCCGGTTTGCGCGACGGCGCCGCGAAACAGTGCATTCGACGTGTCGTCCGGGTCGGTGATGGCACCGGCGCGCTTCTGTACCGGATAGGGTTCGCCGGTGAGCGCCGCTTCGCCCGCGGTGAAGGCTGTGCACTCCAGGATGAGCGCGTCCGCGGGAATGATGTCGCCTGAACGGACGCGCAGGATGTCGCCCGGCACCAGCCGATCGACGTCGATCTCGCGGAAGTCGTTGTCACGTCTGACTTCGGCCTTGAGCGCAACCGATCGGCGGAGCACTTCCGCGGCCTGCAACGCGTGGCCTTCCTGAACAGTGTCGAGCCCGATCGAGAGCGCGAGTATCAGGACAATGATGAGCCCGCCGATATCGTCGCCGGTGAGCATCGAGACGATGCCGGCAACCAGCAGAATCAGAGACAGCGGCTCCAGCAGCCGGCGCATGATCGCGCGCGCCGCCCCCTCGACGCGTGGCCGCGCGTCGCTGTTCGGCCCAAAGCGATCGAGGCGCTCGGAGGCGTCCGCGGCGGTCAGGCCGGTGAGGCCGCAGCCCAGTCGCTTGCATAATTGATCGGGTGAAAGATGCCAGAAGCGGTCGTCGGCGTGCGCTGGACTGTCCGACAAGCAAGGCCCCCGATTCGAATTGTCTCGTCAGGCAAATGCCTCGAAATTCGGTGTAACCTGTTGACCTACCGCAATTTGGATGGCCGCGAGCGCCTGGCTTCGTTGGCATCTGCCGACTGAAACGACGTGCTGCACGGCATTGACCTCGAGCTCGACCATTGCTGCGACCGCATCATCGAAGTGGTCGACGGCCGCATCCGGGCCTAACGTCGTAGAGCCCGTCCGACAAAGCGGATTTTTAGGGGATATCAAGGGCTTGGATAGCGCATTGGGCCCCGAAAAAGCCCCGTTCTTGCTTGCTTACAGAGGCTGCATCCTTTATCCGGTTGGCTGCCTCGCGTTCGAGCGGCCCCGGCCGTGATTGGGCTGGGCGCATCTAACAGATTGCATAGGGATTACCCGCGAATGGCCAATGTTGTCGTCGTCGGCGCCCAGTGGGGCGACGAAGGAAAGGGCAAGATCGTCGACTGGTTGTCGGAGCAGGCGGACATCGTCGTCCGTTTCCAGGGCGGCCATAACGCCGGCCACACGCTGGTGATCAACGGCAAGACCTACAAGCTGGCGCTGCTGCCCTCGGGGGTGCTGCGCGAGCAGAAGCTGTCGGTGATCGGCAATGGCGTCGTTTTCGATCCCGCCGCCTTCCTCGACGAGGTCACCAAGCTGCGGTCGCAGGGTGTCGCGGTCAGCCCGGACAATCTTCGGGTCGCCGAGAATGTCACCCTGATCCTGCCGCTCCATCGCGAACTCGACGCGCATCGCGAATCCGCCAATGCGGCGACCGCGATCGGCACCACCCGCCGCGGCATCGGCCCGGCCTACGAGGACAAGGTCGGCCGCCGTGCCATCCGCCTGATGGACCTCGCGGATCTCGACACGCTGCCGCACAAGATCGACCGGCTGCTGGCGCATCACAACGCATTGCGCCGCGGCCTCGGCCTGCCGGAGTTCGACGGCAAGGAGATCCTGAATGAATTGACCGCGCTGGCACCTCAGCTGCTGCCTTATGCCGAGACCGTGTGGCGTCTGCTCGACATCGAACGGCGCGCCGGCAAGCGCATGCTGTTCGAGGGCGCGCAAGGCGCGCTGCTCGACGTCGATCACGGCACCTACCCTTACGTCACCTCGTCCAACACGGTGGCGGCGCAGGCCGCGACCGGCTCGGGACTCGGCCCCGCCGCGGTCGGCTATGTGCTCGGCCTCTGCAAGGCCTATACGACCCGCGTCGGCCAGGGCCCGTTCCCGACCGAGCAGGACAACGAGACCGGCCGCAAGATCGGCGAGCGCGGCCGCGAGTTCGGCACCAATACCGGGCGCCCGCGCCGCTGCGGCTGGTTCGATGCGGTTCTGGTCCGCCAGGCGGTCCGGACCTGCGGCATCAACGGTCTGGCGCTGACCAAGCTCGACATCCTCGACGGCTTCGACACGATCGAGGTCTGCACCGGCTACAAGCTGGACGGCAAGGAGATCGATCATTTCCCGGCGGGTGAGGGGGCCCAGGCCCGGGTCGAGCCGATCTACGAGACCATCGAGGGCTGGAAGGAGCCGACCGCCAATGCGCGGTCCTGGGCCCAGCTGCCGGCCCAGGCGATCAAATATGTCCGCCGGATCGAGGAATTGGTGGGGTGCCCGGTCGCACTGCTTTCCACGAGCCCTGAACGCGAGGATACTATCCTGGTACAAAATCCGTTTGAGGCTTAACGATCTCTTACCGGGACGCGCGTATAATTGAGTAGAAATGGCTGATTACTATCCGCTGATCGCCCGCGCTATTGCCGCCCTGGACCCCAACGCTCCCGGCGAGAGCCGTCGCGCGCTCTACGAGCGGGCGCGCACGGCGCTGATCGCGCAGCTCCGCAGCGTGCAGCCGCCGCTCTCCGAATCCGAGATCACCCGTGAGCGGCTCTCGCTGGAAGAGGCCGTCCGCAAGGTCGAATCGGAGGCTGCCCAGCGTGCCCGCGAGGCCTCGCGCCCCGGTGGCGGCACCCGCAGCAGCAGCGGCAGCGGCGACGCCTTCCGCCGCGCCAGCACCCGCGCCACCGAGGGCAACTCGCCCGCGCCCCAAACCGCTGCCCCGCCGCGTACCCGTCCGGCTCCGCCGCCGCCGCGCGCCGACCGGCCCTCGTTCAACGTTGATGACCAGGGCGACGCCCCGCGTGCGCCGCGGGCTCCGCGTTTCGATGCGCCGCGGCCGCAGGGTCCGTCGGCGCCGCCGTCGATGCCGGAGCCTCCGCCGGCCGGACGTGATCGCGCCGGTGGGCGCCGTCCGCCCGACATGGGACCTCCGCCGCCGCTGCCACCGGCACCGGGCGTGCGCGGCTTCCGCGACATCACGGCCGACGCCAACGATCTCGGCGGCGCCGCCGCGCAGGCCAACCGCGCGGCGCGCCGCACCTACGCCAACGTGCCCTCGCCCTCGCCGGAATTCGATCGGCTCGAGCCGAGCCTGGAAAATCGCGCGGCCGGAGCGGACGCGCCGTATTCCTACGACGAATCGATCGAGGAAGCTGAGCGCTACGCGCCGCAGTCGCAGCCGCAGCGTCCGCACATCCCCGTTCTCGACCGCGAACCGAAGAAGAAGCGCGCCCGCACCGGCTCCGTGTTTCCGTTCAAGAGCGCGATCGCCGTCGGCATCGTGCTGATCCTGGTCGGTGCCGGCATCCTGTGGGGCAAGCAACTGGTCCAGACCGCGACCAACCTGTTGAAGTCTTCGCCGACGCAAGTGGTGGAGGCGCCCAAGGATTCGTCTCAGCCGCAGAGCAAGCCCAAGATCCCGGATCGCGTCGGCCAGCCCTCGGCCAGCGACCAGCCGGTCGCGCCGGTGGCGCAGAAGGTCGTGCTCTACGACGAGGATCCATCCGATCCGAAGGGCAAGCAATATGTCGGCTCGGTGGTGTGGCGGCTCGAGCCGATCAAGGCGTCGGGCAACCAAAAGGCCGACGTCGCCGTGCGCGCCGACATCGAGATCCCCGATCGCAAGTTCAAGATGACGATGTCGTTCCGCCGCAACACCGACTCCTCGCTGCCGGCGAGCCACACCGCGGAGCTGACCTTCGTCCTGCCGGCGGACTTTTCAGGCGGCGGCGTCGCCAACGTGCCGGGCATCCTGATGAAGTCGAACGAGCAGGCACGCGGCACGCCGCTCGCAGGCCTCGCGGTCAAGGTCACCGACGGCTTCTTCCTGGTCGGCCTCTCCAACGTCGACGCCGACCGCAGCCGCAACGTCCAGCTCCTGAAGGAGCGCTCCTGGTTCGACGTGCCCCTGGTCTACGCCAACCAGCGCCGCGCCATCATCGCCATCGAGAAGGGCGCTCCCGGCGAGCGCGCCTTCAACGACGCCTTCGCGCAGTGGGGCGACTAGATCTCTACTCCGTGAGACCTCGGCCTGCATGGTTCGAGACGCCCGCCTCGGCGGGCTCCTCACCATGAGGGTTTGATATCTCGCCGCGAAACGAGACCTCATCCTGAGGGCCCGCCCCTTGGGCGGGCGTCTCGAAGGATGGCCGCAGGTACGCTCTCTCTCTCTCTATTGCGCCGTGGCTTCCCGCTTGCGCGATGTCGCGGCGGCGTGCTCGCGGTCCATCACGGCGCGACAGCCGGGGCTGACCTGCGACCTGTTCCGCACCATGCAGGCGGTGATCCTGGGGATGTCGGGGATCTCACTGGAGCACAGCCGCATCGCATCGCCCGAGCACATCTGCTGCGCTTCGGACGAGAACGCGAAGCCCGGCGAGGTCGGGATTGCGATGGTGGTGGCGAGGGCGAAGAGAGTTGTGATCGTCTGATTGCGTGTCATGCAGAATGCGTCCCCGAGTTCCGTGGGCTTGAGCCACTTGATTTTTGGGGCGCCGCACGCGGCTTGACCTGCCGCATGTCTCAGCCATCACGCCGGGACCTCAATCCCGCATGTGGTTGCTCGATCTCTCGTGATGTTCGAATCGAAAAGTGCTGCGCCGCCCGAATCAAGTATGCGCCATTGTCGCGCGGCCGCAATGCCAAGCGAAAAGGAATTCGCAATTGTTGCGCGCACGTCACGCACAATGCGACTCGCGTGCGATCAGATCAACCGATCGGAGGATGCGCTCGCTGGTTCCGCATCGCTTGCGCTAAGCGCTGCGTGCTCCTCGACCGCCGTAACGCCCTTTGCCGTGAGCTCGAACAGATCGCCGTCCTTCATCACGTAACCGTCGGCGATCAGCTCGCCTATCTTGCCGTGCCGGTCGTCGGCAAAGGCGATGGATTGGCTGATGTCCCTCAGGATCGAGAGCTGTTCGTCGCGCAACATGGCTTCACTCTCCGTTCGCCGGGGATGGTTCCGGTCCTCACATGCCGTGGCTCTGAAAGACCTTGCTGCAAGACCGCGACAGTTTGGCTCGGTTGGCTTGCAGGCAATTCTGCACCGCACCGTCGTTGCCGAGGTCCTTGCGGCAGAAGCGCGAGGCGTCCCGCGAACAGGCTTGCTGCTCCTGCGGCGAACCCATATGGCCTTGTGCGAGAGCGGGCGCGTTCGACAGGCCGCTCACGGCCGTCAGCGCGATCGTCGCCAGGAAGAACAGTTTGCGGGACATCGGCGGCTCCAAATCTGACAGGTGAGTTTCAGGTCCTGTCTGAACTCGTCGTTATGCCGCTTGTTCCCAGGGCAGAGCCCGCGCCGCCGCTATTCAAGGTTCCTGCGGCGCTGCTATAACGGGGCGAAGGATGAGGGTGCCTGATGAAACGCTATCTCGTGTTTGCGCTGGTTGGCCCATTCGTGGGCGGGTTCCTGCTGCTGCTGACGACGACCTATCAGTCCGGCTATTGGACCCAGACCAGTCTCGCTGAGGTCGGCAAGCTGTTCGCGGTGTTCTTCAAATCCCTGCAATACAGCTATCTGTTCGGCTTCCTGCCCTCGCTGATGATCGGGGCGGTCGACGACATCCTGGTCCACATCCGGCGGATCGGCCCGGTGCTGCGGATGCTGCTGGTCGGCGTGTTCGCCTTCATCCTGGCCTCGCTGACCTATAGCTCGCGCGGGCCGGACTCGGGCGCGGTGCAGTTCATCCTGTACGGCCTCGTCGGGTTCGTGCCGGCGGTGATTTCATCCTGGCTCGTGCACAGATATGTCGCGGAGCCGCAGCCGGCGGCGGCACCGACTTGAGGGCGCGACCTTCGATCACGCCGCAGCAACCTCCGCCGTGCTGGTGCGTTCCCTACAGGCCATGACCATGTCCGATGACGATATTCTTGCCCCGCGTCGATCCCGTTCGGGAAGCCGCCCGGGTGCGGCCTCTTCGGGCAGCGAGGGGCGTGGGCCGATCATCGATCAGGAAGGTCGTGAGATCCGGCCCGAAACACTGGAGCAGGGCTTTCGCGAGTTTCGCTTCGAGTTCGGGAAGGACAGTCCCTTCGCCGGCAACCCGTTCGGCAATCTGACGCGCGAGCAGCGGATCGCGCGGATCGAGGCGATCGCAAAGCTGCTCGACGTCGCCTTTGTGCTGCCCGGAACCAATATCCGCTATGGCATCGACGGCTTGATCGGACTGATCCCCGTCATCGGTGACATCATCACCACCGCGATCTCGCTCTGGCTGGTGCGAGAGGCGAGGGCGCTCGGGGCGCCCTGGTACATCACCGCGCGTATGCTCGGCAATGTCGCCCTCGACGGCGTCGTCGGCATAGTGCCGTTCGCGGGCGACGCCTTTGACGTCATGTTCCGGGCCAACATGCGCAACGTGCGCCTGCTGCGCCGCTGGCTCGACAAGCAGCCGCGCATCTGACACTCCCGAAAACGCAAAAAGCGCGACGGCCTTTCGGCCACCGCGCTTTCAACGCACATCGCAGTCGCTACGAAAATTTACGCCGCGTCGGCGGCGTCGGTGCTGGCTTCCACCGGCTTGCGGTGACGGGGCAGCGGGAAGGCTTCGCTCTCATAGAGCGAGCGGATGCCGTTCTGGTCGAAGCGCGCTTCCTCGACCTGAAGATAGGCGCCGTTCAGCGAGTCCGTCGGCAACTGCTCCATCGCGAACTGCACGGCTTCGGCCGCGGTGCCGAACCGGCGATAGGTGAAGCCTGCACGCTTCTTCTTGCGGATCGCAGCGGGGAAGAGTTCGGCGGAAGTGTTGAAGTTGAACGGACGCAGTGGACGCATGGTCAAAGACCTCGTGATCTCTCTGGGGCTTTAAGCGCGTGGGGTTGGGACGGGCAGAGGCCACCATTGAGTGGGCGCCGCACATGTCATTTTCGTCCTCTAATATAGCCTGTTTTGACAAAATTGCGACCCCCGCGATGCGAGATGATGAATCGGCGCATGGCAGCTCCGCAACTCTGGAAATTGCAATAATATCAGCAGCTTGGATGGTTTATAGCTTGCCAAGCAGCAGCAGCACGAGCAGTACCACCAGGACGAGGCCGCCGATCCCCATGCCGGAATGACCCATTCCGTAGCCGTAGCCACCGATGCGGCCCGACAAGCCGCCGACGAGATAAATGATCACCAGGATGATCAGGATGGTCCCAAGCGTCATGGCATCCTCCCTGGCGGCCGCCGCAACGCCATGGCCGGCCGCACCACCAGGGAAGAAAAGCACATCGCGCCGCCGGGTTCCATGGCGGAACCTGGCGGCGCGCAAGGTTTATTTAGGCTCGAGCTTCAGCGCTGCGGAATTGATGCAGTAACGCAAGCCGGTCGGCCCCGGGCCGTCGGGGAAGACATGGCCAAGATGGCCGCTGCACTTGGCGCACAGCACCTCGGTGCGGACCATGCCGTGGCTGACGTCCCGCTCCTCGTCGATATGGCCCTCGGCGGCGGGCTGGGTGAAGCTCGGCCAGCCGCAGCCGGAATCGAACTTCGCGTCGGACTCGAACAGCACATTGCCGCAGCCGGCGCAGGTGTAGGTACCGGCGCGGTGGTCGTGCTCATATTCGCCGGAGAAGGGACGCTCGGTCGCCTTCTCGCGCAGCACCGCGTATTGCATCGGCGACAACTCGTTGCGCCATTGCTGTTCGCTTTTGATGACCTTGTCGTCCGTGGTTTTCGTCTTGGTATCGGGCATGGGTCTCCCGTTTTTTCGGTGAACTTGTTTTCGCTGATCTTGCGATCAGTTGGTGGCCTTGCTGG
This sequence comes from Bradyrhizobium sp. JR4.1, assembly GCF_040548605.1. Taxonomy (NCBI): domain Bacteria; kingdom Pseudomonadati; phylum Pseudomonadota; class Alphaproteobacteria; order Hyphomicrobiales; family Nitrobacteraceae; genus Bradyrhizobium; species Bradyrhizobium sp. JR4.1. Next base: position 163,817 of record NZ_JBEPRY010000004.1, read on the forward strand.
CGCTCACCAGCGTCGGCTTCTCGATATAGTTATCCGCGAACAGCTTTTTCAGGTTCTCGACCTTCGGGAGGTCGTTGTAGGCGATATAGGGCTGGTTCGGGTGCAGGGTCAGATAATCCTGGTGGTAGGCCTCCGCCGGATAGAACGCCTCCAGCGCGCCGACCTTGGTCGCGATCGGCTTGCTGAAGACTTTGGCGCCGTTGAGCTGGGCGATATAGGCCTCGGCCACCTTCTTCTGCTCGTCGGACGTGGTGAAGATCGCCGAGCGATATTGCGTGCCGCTGTCGGGGCCCTGCCGGTTGAGCTGGGTCGGGTCGTGCGCCACCGAGAAGTAGATCTGCAGGATCTTGCCGTAGGAGATCTTCTTCGGGTCGTATTTGATCTCGACGGATTCCGCGTGGCCGGTCCGGCCACTCGATACGGTCTGGTAGTCGGCTGTCGCCTTGGTGCCGCCGGCGTAGCCGGAGACCGCGTTGACGACGCCCGCGGTGTGCTGGAACACGCCCTGCACGCCCCAGAAGCAGCCGCCGGCGATCACGGCGGTCTGGATCCCGCTTGCGGGCGTCGCGTCAACGGCGGGAGCGGGGATCACGACCGCATCCTCTGCGGCTCGGGTCGGCGCGGCAAAGGCCAGCGTCAGGGCGGTGGTTGCGGCGAGCAGGGACAGGACGGCAGGTCGGCGCATGGCGATCCTCTTTCCGAAGGTCTGACAGTCTAGGGCGGTTGGGGCCGGGCGAACAGCCTGCCCGGCATTTTCGGACATTCGAGATACGGGCGGACCGGGCGATTGTTACGGCCGGACGGACACGAGTCTGTGAAACGCGCCGCCTGGAGCAGCCCGGCTTGGCGAGGACCGGAACTCCGCGCTAGATGAACCGGCGCGATCGGTGATCGACCTAAAGAATGATGGCTGGAGCTGACCTGACAACATGCTGCGCGTCGCATCCCTGACCCTCATCGTCGTTCTCGCCATCCTGCCCGGCTGGAACTCGATCGCGGCGGCCGCACCGCAACCCGGCGACGACCTTGCCATTTGCCGCGACCGCCAGGCGGATGCGCAGGCGAGGGCGCAGGCCTGCGACAATTTGCTCAACGCCGACCGTGTCACCGGCAAGGACAAGGGCATCGCGCTCTCCGTGCGCGGCAATACGCTGATCAACAAGCGCGACTACGGCCACGCGATCGAGACCTTGTCCATGGCCGTCGATCTCGATCCCGACAACGTCGTCACGCTCAATTTGCGCGGCCTCGCCTATGAGCGGACGGGCCAGGACGACCATGCGATGGCGGACTACAACCTCGCGCTCCAGAAGCGCCCGACCTACGGTGTCCCCTACAACAACCGCGGCATCATCCAGTTGCGCCGGGGTGCGCTGCAAAGCGCGCTCGACGATTTCAACCTGTCGATCAAATACGCGCCCAAGTTCCTGCTCGGCTACACCAACCGCGCCCGCGTGCGCACGCTGATGCAGGATTTTGAAGGCGCCATTGCCGATTTCGCGGAGGCCGAGAAGATCGAACCGGCCGCGCAGCAGATCACCGGCAATCGCTGCATCACCTACGGCATGATGGGCAAGTACGACCAGGCCTTCGCCGACTGCAACGGTCTGATCGAGAAGCAGCCGAAGAACACGTACGCGATCAACAATCGCGCCGACGTCAACATGCTGAAAGGCGATCTCGACGCCGCGCTGAAGGACTACAACATTGCGATCCAGATCAACCCGAACAATGTGCGCGCACATTCGGGTCGCGGCCAGATCTACGAGCGCAAGAAGGATCTCGCCCAGGCCCGTGCCGACTATCGTGCGGCGGCCTATTCGCTGACGAAGTTCGACGAGCTCGACGTCGCGCGCGCCCGCGCCATCGCGCAGGAGCGATTGGCTGCGCTGACACCGCAGCCGTCAGCCGGATCCGCGGGGCGCCGTGTGGCACTTGTGATCGGCAACGGCGCCTACAAGAACGTCCACGCCTTGCCCAATCCGCCACGCGACTCGAAAATGATCGCGGCCGCGCTGCGCGACGTTGGCTTCCAGACCGTGATATCCGTCAGCGATCTGACCCGCGACAAGTTCTTCGAAGCGTTGCAGACGTTTGCGGCCGAAGCGGAGAAGGCGGATTGGGCGGTGGTCTATTACGCCGGTCATGGTTTCGAGATCGGCGGCGTCAATTATCTCGTTCCCGTCGATGCCAAGCTTGCCGCCGACAGGGACGCCGAGACCCAGGCGGTTGCGCTGGAGCAGGTGATCGCGGCGGTGGGCGCTGCGCGAAAAGTGCGTCTGGTCATGCTGGATGCCTGCCGCGACAATCCGTTCGCGCCCACCATGCAGCGCACGCTGTCGCTCAAGCTGGTCGACAAGGGCTTTTCCAACATCGAGCCCGGCGCCGGCTTCATGGTGGTCTACGCCGCCAAGCACGGCGAGACCGCGATGGACGGCGACGGCGGCGCCGACAGCCCGTTCGCCACCGCGCTCGCCCGCGAGATCAAGGAGCCGAAGGTCGAGATCAGGAAGCTGTTCGACATCGTCCGCGACGACGTCTGGCTTGTGACCAAGCACGAGCAGCAGCCGTTTTCATACGGCTCGCCGCCGGGAAGAGAGGATTTTTATTTTGTTGTGGGGAAGTGAGGTTTCGTAGGGTGGGTTAGCCCTGCAGATGCGCAAAGCGCATCTGCAGGGCGTAACCCACCACTGTTGCGATCCGAGGAGACAGAAGAGGTGGGTTACGCCTTCGGCTAACCCACCCTACGGGCTTCACACCACAATGCTCAGCCGCTTCGCCGCCCGCGTAATCCCCGTGTACAGCCACCTCGCCCGGCTCTCCTGAAACGCAAAGCTCTCGTCGAACAGCACGACGTCGTCCCATTGCGAGCCCTGCGACTTGTGCACGGTCAGCACGTAGCCGTAGTCGAACTCGTCATAGGGCTTGCGCTGCTCCCAGGCGATCGCCTCGACGCCGCCCTCGAAGCAATCAGCGCGCACCGAGACCTTGGTCACCTTGTGCCCGAGATCCTCGTCCGGCGACAGCCTCATACTGAGAATGCGGGATTTCGAGCGCGAGGTGTTGCGCGACTTCACGCGCCACAGCCCGCCGTTGAACAGGCCCTTCTTGCGGTTGTTGCGCAGGCAGACCAGCTTGTCGCCGGCGACGGGGAAGACGTCCTCGATGTTCTGGCGCTGGCGCACCCGCATATTGTACGCGCGTCGCGTGTTGTTGCGGCCGACCAGCACCTGGTCGGCGGCCATGACGCGATCGGGGTCGAGCTCCTTGCGCGACACCACCTCGCTCTCGCCGTAGCGGCCGATGTCGAGCTCGCGGCCCTCGCGGACGTCCATCGACATCCGCACGATCGGGTCGTCCTGGGCCTGGCGGTGCACCTCGGTCAGCATCGCGTCGGGCTCGGTGTTGGTGAAGAAGCCGCCGCCCTGGATCGGGGGCAGCTGCGCGGGATCGCCCAGCACCAGCAGCGGGCAGTCGAACGACATCAGGTCGCGGCCCAGTTCGGCATCGACCATCGAGCATTCGTCGATCACGATCAGCTTGGCCTTGGAGGCCGGGGCGTCGTCCCACAGCTCGAAGCTGGGCTGCTCCTCGCCGGATTCGCGGGTGCGATAGATCAGCGAATGGATGGTGGAGGCTTCGTCGCACCCCTTGTTGCGCATGACCAGCGCCGCCTTGCCGGTGAAGGCGGCGAACTTCACCTCGCCGTCGACGCCGTCGGCGATGTGCCGCGCCAGCGTGGTCTTGCCGGTACCGGCATAGCCGAACAGGCGGAACACCGGCGGCGTGCCGTTGCGGCCGGGTTTGGCCTTGAGCCAGTCGCCAACGGCCTTGAGCGCGGCATCCTGATGCGGGGTGAATGTGGCCATGTCTGTCTTGAGGAGGGGGCGAAACGGAGCGATTCGCCAGTCCCAAAACTAACCATTCGCACCGCCGGTTCAAGCGCGGGGCCATCGCAATTCGAGGCCGTTCTCCGCGGCCCATCCTTCGAGACGCCCGCCGTTGGCGGGCCCTCAGGATGAGGGCGGAGTGCGCGGCGGCAATTTCGAAGGGCAAAGATGCCGCTGAGCCTCATCCTGAGGAGACCGCAAAGCGGTCGTCTCGAAGGACGAGGCGCTCGCTCAGGCCTCGTCCCTACTGCCAGCCGGGAACGCCGCGCATGTCGGGCAGATGGTGAGCGATGCCCTTGTGGCAGTCGATGCAGGTCTTTTCCTTGGTGAACAGGAAGCGCTGATGGGCGACCGAGGCCCGCGGCGACTGCTTGGTGATGTCCATGGAATCGGCGCTGTGGCAGTTGCGGCATTCCAGCGAATCGTTGGACTTGAAGCGCGCCCATTCATGCGCCGCCAGCTCGAGCCGGTGATCCTGGAATTTCTCGCGGGTATCGATCGTGCCGAAGATCTTGCCCCAGACCTCCTTGGAGGCTTGCATCTTGCGGGCGATCTTGTCGGTCCAGTTGTGCGGCACGTGGCAATCCGGACAGGTCGCCCGCACGCCGGAGCGGTTGGCGAAGTGGATGGTCGACTTCAGCTCGGCATAGACGTTGTCCTTCATCTCGTGGCAGCCGGTGCAGAATTTTTCGGTGTTGGTCAATTCCAGTGCGGTGTTGAAGCCGCCCCAGAAGATCACGCCGGCCATGAAGCCCGCCAGCACCAGCACACCAAGCCCGAACACCGAGCTCGGACGGATCAGCACCTGCCAGAGCTCGCGCGCAAAGTCCAAGCTTCGTGCGACGAAACCGCCCTTGGCCTTCATTCCCTCGTCGGGCTCATCAGTGGTCGTCGTCATCGGCGACCACCGGGGCTTGTGCGCGACAGCAGCGTGTCGATGTCGGTGAAGTCGTTGCTGACGGGCGGCGTCGCCGTGTTCTGCGGCACATGGCATTCCGTGCAGAAGAAGCGGCGCGGCGAGATCGAAGCCAGGAACTGGCCGTCGCGATCCATGAAGTGGGTGATCGAGACCATCGGCGCCTGCGATTCCGCGATGCGCGCCCGCGCATGGCAGGACAGGCACTTGTTGCCGTTGAGATCGACCTGATAGCCATCGATCGCATGCGGGATCACCGGCGGCTGCTCCGGATAGTTGCGCACCTCCCTTTCGGAGGTGTTGCGGTTCGGCAGCATCGGCGGCGCCGGCCCTTCGTCGTTGAGCGGGGTCGGGCCGCGCAGGCCTGACGTCACCGTCTGCGCGGTCAGCGAACTCGCGCCAGCCGCGATCGCGACTGCGAGCAGCGCTACTCCAAATCGTTTCATCATGACACGTTCACCCGCTCGATGCGCACGGCGCACTTCTTGTAATCGGTTTGCAGCGAGATCGGATCGGTGGCGTCCAGCGTCACCTTGTTGATCAGCTTGGATTCGTCGAACCACGGCACGAAGACGAGGCCACGCGGCGGCCGGTCGCGGCCGCGCGTCTCGACGCGGACCCGGATGAAGCCGCGGCGGGAGACCACCTTCACCTCGTCGCCGCGGCGGATCTTCGCCTCCTGCGCATCATCAGGATGCATGAAGCACACGGCCTCGGGGAAGGCCTTGTAGAGCTCGGGCACCCGGCGCGTCATGGTGCCGGAATGCCAGTGCTCGAGCACGCGGCCGGTCGAGAGCCAGTAGGGATATTCGTTGTCCGGCGATTCCGCTGCCGGCTCGTAAGGAAGGGCGAAGATGCGCGCCTTGCCGTCCGGATAGCCGTAGAACTGCACCTCGGTGCCCTGCTTGACGTAGGGGTCGCTCCCCTCGCGGAAGCGCCATTTGGTTTCCTGGCCGTTGACGACGGGCCAGCGCAGGCCGCGCTCGCGGTGATAGGCGTCGAACGGCGCGAGGTCGTGGCCGTGGCCGCGGCCGAACGCGGCATATTCCTCGAATAGGCCCTTCTGCACGTAGAAGCCGAACGCCTTGGACTCCTCGTTGGCGTAGCCGTCCTCGATCTCCGATGTCGGGAATTTGTCGACCTGGCCGTTCTTGTAGAGCACGTCGAACAGAGTCTTGCCGCGCACGTCCGGCTTCTTGGCGATCAGCTCCTCGGGCCAGACCTCCTCGATCTTGAAGCGTTTTGAGAACTCCATGAGCTGCCATAGATCGGACTTGGACTCGCCGGGCGCGGGGACGAGCTGGTGCCAGAATTGCGTGCGCCGCTCGGCGTTGCCGTAAGCGCCTTCCTTCTCCACCCACATCGCGGTCGGCAGGATCAAATCGGCGGCGAGCGCCGTGACGGATGGGTAGGCGTCGGAAACCACGATGAAATTATCGGGGTTGCGGAAGCCCGGATAGGTCTCCTCGTTGGCGTTCGGACCGGCCTGCAGATTGTTGTTGACCTGCACCCAATAGGCGTTGATCAGGCCGTCCTTCAGCATCCGGCTCTGCAGCACGGCGTGGGCGCCGGGCTTGTCGGGAATGGTGCCCTCCGGAAGCTGCCAGATGTGCTCGGCCTTGGTGCGGTGCTCCTTGTTGGTCACGACCATGTCGGCCGGCAGGCGGTGCGAGAAGGTGCCGACCTCGCGCGCGGTGCCGCAGGCCGAGGGCTGGCCGGTCAGCGAGAACGGGCTGTTGCCGGGCGAGGAGATCTTCCCGGTCAGAAGGTGGATGTTGTAGACGAGGTTGTTGCACCAGACGCCGCGGGTGTGCTGGTTGAAGCCCATGGTCCAGAACGAGACCACCTTGGTCTTGGGATCTGCATAGAGCTCGGCCAGCGCCTCCAGCCGGTTGAGCGGCACGCCCGACATCTCCGCCGCCTTCTCCAGCGTGTACTCGGAGACGAACTTGACGTACTCGTCGTAGCTCATCTCGGTGGAATCGTTGGCCTTCGCCGCGCCCGTCGCCTTCTTCTGCAGCGGATGCTCGGGCCTCAAACCATAACCGATGTCGGTCTGGCCGCGCCTGAAGATCGTATGCGCGGCAACGAAGTCCTTGTTGACCCGGCCGGTCTTGATGATGTGGTTGGCGATGGCGTTCAGCAGATAGAGATCGGTCTGCGGCTTGAACACCATGCCGATGTCGGCGAGATCGAACGAGCGGTGCTCGAAGGTCGAGAGTACGGCGACCCGGACATGCGGCGCGGAGAGCCGGCGGTCGGCGAGGCGCGTCCACAGGATCGGATGCATCTCCGCCATGTTCGAGCCCCACAGCACGAAGGCATCTGTGGCCTCGATGTCGTCATAGCAGCCGGCCGGCTCGTCGATGCCGAAGGTGCGCATCATGCCGGCCACGGCGGAAGCCATGCAGTGGCGCGCATTGGGATCGATGTTGTTGGTGCGGAAGCCGGCCTTGAACAGCTTCACGGCCGCATAGCCTTCCCAGATCGTCCACTGGCCGGAGCCGAACATGGCGACGCCGTTCGGCCCGCGCTTCTTGATCGCCTCCTTCCACTTCACCTCCATGATGTCGAAGGCTTCGGTCCAGGTAACAGGCGTGAACTCGCCGTTCTTGTCGTATTTGCCCGCCGTCTTGCGCAGCATCGGCTGCGTCAGGCGGTCGTGGCCGTACATGATCTTGGAGAGGAAGTAGCCCTTGACGCAGTTGAGGCCGCGATTGACCTCGGCCTTGATGTCGCCGTGGGTGGCGACGACGCGATTGTTCTTGGTCGCGACCATCACCGAGCAGCCGGTACCGCAGAAACGGCACGCGGCCTTGTCCCATTTCAGTTCGGCGACGTCGCGCTCGGCGACGAGGTTCGCGGCGAGCGCCGGTGCCGGCATGCCCGCAGCGGCGGCCGCGATGGCGGCGGCCTCGAGCTTCAGCATCTGGCGGCGGTCGAGCTTTGGCGATGTCATGACGACTCTCCCGGCCTTAAGCCGTTTCGATGGCGTGAAAGACCAGCGCCGCCGAATAGACGTCGGGCAGCGACTGGATGGTGTTGAGCAGCGTGCCGAGGCTGCCGGCATCAGGCGCTTCGGTCACGACGATGAGCTTGCCGCGCGCATCGCGGCCGTGAATCTCGCAGCCGGGAAGGGCGGTGATCGCGGCTTCCAGCTGGTCCAGCCGCTCGGGGCGTGCCTGCACGATGATGCTGGCGATCTCGCACCCGGGGGGCGCGACGACGCGGTCGGTGCTGAGCACCCGGCCGGTGATCAATGCGCGGCGGTTGAGTTTGGATTCGGCCATGATGCCTGTCTTTCGCTTCGAGGAGATCAATGCGGGGAGGGCGGCGGGCCGGGAGGGCCGGCAAACATCTGGTAGATCCAGACGCCGAGCCCGTACGAGCCCACCGTTCCGACCGCGAGGACGGGCATCACGATTGCGGTCAGGAACAGGAAAGCGAAAATCTCCATGCGCTTACGGCGCACGCGCGAAGTCGCGTCGTCTGGGGCCGACATATTCGGTCTCGTTTGGAATGTGGGGATTGGGACGGCATCCGGGCCGTTGCCTTGCCGCACTTTAGAAGCAGCAGGACCACTGACGCCTTGATCTGGATCAATCCGTCGAGTTGCGATGATGGCTGCCGCCAGACCACAAGTGCAAGTTTGGGTTGTACCCGTGCAAAGGCGATGCGACAATTTGGCATCGAACGGGGAACCGAGTTTGTGACCGCGACAGGGCTGACGGCGATCGATCTCGGACTTCGCGGCGCGGCGAGCGGCGTGTTCCTGTTGATCGTTCTCGTGGCGTTGCTGCGTCGTGCGACCGGCCAACAGGCTTTGCTGGGCATTGCGATGTGCGCAGGCGGCATATTCTATGCGATCGCGACGGCGCCCAGCCTGCCCAAAACGGCTTGGTGGTGGACGTTGCCGATCCTGTCCGCGCAGCCTGCGGTCTTCTGGCTGTGGGCGCGCGCGGCGTTCGACGACGATTTCGTGCTGAGGCGTTGGCACGGCGCCCTGTGGCTGAGCATCGTGGCTTTCGGATTTGCGATCACGCTGGCCTGGGCGAACTGGCCCGCTTTGGCCGGCGCAGGCGGGCGAGTCCTGGCTCTGGCCACCCTGGTGCTGGCCCTCGCTGCCGCGGTTCAGACGGTCAAGACCTGGCGCGCCGATCTGGTTGCGCGGCGACGCCGACTGCGGCTCGCGATGCTTGCGATCAATGTCGTGCTCATCGCGACCGTCGCGGTCGCCGGCTTCGCCGCAATTCCCGTCGCGGTTCCCGGTGCGCCCGGCAGTCTCCCGACCGCGCTCGGGCTGTTCGTGGTGGCCATGCTTGCCGGCATCGGCCTGTTCAGCGCGCCGGCGATGGCCGTCAATGACGCCACGGCCGCGATCGCATCCGGCGAGGCGGGGAAGCTAGCCCAGGTCGCCGATCGCGCCACCGCGGGGCGGGTTGTTGTCGACCCGATCCTGCTCCGGCGTGTCGACCATCTGATGACCGTGGAGCGAACCTATCGGCAGGAGGGTCTTGCCATCGGCGCGCTCGCGGCGCGGCTCGACGTTCCCGAGCATCGGCTGCGCCAAGCGATCAATGAAGGACTGGGCTATCGCAACTTCAATGCTTTCCTCAACCGCTACCGTATCGAGGACGCCAGGCTGGCGCTGTCCGACGCGACGCAACGCGAGGTCCCGGTGCTGACCATCGCGATGGATGCAGGCTTCCAGTCGATCGGACCTTTCAACCGGGCCTTCAAGGCCGAGACCGGCGTAACTCCGACCGAATTCCGGCGCGAGGCGCTGAGCCGGCCCGACAGCGCTGAACTCAGCCAGCCGCGCCGCGAAATCGGCTAGCCGATTTTTGGATCAGGCGAGAAGGCCCTGTGCCGATTGGCTAAACCGTCCAGCATAAATTCCCATCCAGCCGGAACGAGCCTATTCATGTCCCACTTGATCGCCGCCGCCCCTGTATCGGAGAGGCTCCATGCTCTCGACGCAGTCAGGGGTGGCGCCCTGCTGCTCGGCATCGTCCTGCACGCGACATTGTCGTTTGTGCCGGCCTCGCCCCGGTTCTGGATTATCCAGGACACCCATCCAAGCGTCGCTCTGGGCCTGCTGTCCTTTACCATCCACGTCTTCCGGATGACGACCTTCTTTCTGATGGCGGGCTTCTTTGCCCGCATGAGCGTTCAGCGCCGGGGGAGTTGGGGCTTCGTCAGGGACAGGCTGCAGCGGATCGGCCTGCCGTTGGTGATCGGCTGGCCGCTCGTGTTCATGCCGATAGTTCTGATCGTGATCTGGGCATCTCACTTTCCAAATGGCGGTCCGATCCACCCCACGTCCGGCTGGCTGCCGGCACTGCCCAAGTTTCCCCTGACCCATCTCTGGTTTCTGTATGTGCTGCTGGAGCTCTATGTCGCGACGCTCCTGCTGCGCGGCGCAATTGTCCGGCTTGATATATCAGGTACGCTACGCACAGTGTTTGACCGGGTCTTCGCGCGGATCATGCGAAATCCGCTGGCTCCCCTGGTTCTGGCAATCCCGATCGGCATCGCCTTCTGCCTCGACCCACGATGGATCAACGTGATGGGCGTGAGGACGCCGGATCAATCGCTCGTTACCAACGCGCAGGCCTGGGTCGGCTTCGGCACCGCATTCGGCGTCGGCTGGCTCCTGCATCGGCAGGTCGATCTGCTGCGGCTCATCGAGCGACGCTGGCTGACGTATGTCCTGCTCGCGCTCTTCCTGATCCTGGTCAGCTTCGCGTTGTCAGGCGTGATGCTGTCGTCGCCTGCCGCGCCGAAACTGCGGGTCAGCTTCGCCACGCTGAGGCTGATCTCCGCCATCCTCTACGGACCGGCGATTTGGGTTTCCACATTCGCGGTCCTCGGCTTCGCCCTCCGCTTCATGTCCGGCTTCAGTCGGACGTGGCGCTACCTCGCCGATGCATCCTACTGGCTCTATCTGATCCACCTGCCGATCGTGATGGCGCTGCAGGTCGCGCTGTCGCAGCTCGACTGGCCCGGGCTGATCAAGTGCGGCGTTATTCTCATCGTCGCGCTTCCTCCGATGCTGGCGAGCTATCATCTGCTGGTGCGCTTCACCTTCATCGGTGTGGTACTGAATGGCCGCCGCGGCGAAAAGCGCCTTCTCCCGCAAGGCGGAATTGCGACTGCATAGACAGCGCCGCCCCACCCATTAAGATGCGCGCAACAAAAATATAAGCGGCAAGAAATCTCAAGAAAACTTGGGAGAGGCGTCATGAAGTTCGGCATCTTCTATGAGCTGCAACTGCCACGGCCGTGGGCGGCCGGCGACGAACTCAGCCTCTATCAGAACGCGCTCTCGCAGATGGAACTCGCAGACCAGCTCGGCTACGACCACGCCTGGGTTGTCGAGCATCACTTCCTCGAAGAATACTCGCACTCGCCTTCACCGGAATCCTTCCTCGCGGCCGCGAGCCAGCGCACCAGGAACATCCGGCTCGGCCACGGCATCCTCCAGCTCACCACCAACCACCCGGCGCGTGTTGCCGAGCGCGTCGCGGTGCTGGATCTGCTCTCCAACGGCCGCTGCGAATTCGGCATGGGCGAGAGCGCCTCCATCACCGAGCTCACGCCGTTCGGCCGCGACATGGAGACCAAGAAAGAGGTGTTCGAGGAGGCCGTCGCTGCGATCTTCCCGATGTTCAAGGACGCAGGAAGCGAGCATCACGGCAAATATTTCGACATCCCCTTGCGCAACGTCGTGCCGAAGCCGGTGCAGAAGCCGCATCCGCCATTGTGGATGGCGTGCTCGCAGCTGCCGACCATCGAGCGCGCCGGGCGCCACGGCTTTGGCGCGCTCGGCTTCCAGTTCGTCAGCGCGGATGCCGCGCATGCCTGGGTGCACGCCTATTACAACGCCATGACCAAACGTCTCGCCAAGCTCGCCGACTACGAGATCAACCCGAACATGGCGCTGGTGTCGTTCTTCATGTGCGCGAAGACGGACGAGGAGGCCCGCGCCCGCGCCGACGGCGCCACCTTCTTCCAGTTCGCATTGCGCTTCTACGGTGCCTCGCAGAATCGCCAGCGTCCCGCGCCCTACACCATCAACATGTGGGACGAGTACAACAAGTGGAAGCGCGACAATCCGGAGGCGCAGGAGGCCGCGCTGCGCGGCGGCCTGATCGGCTCGCCTGAGACGATCCGCAGGAAGCTGAAGCGCTTCCAGGGCTCGCACATCGACCAGGTCATTTTGCTCAACCAAGCGGGCAAGAACAGCCACGAGCACATCTGCGAATCGCTGGAGCTGTTCGGCCGCGAGGTGATGCCGGAATTCCAGAACGATCCGGCGCAGGCGGCCTGGAAGCAGGGCGTGATGAGCGGCGAGATCAAGCTGGAGGAAATCGACACGGAGGCCTTCACCGACCGCTACGGCAAGCTCGCGGTCAGCGTCGCGCCGGCGAAGGCGGCGGCGGGGTAGAGGCGTCTTCCAGCCTACCGTCTTTGCTGCTAGGCTTCGGCAAAACGCGGCCGGGAGAGAACGATGCGGGCCCACGGGACAGGCTCAGGTTTGGCAGCTGGCGACATCACCCCCGCGGTGCTCGCCATCGGTCGCCCGGATTTCCCTGATATCCTGATCGATACACTGCGCCGGCAGGCCGGGGTCGGTCACTGCATGGTGTTCGCGTTGAGCCGCGCGGGCGCCGCACACTGCCTGCTCGATGCCGGCAACATCCCCATCGGCGGCGATCTCGGTGCGGCCTATGCCGGGCAGTTCCACCAATCCGATCCCAACCGGGATGCGCTGTTCGAAGGCGAGGGTCGCGCGCCGCTCGTGCTGCCCGCCTTCGCGCCGCGCATGTACGGCGCCCGCTACCGAAAAATCTTCTTTGCCGATTCCGGCATCGTCGACAAATGCGCGACCGCGATCTGGACCGGCGACACCTGCTTCTATGTCAATTTCTACCGCATCACCGCCCAGGGCCGCTTCAGCGACGCCCAGCGTGCACGGCTGGAGGCCATCGCACCGGCGATCGGTGCCAGCGTCGCACGCCATTTCCAGCAGGCCGCGACCGCGCCGCTCGACCAGAACCTCGCCGCGCTGTTCGCGACGCGCGCGCCGCTTGCAGCACTGACGCCGCGCGAGCAGGAGGTCTGCCGCCACATCCTGCTCGGCTTCAGCTCAGAGGCGATCTCGCAAAAGCTCGGCATCGGCCTGCATTCGACCCTGACCTATCGCAAGCGCGCTTATGGGAAGCTCGGCATCTCCGCGCAGAACGAATTGTTTGGAATCGTGCTGCGCCTGCTCGCCGGTCCACGCGGCCTGAACTAAGGGGTACTCCAGGCCCGCGAGTCCCTGCTTCCGAGAGCAAGGCGGACACGCTGCCGCCCTCCGGGACTGTCGCTCTGTGACCCATTGTAGGCGATATAACCAGAGTCAGGTTTCAGTCTCCTTCAATCCAAATCCCCGCTTCACTCAGGGCGTTGAGAACGCGTTCAACGTCTTTGGGATCAAGTGTGCTGCTGTCACACAGCTGATTTAGTTCATCGAAGGTAATCTTGCCGTTCCGTTCGCCGATTTCGATGGCACGTCGAATGATTCCGCCACGCTCATGTTCTCTCCGCTTCAGCAGCCTCTACTATACGGGAAGAGGGACGGGTCTGGTCCATAAGCGAACATCGAAGCTTCGTCCTGCACGGCTGCTGCCGGGATAGGGCCGGATCTCCGGCCCGGTGCCAAACCCGATGCGGACATCGCCTCCGCGATCGATAAAGTTGGAACCAAATCGTAAAACCCGCCGAAGCGGAGCTCCTGTATTAGCTTTGAGATCTGCTAGCTCGATCGGAAGAGATGTCGACCACCATGTCTCGCGGCTCCCCAGCGACAGGACCTTCGCTCATCGATAGAATCGGGCTGTGGATGTCGAAAAGCCGCGTTGTCGACGGCCTCTGGATCGGATCTTTATCGGATGATCCCGAGCGAGCCCTGCAACGCGTCGAAGCCGCGCTGCGGCTGATCGAACGGTTTGCTCCACTTCACTACCGGCGCATCAAGAAGAGTCTTTTTCGAATCTGGGTGCAATTGGTTCCGCACGGCGCCGGATGCTATCAGCATTCAATAAACGCCTGCCTGCTCGACGCGCGTGTCGTCGATTCTGAAAGCACGACGGTCGAGTGGATCGCGTCCGCCATCGTACACGAGGCGACCCACGCAAGGCTCGAGAACTGGGGCATCCACTACTATGAAGCCGTCCGCCCCCGGATCGAGCGGATCTGCGCCAGAAGAGAGTTGGATTTTGCTCGGCGTCTGTCGGGCGTCGACGCGTTGCGAGAAGAGATCGCTTGGAGACTTGATTGGAGCCGTGAGGGGAGCACGCATTACACCGACCAGAATATGAGCCAGAGCATGGATCAGGGAATTGCGCAGACACTCCGTCATCTGGGAACGCCAGAATGGCTCATAACCCTCATGTTCAGGGTGAGAGATCTACGCGTTGGATTCCGCCGGTTCACGCGACGCATAGCGGGTGCTTTGGAGTAATGAACTCGGGTACGAAACGAAGGGGGGCGGGTCTGGCGGGGCGAGATGTTTCGGCCACCCTGAAAAGCTCGGCGCCAGCTGGCGCGTCCGCAAGAGACTCTCAGCAGAAATTAACGTTGCGCGACCAACATGCCCAACATGTATCCTGAGCGGATTTGTCAAATGCCTTATCTGGTTCACACCAACAGAGAGCTCGGCTTGATGCTGAGGGGTATCAAGCCGCTCGCGTATTTCATGGACATCGTTGGCCAGGAGCCAGATATTTGCATTCGATATTGGCGCATGTTCGACAGGCACGTCACTGAGGGTTGCTTGACAAGACGCGAGCTGATCGAAGCATGTCCTGACGCGCCGCAGTTCGAATATCGGAGCCTCTTCTACGCGTTGCCCGGCCATGAGTGGCGGGTTGATGCCATGCTTGCGCTCCTAAACGAACCCGGAGCCTGGTCCGATGATCGCGAACGGCGCTTTGGCGAATTGCTTGGTTACGAGAGCTGGCAGAACGACTATTGGCTGATGCATGGTCGCTCGCAGGCGGATGTCTGGTCGACGCCCGTCGTGGGCCATTCGAGTTGCGAAGACACGCCCTAAGGCCGTTTGTCCCAATCGCTGGGGACAGACGGCGGCGCTTGAAGGCATTAGCTTGGCGAGGACACAGCAAGGGAGGCCGCCTTGAGCACGGCGCCGCGCATCGACATCGACCCGGCCGCGTTCTGGGCCGACCCCTATCCGATGCTCGCCAAGATGCGCAAGGAGGCGCCGATCGCCTTCGTGCCGCAGCTCGGCTCGACGCTACTGACGAGCCGCGACGACATCTCGATCTCCGAGAAGCAGATCGACGTGTTCTCCTCGCACCAGCCTGCCGGCCTGATGAACCGGCTGATGGGCCACAACATGATGCGCAAGGACGGCGAGGCGCACCAGGTCGAGCGCCGCGCGATGTTTCCGACGGTGTCGCCGAAGACGGTGAAGGCGCACTGGGCCGCGCTGTTCCAGGCCCATGCCGATCGCATCATTGACGCGATCGAGCCCGGACGTATCGATTTCATGCGCGACTTCGCGTTGCCGTTCTCGGGCGAATGCCTGAAGTCGATTACCGGCCTCACCAATATCGGCTTTGCGGATATGGACGCCTGGTCACAGGGCATGATCGAGGGCATCGCCAACTACAGCGGTGACGCGGCCGTCGAGGCGCGTTGCCATGCGGCGACGTCGGGCATCGATGCGGCGATCGACGACATCCTGCCTGTGATGCGCAAGCATCCCGACCAGAGCCTCCTCGGCGTGCTGCTCGCGTCGGACATGGCGATGGAGAGCGTGCGCGCCAATGTCAAACTGGCGATCTCCGGCGGCCAGAACGAGCCGCGCAAGGCGATCGCCGGCACGGTGTGGGCGCTGCTGAGCCATCCCGAGCAGCTCGATCTCGTGCGCAAGGGCGAGGTGACCTGGCTGCAGGCCTTCGAGGAATATGCCCGCTGGATCTCGCCGATCGGCATGTCGCCGCGACGCATCGCAAAGCCGTGGTCGATCCGCGACGTCGCGTTCGAAACCGATGAACGCGTATTCCTCATGTTCGGCTCCGCCAATCGCGACGAGAAGCATTTCGAGCGCGCCGATCAGTTCGACGTGCGGCGTGACACGGCCAAGAGCGTCGCGTTCGGTGCTGGCCCGCATTTCTGCGCCGGTGCCTGGGCCTCCCGCGCCATGATCGCCGACGTCGCACTGCCGACATTGTTCGCCCGTGCCGGCCGGATCGAGCTTGCCGACGACGAACCGGTGCGGATCGGCGGCTGGGCGTTCCGCGGACTGCAGAATCTGCCGGTGAGGTGGCTGCATTAGTCCGGCAAGGACCGGTCCATCCGCAACGCGGCCATGATGCCATCCTGCTCCTGTTTTGCCCGACGAGTCAAGTCAAATTCGGATAAACGTAAGTCATTGTTTTCGCACGCGCCGGCTACTGTGCATGGGGTTGTTTTCGCGATTTTTAATTTCTCGGCCGGGCTGCGTGCGTTTTTCACATTCGCGTGCGGAAAAATATCCCCTGCGTTCGCTCCGCTGATTGAAAGATTAATCATGCGCTCTGCCAACTGCGCAGTGCTTGCATCGCTATTTTTCCGCGCGTCTCGACACCTCCGATCAGCCGCACCATCATTCACGAACACGAATGAAGGACGGCCGCACGCGGCCTGGAGTGTCGGATGCAACGTCGGGACTTTCTCAAACTATCCGTTGGAACTGCGGCAGCCGCCGCATTCGCTTCAAGTGCCAAAGCACAAGGCGCGGTGAAGGAAATTCGTGTCGGCTACCAGAAGACCGGCGTGCTGGTTATCACGCGTCAGCAGGCCGCCCTGGAAAAACATTTCGCGCCATTGGGCATCGACGTGAAATGGGTCGAGTTCTCGTCGGGACCTCCGATGATGGAGGCGATGAATGTCGGCAGCATCGATTTTGGCGCGGTCGGCGATTCCCCGCCGGCGTTCGCCCAGGCGGCGGGCGCGGCGATCGTCTATGCCGCCGGCCAGCCCATCACCAACGGCCAGGGCATCCTGGTGCCGAAGGATTCGCCGATCCGCGGCATCGCCGACTTGAAGGGCAAGCGCGTCGGCTTCACCAAGGGATCCAGCGCCCACAACATCGTGGTGCAAACGCTGGAGAAAGCGGGCCTCACCTACGCGGACATCACGCCGGTCTATCTGACGCCGCCGGATGCCGGGCCTGCCTTTGCCAATGGCAGCATCGAGGCGTGGGCGATCTGGGATCCTTACTTCGCGATCGGCGAGACCAAGCAGAGCGGCCGCATCCTGATCAATGCGCGCGACGTCATCAAGACCAATTCCTTCTTCATCGCCAATCGCGATTTCGCCAGGAATCACGGCGCGATCCTGCAGCAGATCATCGATGTGACGACCGCGGCTGGTCAATGGGCCGAACAGCACCGCGACGAGGTCGCCAAATCGCTCGCCGCGATCACCGGCGTCCCGTTGGACATCCAGACCCTCGCCGCCAATCGCGCAAATTTCGTGGTCGGCCCGGTCACCGACGACATCGTCACGACCCAGCAGGGCGTCGCCGACCGCTTCCACAAGCTCGGCCTGATCCCGAAGCCGATCGTGATCCGCGACATCGTCTGGCGCAACCCGGCAGCCTGATCGTGCCCACCAATTTCCCCATTTCAAAAGGTTTGAACATGAGGCGTATCGTTCAACGCGTATTCGCAGCCATCGTCATATCGATCGGCATCGTCGCTGCCGCGGTCGGAACGACGTACGGCTAGTCATCGGAGCACCTCCATGAGCAACGCCAACATCCTCTGGTTCCTGCCGACCCACGGCGACGGCCGTTATCTCGGCACCGGCACCGGCGGCCGCGAGGTCAATTTCAACTATCTGCGCCAGATCGCGCAGGCCGCCGACCAGCTCGGCTATTTCGGCGTGCTGCTGCCGACTGGGCGATCTTGCGAAGATTCCTGGATCGTCGCCTCCTCGGTCGCGCCGTTCACCGAGCGGCTGCGCTATCTCGTGGCGGTCAGGCCGGGCCTGCAATCGCCGAGCGTGGCCGCGCGCATGACAGCGACGCTCGACCGCATCACCAACGGTCGGCTTCTGGTCAACGTCGTCACCGGCGGCGATCCCGTCGAGAACAAGGGCGACGGCATCTTCCTTGCCCATGACGAGCGCTACGAGGTCACCCGCGAGTTCCTCAGCGTCTATAGCGAGCTGCTCGCCGGCAAGACCGTCAATGTCGAGGGCAAGCACATCCATGTCGAAGGCGGCAAGCTGCTGTTTCCCCCGGTGCAGTCGCCGCGTCCGCCGCTTTATTTCGGCGGCTCGTCGGATGCCGGCATCCACGTCGCCGTCGACACCGTCGACAAATATCTGACCTGGGGCGAGCCGCCGGCTTTGGTCGCGGAGAAGATCGCCAAGGTGAGGGAGGTCGCCGCCGCACGCGGCCGAAAACTATCGTTCGGCATCCGGCTCCACGTGATTGTCCGCGAGACCAATGACGCGGCCTGGCGAGCGGCCAATGAGCTGATCAAGCATGTCAGCGACGAGACCATCGCGACGGCGCAGAAGAACTTTGCGCGGATGGATTCGGTCGGCCAGCAGCGCATGGCGCAGCTCCACGGCGGCAAGCGCGACAAGCTCGAGATCGCTCCGAACCTGTGGGCCGGTGTCGGCCTCGTGCGCGGCGGCGCCGGCACGGCACTGGTCGGCGACGCCCAGACGGTCGCGGCCCGCATCAAGGAGTATCAGGACATCGGCATCGATACCTTCATCATCTCGGGCTACCCGCATCTGGAGGAAGCTTATCGTTTCGCCGAGCTGGTGTTCCCGCTGCTCTCGCTGGAGCAGCCCAGCAACGTGACCAAGCTGCACTTCAACGGCGGTCCTTTTGGTGAAACGGTCGGCAGCGACTTGCGTCCGCAGCAGAAGGTGTCGCAATCATGAGCCTGATCGACAGCGTTTCGCTTCCCCGTAGTTTGCGCCTGCCGCGCGTCGACGGCCTGATCCAGTGGATCGTGCCGCTTGCCATCATCGCGATCTGGCAGGTCGCCAGCGTCACCGGCTTCGTGCCGACGCGGGTCTTGCCGGCGCCGAGCGACGTCGTGCTTGCGGGCTGGAAGCTGCTGCTCTCCGGCGAGCTCGCGCGCAACATCTGGGTCTCGTTCTGGCGCGCCTCGATCGGCTTCCTGATCGGCGGCAGCATCGGCTTTGCCTTCGGCCTCGCTAACGGCCTGTCGCAGCTGTCGGCCAAGCTCACGGACACGACGCTGCAGATGGTGCGCAACGTGCCGCATCTGGCGCTGATCCCGCTGGTCATTTTGTGGTTCGGCATCGATGAGAGCGCGAAGCTGTTCCTGGTGGCGCTCGGCGTGTTCTTCCCGATCTACCTCAACACGCTGCACGGCATCCGCACCGTCGATCCGCAGCTGATTGAGATGGGCCGCATCTACGGCATGACTGACGGCGAGCTGTTCCGCCGCGTGATCTTCCCGGGCGCGCTGCCCTCGATCTTCGTCGGCATCCGTTTTGCACTCGGCATCATGTGGCTGACCCTGATCGTCGCGGAGACCATCGCGGCGTCTTCGGGCCTAGGCTATATGGCGATGCAGGCGCGCGAGTTCATGCTGATCGACGTCGTGGTGCTCTCGATCCTGATCTACGCGCTGCTCGGCAAGCTCGCCGACAGCGCCTCCCGCGTGCTGGAGCGCCTGACGCTCTCCTGGCACCCCGCTTATTGGAAACGCTGAGCAGAAATACCGGGAATCACATGCAGACTGCCCTTCGTACCTCCCTTCCGGAAACCGAACTCGCAACCCGCGCCAATTTCGCGCCTCACGCCCGCGTCGTGCGCGAGGAGCGCCCGGTGCAGACCTCCGGCCTGCCGCTCAGCATCCGCGGCTTGCGCAAATCCTACGGCGACAACGAGGTGCTGCGCGGCATCGATCTTCACATCCCCGCCGGCCAGTTCGTCGCCATCGTGGGCAAGAGCGGCTGCGGCAAGAGCACGCTGCTGCGCCTCATCGCCGGCCTGGAGAAGTTCGACGCTGGCAGCATCTCGCTCGGCGACGCCGTGAAGCCCGAGGATATCCGCGTGATGTTCCAGGAGCCTCGGCTGTTGCCCTGGGCCCGCGTTCTCTCCAATGTCGAGGTCGGCCTCGGCCGCGATCGCGCCTCTTCCGACGCGCATTCACGCGCGGAGAAGGCGCTGACCGAGGTGGGGCTGACCGATAAGCGCGACCAGTGGCCATCGGTGCTGTCGGGCGGCCAGAAGCAGCGCGTAGCCCTTGCCCGCGCGCTGGTCTCGCGTCCCCGTGTGCTCGCCTTCGACGAGCCGCTTGGCGCGCTGGATGCGCTGACCCGTATCTCGATGCAGCGGTTGCTGGAGCGCGTCTGGCGCGACCAGGGCTTTACCGCGATCCTGGTAACCCACGATGTCGCCGAGGCGGTCGCGCTGGCCGACCGGGTGCTGGTGATCGAGGAAGGGCGGATCGCCCATGACGTCGTGGTTAACACGGCCCGGCCCCGCCAACGCGGCTCGGCCGAGCTCGCGGGTCTCGAAGGCTCGATCCTGAGCCACCTTTTGTCGGCGGACGATCGTACCTAGATAGACAGGGACCCCGGCTCGGGGACGATGCCATGAATGTAGTGCCCCGCGATCTCATGACCGAAAATGTCGTCTCCTCCGCCGATTTCCGCGGCGCCATGCGCCATCTCACCGGCGGCGTCAGCGTCATCACCGCCGGAGGGGGCAAGGACATCACCGGCATGACGGTCACCTCGGTCAGCTCGTTCTCGGTCGATCCGCCGACGCTGATCGTCAGCATCAACCGCGATGCCTCGTCCTTCCCGCTGATCCGACGCTACGGTGCCTTCGGCGTGAATATTCTCGCGGCCGATCAGCTCGAAATCGCCGAGCGCTTTGCCGGCAAGGGCGGGCTCAAGGGTGCCGATCGTTTCGCGGGCGCCAGATGGGTGACGGCGGTCTCGGGTGTTCCGCTGCTGGTTGGCGCATTGTCCGCCGTCGATTGCGAGGTCGAGGACATCTTCGAGCGCCATTCGCACGGCATCATCATCGGCCGAGTGCGAGACGTCAAGAATTCGACTCGCAACGCTGCGTTGGCCTATTGGCACGGTCAGTATGTGGCGGTGGATCAGGACGAAGACGCCGTCAGGCTTGCGGACGTCAGCGTTCCCACCCACGTCCGCCGCGGCATTTGATCGCCGCTGGCGATGGGCCGTGCAGGCTGGCCTTTTCCGCGTCATCGCTCTAGAAGCGCTGCCTGAGCCTCCCGCCGGGACAGCAATGGAGCGCAATGATGAAACGCGTCGCGACCTGGGCCTTCTACGCGGTCGGCGCGCTCGCGATCGCCTATCTCGCGCTCTACGCCTATGCGATGTTCAGCGGCCATCCGATCGTGCCGGGCGACCCCATCCAGATCTTCCGCAGGCCGGATGCGCCGAGCTATTCGTGAGGTTCGGGAGGTCTCGTAGGGTGGGCAAAGGCGCACTTGCGCCGTGCCCACCATCTTTCCCCGGCACCTGAAGCGGTGGGCACGCTTCGCTTTGCCCACCCTACGGCACCTGTTTTCACCCCCGCAAGATCGCCAGCGCCAGCGCCTGCGCGCGCGGGACGATGCTGTCGAGCTCGAGATATTCCTCTGGCGTGTGCGCAAGCCCGCCGACCGGGCCGAGCCCGCAGATGGTCGGCGTTCCGACCGCGGCGGTGAAACCGGAATCGGCGCAGCCGCCGGAGAACTCGCCCTGGAGCGTGGTGAGGCCGGCCTGCTTTGCGGCGGCCTGATAGTTCTCGAACAGCGCCTTTGAATCG
Organism: Bradyrhizobium sp. JR4.1; assembly: GCF_040548605.1. Lineage (NCBI taxonomy): Bacteria > Pseudomonadati > Pseudomonadota > Alphaproteobacteria > Hyphomicrobiales > Nitrobacteraceae > Bradyrhizobium > Bradyrhizobium sp. JR4.1. The sequence goes on from NZ_JBEPRY010000004.1 coordinate 185,466, forward strand.
GCGCTCTGCACCACCGGCACGAACTCGCCCTTGACCGTCAGCGTCGCGCTGGTACCGGGCACGTAAGGTGTCGCGATGATCGTCTCGATCGCCGCCATCACCCTCGCGCGGTCCGCCGGATCGACGTAGCGCAGGTCAATCTGCCCTTCCGCGTAAGGCGCCGTGGTGTTGACGGATTGCCCGCCCGAGACGAGACCGACATTGAGCGTGATGCCCTTGTCGAGATCGGTCAGCGCGTGGATATGCACGATCTTGTGCGCGAGCTCGCCGATCGCGCTGACGCCAGCGGCGAAATTGGCGCCGGAATGCGCGGCTTTGCCGGTAATGGCGACATGCATGAAGATGCCGCCCTTGCGGCCGGTGACGATATTGCCGGTCGGGCGGCCCGGCTCGGAATTGAACACGGCGCGCGCGGCGCGTCCTTCGCGCTCGATCACCGGCCGCGAGGAGGGCGAACCGATCTCTTCGTCCGAGGTGATCAGCAGCTTGATCGGGTGCGGGTTGCCGCCGAATTTGTGGAAGGCGGTTGCCACGAATATGTTCAAGACGACGCCGGACTTCATGTCGGCAACACCAGGACCATAGGCGCGCCCGCCCTGGATCGTGAACGGACGCCGTCCGGCCTCGCCCTTGCCGAACACGGTGTCGCGATGCCCCATCAACAGCACCGGCTTCTCGTTGCTGCCGGGCTTTGCCACCTCGGCGTGGATCGCGTCGCCGAATGTGGCGTGGCTTTCGCGCCGGAACGGAATGCCGTGCTCGGCGAAATGCTGCTCGAACCGCGCCCCGACCGCATCGACGCCTTCCTTGTCATAGGATCCGGAATCGATGTTCACGACATCGCGCAGCAGGTCGATCATCGCCTGCCGCTGCGACGCCAGCCAATCCGTGATTTGAGCTTGAGACATGTTCACCCTCGCGTGGTTCTCGGTGGCGCTTATAGGGCTTTGCGGGGGCTTGACCTAGTCGGAGAATGCGGTGCGGCCATGTCGCAGTCTGCGGGTTTGATGCACGCTGCCTCCCCAACGTCGTCCTGGCGAAAGCCAGGACCCATACCGCGGAATCTGTCGACGGAGGGTGGTAGGAGTACCGAACGACGAATCTTCGCCAACCCTCCTTGGGGTAATGGGTCCTGGCTTTCGCCAGGACGACATTGAGAGTCTGGAGGCTGTCTGCACTTCACCAACAAAAATGCCCGAGGACCAGCCCCGGGCATTCGCAGTCTCAATGTTCGGCAGGAGCGCCTACGCCCCCACCATCGGCATGCGCGGATATTCACCCGGGGTGCCGGCTGGCGTGATCGGAATGCCGCCGTCGGAATATTCGTTGAGCTTGTTGCGCAAGGTGCGGATCGAGATGCCCAGGATGTTGGCGGCATGGGTCCGGTTGCCGAGGCAGTGCTTCAGCGTCTCCAGGATCAGGTCGCGCTCGACGTCCGCGACGGTGCGGCCGACCAGTGCCCGCGTCACCTGCTCGGCGGCCATGGTGGCATGCGCCACGGCCGGCGCGGTCTTGGCGAGGTCGAGGCGGTCGCCGTCGGGCGTGAGGATCGCATCGGCACCGATCTCGTCGCCCTGCGCCATCAGGACCGAACGGTGCATGGTGTTTTCGAGTTCGCGGACGTTGCCCTGCCAGCGGTTGGTGGAGAGCACGCGGCGCGCTTCCGCCGAGATCGGGCGCATCGGCACGCCATTGGCTTCGGCATATTTCTTCACGAAGTGCTGAGCGAGCTCGAGAATGTCGAGGGGACGCTCGCGCAGCGGCGGGATCTTCAGATTCACGACGTTGAGCCGGAACAAGAGGTCTTCGCGGAACGTGCCTTCGCGCACCGCGTCCACCAGGTTGCGGTTCGAGGTCGCGATGATGCGGATGTCCACCGGGACGGGCTTGGTGCCGCCGACACGGTCGATCACGCGCTCCTGGATGGCGCGGAGCAGTTTCGATTGCAGGCGGACGTCCATTTCCGAGATTTCGTCGAGCAGCAGCGTGCCGCCGGTTGCCTCCTCGAACTTGCCGATGCGGCGAGCGATCGCGCCGGTGAAGGCGCCCTTCTCGTGGCCGAACAGCTCGGACTCCAGCAGATGCTCGGGGATCGCGGCGCAGTTGATCGAGATGAACGGGCGCTTGGCACGGGCCGAGCGGGTGTGGACGTAGCGAGCCAGCACCTCCTTGCCTGTCCCGGATTCGCCGGTGATCATCACCGAAGCGTCCGAGCCTGCGATCTGCTGCGCGAGCTTGATCACCTTGGCCATCGCCTCGTCGCGATAGACCAGCTCGCGGGAATCGTTGGCGACGGCAGCCAGCACCGCTGCGATCAGCTCCGGGTCCGGCGGCAGCGGGATGTATTCCTTGGCGCCGGCATGGATCGCGGCGACCGCGGCGCGGGCGTCGTTGGTGATGCCGCAGGCGACGATCGGCGCGTGGATGTGTTCGGCCTCGAGCCGCATCACGAGGTCGCGGATGTCGAGGGCGACGTCGACCAGCAGCAGGTCGGCGCCCTTGCCGCCGCGCAGCACGCGCATCGCCTGTTCGTTGTCCTCGGCGTGGGTCACGGTGGCGCCGTTTGCCATCGCGATCTTGGTGGCGGTGGTGAGCTGGCCCTTCAATGTGCCAACGATGAGAAGCCGCATGTCAGTCTCCTGTGGTCGCGCTGCCGCGCGTCGTCGCTTTAGGCGCGTTCAGTCTTGATGATTTCGGTCATGGTCACGCCGAGCTTGTCCTCGACCAGGACGACTTCGCCGCGGGCAACCAGCTTGTTGTTGACGTAGATGTCGATGGCCTCGCCGACGCGCCGGTCGAGCTCGAGCACGGTCCCGGGTCCGAGCTTCAACAGCTCGCTGACGTCCATCTTGGAGCGGCCCAGCACCGCCGAAACCTGCACCGGCACGTCGAACACGGCCTCGAGGTCGGCGGCGGCGCGCGTCGCATATTCGTCCTCGTTGTAGCCGACGTCGGTGCCGGTAGGCGGCATCGGGCCGTTGAGGTCGGGCAGCGGGACCTGTCCGTCAGTGTCGCTCATGATTTAACTCCCCCTGCGGGATGCAACGTAGCGTCCCACCATTTCGTCGATCTTGGCCGCGATGGCGGCGCGCTCCAGCACGACGCCGCCATCGGCCCATTCGATCCGGCAGTCGCCGGTGGCAATCTCCGGCTCGGCCAGAATCACCAGCCGGCCTTCGAAGCCGTTCTGCCTGGCCAGCCGCTCGATGTTCTCGCGCGCGGAATCGTAGAGCGCGTCGTTGATGCGGACGACGAGATGCGGCGTCGCGACCAGATGCGAGAAGCAGTCCTTGACCAGCGCGACGATTTCGCCGAGCGGCTCGGCGGCGACCAGATCGGCGCACAGCTTGCGCGCCACCGCGACCGCGACGTCGACCGCCTCGGTCTCCATCTTGGATTCGATGTTGCCGATGCCCGAGGCGATGCCCCGGATGGCGATGTTGATCTCTTCCATGGCGAGCGCGACACGGCGGTCGCTCTCGGCTTTGGCCTCGCGCTGGCCGGCGGCGAAGCCGTCCTGATAGGCGCGCGCCTCGGCTTCCGCGACCTTCTGGGCGATCTCGGCCGCGGTTGCGGCCTTCTCGCGCGTCCGGTCGGGCGCTGCGAAGTCGTTGTCGAACAGGAATTTTGCCGGAGCGGCCATCAATACACCAGCTCGTCGTCGGCGCGGTTCTTGGTCAGCATGATCTCGCCCTTGGCGGCGAGATCCTTGGCGAGGTTGACCAGCAGCGCCTGGGCCTCGTCGACGTCGCGCAGGCGGACCGGACCCATCGCCGCCATGTCATCCTGGAGCATTTTTGCCGCACGCGACGACATGTTGCCGAAGAAGAAATTGCGGACGTCCTCGTTGGCGCTCTTGAGCGCGACGCCGAGCTTGTCCTTGTCGACGTTGCGCATCAGGGTCTGGGCGGAGCCGGAATCCAGCTTCACGAGGTCGTCGAAGGTGAACATCAGCGCCTTGATGCGCTCGGCCGATTCGCGGTTGTCCTCTTCCAGCGAGGTGATGAAGCGGGTTTCGGTCTGGCGGTCGAAATTGTTGAAGATTTCCGCCATCACCTCGTGGGCGTCGCGTCGGCGGGTCTGTGACAAATTGGACATGAATTCGGTCCGCAGCGTCTTCTCCACGCTCTCGATCACCTCCTTCTGCACCGCCTCCATCTTCAGCATGCGGTTGACGACGTCGAGCGCGAGATCCTCGGGGAAGATGCCGAGCACGCGCGCGGCGTGTTCCGGCTTCAGCTTCGACAGCACGACCGCGATGGTCTGCGGATATTCGTTCTTGAGATAGTTGGCGAGCACCTCTTCCTGCACGTTGGAGAGCTTCTCCCACATGTTACGGCCGGCGGGGCCGCGGATTTCGTCCATGATGCCGTTGACGCGCTCGGGGGCCAAATATTGCTGGAGCAGCCGCTCGGTGGCGTCGAAATTGCCCATCAGCGCGCCGGAGGCCGACATGCGCGAGACGAATTCGAGCAGCATGTCCTCTACGGTGTCGACCTCGACGGTACCGAGCGTCGACATCTCCAGAGAAAGCTGGCGCACCTCGTCGTCGTCGAGCAGCGACCAGATCTTGCCGCCATATTGCTCGCCGAGCGCCAGCATCAGGATCGCGGCGCGCTTCGGCCCCGCCACCGCGTCGACCTTCGCGCCTCCGCGGCTGCCGGCACGCTGACCGAGCGTGGAGATCACGCTGGTGATGTCGTTGGAATTGGCGTTTTGCAGGGCAGCGGCCATGTCAGATCACTTCTCGATTATTTCGTGGGTTCGGTCAGCCATTGGCGGATGATGGCGACGGTCTCGTTGGGATTGCGCTCGGCGAGTTCGCCGACACGATGGACGGATTGGGCATGGACCTGGCCCTGGACGGTGGCGACGTCGATCGCGCTCGCGGCGCCGCTCGGCAGGAGCGGCTGGCTGGCGGGCGCGGCCTCGTCGCTCGCCGGACCGGTGAGGACTCCGGAGATGGCGGCCGCGACTTCGTCCGATGCCAGGATGCGCTTGACCAGCGGCCGGATCACCAGGAACAGCACGACCAGGCCGAGCAGCATCATCACGCCGAGCTCGACGAAGTACATGACGTCGTCCTTGGTGAACTGGAGCATGCCGAGCAAGCCGCTCGGCTCCGCGATCGGGGTGGTGGAGGGGGCGTCGGCAAAGCGCAGATTGACGACCTCGACCTGGTCGCCGCGCTTCTGGTCGAAGCCGATCGCCGAGCGCACCAGCGTGGCGATGCGGTCGAGCTGCTCCTTGGTGCGGTCCTGGTAGGCCAGATCGCCCTTGTCGTTCTTGGAGTAGATGCCGTCGACCAGCACCGCGACCGAGATGCGGTTGACGCGGCCGGCCTCGGTCACCTCGGTCTTGGTGGTGCGGGAGATCTCGTAATTGTTGGTCTCTTCGCTCTTCTTGCTCTGGTCCTTGGCCGCGACGCCGCCGTTCTGCTGGTTGCCCGGCAACTCGTTGTTGACGGTGACCTGGCCGTTGTTGTCGGCGGTCATGCTCTGCTCTTCGCGGGTCTGGGTCGAGCGCAGCACGCGGCCTTCGGGATCGTACTTGTCCGAGGTCTGGGTGATCTTGTTGAAGTCGAAATCGGCGGAGAGCTGGACCCGGGCGCGCCCCGTCCCCACCACGGAGGAGACGATGTCCTCGACCTGCTTGCGCATCCGCTTCTCGAAGGCGGTGCGGCGCTCGTCGCCCATCGCCTGCTCCGGATCGGTCTGGGCGCCGTCGGCGAGCAGCTGCCCGGTCTCGTCGACGATCGAGACCCGCTGCGGCTTCAGCCCGTTCACGGCAGAGGCGACGAGGTGGCGGATGGCGCGGATCTGCTGGGCTTCCAGCGCGCCGCGGACCCGCACCACGATCGAGGCCGACGGCTCCGGCGCCTCGCGCGAGAACAGCGGGCGCTCGGGCAGCACCAAATGGACGCGGGCGGCCTGGATGCGGTCGATGGCCCGGATGGTGCGGGCTAGCTCGCCTTCCAGCGCGCGGAGATGGTTGATGTTCTGGACGAAAGAGGTGGTGCCGAGCGCATCCGACTTGTCGAACACCTCGTAGCCGACGCCGCCGCCCTTGGGCAGGCCGCCCTCGGCGAGCTTCATCCGCAGCCGGGTGACCTTGTCCTTGGGCACCATGATGATGGTGCCCTCGTTGCGCAGCTCGAACTGGATGCCCTGGCGCTCCAGGTCCTTGATGATGCCCGAGGAGTCCTCGACGCTGAGGTCGGTGAACAGCGTCGTCATCTGCGGCGTGGTGACGCGCATGATGACGAACGCAAAGAAGCCGACGAGCGCGGCGGTGACCGCGATCATCGCCCCGAACCGGGCGGCTCCGATACCCTTCAGAAAGTCCGCAAGACCTTGCAAGCAACCGCCCCGACAGATTCGGCTGCTTTCACAGGAAAGGCCGACTGGGCAATTATTGCCTAGGTGATGGTTTCGATATGGTTAACGAAGGTTAAGAGCTGCGACAAAAGTAGCGCCAAAACGAAACATGAAAAAAATCGGCCTCGCAAGGCGAGGCCGATTTTCGTCAAAAGCCGCAGATTTCCGGATTGCCTACTGGCGATATTGTTGGATACGGGTGGTGCGAAGTCCCGCCAGACCATGCTGGTCGATCGAAAACTGCCAGGAGAGGAATTCGTCAACCGTCAGGGTATAACGGCTGCAGGCCTCCTCAAGGGAGAGAAGACCGCCACGGACTGCGGCGACGACCTCGGCCTTGCGGCGGATGACCCAGCGTTTGGTGCCGGGTGCAGGCAGATCCGCAATCGTCAACGGACTACCGTCCGGCCCGATGACGTATTTTACCCTCGGGCGATGGGGTTCTGTCATGGCGTACTCACAAACTCTCAACCACTGAACTCACTCAGGAACCCTACGCCCGCCGACTTAAAAATCCGCTAAGCCTAAGGCTTCAATACAATTCTCGTTGAAAATGGCTGGAACGCAGCCGTCTCGACCGGCGGGACGGTGCGTCCGGGCGGGCCGAGGGGGGTGTTCGTAAATACTTTACTAACGAAAGAGGCCTGCGGGGGTGTCGCACGGCCCTCAACGTCGTCCTGGCGAACGCCAGGACCCATTACCCCAGCGCGAAGTTTGACGAAGACTCGGAGTTACTTCCTCGCGCCAAAACGACTTTCGGTGGCTATGGGTCCTGGCTTTCGCCAGGACGACACAGCGGCATTCCGCCTTTAATTGCTGGCCGTCGCGATGATGCTCTTGACCTGGCTCATCGTGTAGCTGGCGCCATCGATGGTCAGCAGCGGCGGCGACTGGGTCAGGTCCACGGATGACACCGTGCCCTGCACCTGCGCGGCGATGCCGACATTGTTGTTGGCGACGTCCTTGCCCGTGGCCGAGATCGTGTACTTGCCGTCGGGCCATTGCGTGCCGTCATTGCCCATTCCGTTCCAGGTGAACGGAACGTCGGTGCCCGCTCCGGCGGTGTATTTGCCGGTGAACACGGTCTGGCCGCTGGCATTGGCGACGGTGATGTCGACGGTGGCGTCGCTGGGCACGTTGAGATGCCAGGTTGCCGACGAGTTGGTCATGCTTGCGGTCGTGCCGTCGACCAGGGCGGTCTTGCCGACGAAGCCGAGCGCCTGGGTCGCCTGCGTGGTCTGTTGCAGGGTGACGAGCTGGGACAGCGAGTCGTTGGTCTTGAGCTGCTGCTCGACGCCGGCGAACTGCACCAGCTGCTGTGTGAACTGGTTGGTGTCCAGCGGATCGAGCGGATTCTGATTCTGCAGCTGCGTCGTCAGCAGCGTCAGGAAGGTCTGGAAGTTGCCGGCCAGCGTCGCGCCGGTGCTCGAGCCCAGGCTTGGGTTAGACGAGGATTTCGGCAGGTCGGTCGTGCCGGAGACGACGGACGGGGCGGTGGCGGCATTCGTGGTAGTCATGATCGAATACTCCTCACACTCTGATATCGACGCCGCTGCTCGATCCGAGCATGCGGCCGTAGCTGCGCCCGACCGGGGCTGCGGGAACTGCGTCGTCGTCGCTGACGATCAGCCGGCGGGCATTGCCGCCATTGTCGTTGTTCTGGCCGGAGTTCTGCCCCGACGAGTTCTGGTCGCGCAGGCTGAAGGACAGTCCGTTGCTGCCGGTTTTAAGGCCGGCATCGTCGAGCGCGCGCTGCAATTGCGGCGCGTCCTGCCGCAGCATCTGCAGCGTCTCCGGCTTCTCGACGGTGAGATGCGAGGTGACCTGGCCGTTGCGGTCGACATTGATGCGGACGTCGATGCGGCCGAGGTCGAGCGGATCGAGGCTGATGTCGAACCGGGTCTTGCCCGCGCGCGCAGCGGCGGCAATTTCGATCGGCACGCCGCTGATCGGAATGGCCGTATTGGTGGCCGCGGTCGCCGTGAGCGTCGCGGTCGAAGCGGTCGCGGCCGAAGTCGTATTGGTCAGCGACGCCTGCACGGCCGAGGCCGCCTGCGCGCTGGTGTCGGTGGTGGGGACAGCGACCTGCGTGCCGCCATGGGCATGATTGGTTGTCGTCGCCGGTGCCGCATCGGCGGTGCGGTCGGAAGTCCCAGCCTTGGCGTCGGCCGCGTTCGCATCGATGGACGGCTTGTCCGGTTGCGGATGCGCCGTGGTGGCGGACGCTGCTGTCGCCGAGGTCTGCGCGGCGTTCGCCTTGCCGGTGTCCTGGCCGATATTGGAGACGTCGCCCGCGCCGTGCGCAAGGGCTGCGGCCTTGAACGAGGTTTTTGGCGTGCCCTGGTCGACCGCGGCGATCAGGCCGCCATTGGTCTTGGCATCGGTCGCGGTCGAATCGGTCGTCCCGGTCGCGGCATCGGCCAGCGTCGCCGAAGTGTCGGCATCGACCTTGGCACTTGCGGTCTTGGCGCTCTTGTCGCCCGGCGTCGCGGTATCGGTCTTGGGGCCGGCGATCTGCGCCGCGATGGACGCGCTGGCGGCGATGCCGGCGGCGGCAATCGTCAGCGGCGAGGAGGCGGAGCCGGCGGCCTGGTTCGTAGCCGCGTTCGGATCGGCCGGCACGGCCACGACGAGTGCGTTTGGATCGGGCACAGCGGCGGCCTGCGTCGCGTCAATCTGCGCGGCCGCGACGGCGTCAACGGCGGCAAGGCTGCCGTCGGCCTTGTCCCCCTTGGTCTCGTCGGACTTGTCCGCAGACTTGTCGGCCGATTTGGCGTCGGACGCCTCCGGCTTGTCCTTGGTCTTGCTATCAGCCTTGGCCGCATCAGCCGTCGTATCGTTCTTGGCGTCGCTCTTGGCGTCGTTCTTGATGTCGTTTTTGGCGGACGCGGAATTGTCAGTGTCGTCGCTGGCCTTGCTCTGCGAGGGCTTGTCGGTCGCCGAGCGATCGCGCGGGCTCCTGTCCGAGGCGGAGGAGGATGAATCGGTCCGGCGCGGGGAGTCCTGCGCGGAGGACGCCGCGCTGTCGCTGATCGCCTGGGTGTTGCTGTCCACCAGCGAGCCGAACGAGTCGTTGGCGGAGTTCTCTTTCGGCGCTTGCGACCGGGCAGGCTTTTGCTGCGCGCTTGGGACTTGCATGCTTGCCACGACATCTGACGTACGACCGACCACAGGCAACCCCTTGGAAACATCTTCGCCATGAGAGGGAGCAAGGAGCGGGCCATCCTCGCGCTGAGTAATTTTATTGAATTAAATCAATGGTTTGATGATTTGGCGTCCCCGCCTCAGGGCCTCTCGAAGGCCCGCCATTTCTGCCTCCCCGGCAAGAATTGCCGTAAACCTTGCGGGGTCCGTGATTGCTTCACCGGAAGGCCGCCTATATTAAAGAGACAGCTCTCAACCGCTTTCGACCGGGCAGGCCGTGCCCTTCGGGAACTCTCAGTTCCCGGGGATCGCCGATGTCCCGCCGGAAGCACCCAGCGGATCGCCCAACGCCGCCGTCCACAACGCTTTAAGGCCCATGCTCAACAGTCTGGATCTCGAAGGCCGTCCTGAGGATACCAGGGTCGTCGTTGCCATGTCGGGCGGCGTCGATTCATCGACGACGGCTGCGCTTTTGAAGGCGGAAGGCTACGACGTCGTCGGCATCACGCTGCAGCTCTACGACCATGGTGCTGCGACCCATCGCAAGGGCGCCTGCTGTGCCGGCCAGGACATCCACGACGCCCGCGATGTCGCGGCCAAGCTCGGCATTCCCCATTACGTGCTCGACTACGAGGACCGCTTTCGCGAATCCGTCATCGACAATTTCGCCGACAGCTACGCGCTCGGTGAGACGCCGGTGCCGTGCATCGAGTGCAACCGCTCGGTCAAGTTCCGCGACCTCTTGAAGACCGCGCGCGAATTGGGCGCCACCGCGCTCGCCACCGGCCATTACGTCGCCTCGCGCCGCCGCGACGACGGCTCGCGCGCGCTGGTGTGTGCCGCCGACGCCGATCGCGACCAGAGCTACTTCCTGTTCGCGACCACGCAGGAGCAGCTCGATTATCTGCGCTTTCCGCTCGGCGACATGACCAAGCCCGAGACCCGCGAGCTGGCGCGGCGCTTTGGCCTCGCGGTTGCCGACAAGCACGACAGCCAGGACATCTGCTTCGTGCCCACCGGGCGCTACACCGACATCATCACCCGCCTGCGGCCGAACGCGATGGACCCCGGTGACATCGTCGATCTCGACGGCCGCGTGCTCGGCCGTCACAACGGCATCGCCAATTTCACCATCGGCCAGCGCCGCGGCCTCGGCATCGCAGCCGCCGCACCGCTGTTCGTGGTGCGGCTGGAGGCCGCCAACCGCCGCGTCGTCGTCGGCCCGCGCGAGGCGCTGAAGATGCACCGCATCAGCTTGCGCGACGTCAACTGGATCGGCGATGGCGACATCGACCGCGCCATCGGCAATGGCCTCGAAATGTTCGTGCGCGTGCGCTCGACCCGCGCGCCCCAGCCGGCGTGGCTGCGCGGTGCGAACGGCCATTACGAAGTCGAGCTCGTCGCCGGCGAAGAGGGCGTTTCGCCGGGACAGGCCTGCGTGTTTTACGACGCACCTGGCGGCCAGGCCCGCGTGCTCGGCGGCGGCTTCATTCAAAGCGCCGCCGCGAAGGCCGCAAGCAGCACGACGAGGCCGCTCGCAGAAGCGGTCCGCGGCTAAAAAAATATATAGGGCAGGGGGCATGGCAGCAGACATCTCGCGGGCCGGGGTCGAGAAGGCCTATGGCCGCTGGGCGCCGGTCTACGATCTCGTGTTCGGCAAGGTGTTCGACGCCGGCCGGCAGTCGACCATCGCGGAGGCCGACCGCGTCGGCGGCCGCATCCTCGACGTCGGCGTCGGCACCGGGCTTTCGCTGTCGGATTATGCGCGCACCACAAAAATCTGCGGGGTCGACATCTCCGAGCCGATGCTGCGCAAGGCGCAATCGCGCGTGCGTGCGCTGCGCTTGAGCAATGTCGAGGTGCTCTCAGTGATGGACGCGAAGAATCTCGCCTTCCCCGGAAACTTCTTCGACGCGGTGGTCGCGCAATACGTCATCACCGCCGTGCCGGATCCGGAGGGCACGCTCGACGAGTTCGTGCGCGTGCTCAAGCCCGGCGGCGAGCTGATCCTGGTCAATCACATCGGCGCCGAAAAGGGTTTGCGCAAACTCTCCGAACTCGCGTTTGCGCCCTTGGCTCGCCGTCTCGGCTGGCGCCCGGAGTTTCCGTGGGCCCGCCTGGTCGACTGGGCCGCGAAACATGGCGGCGTTACGCTGGCGGAGCGCCGCCCGATGCCGCCGATGGGGCACTTTTCGTTGATCCGCTACCTCAAATCGTAATGTTCGGGGGTGGGAACAGGGCGCGCGCCCCGCGCGTTTCCCTCCCATGCGCACCACATCGAACATCATTCTGGCCAGCCTCCTGATCGCCGCCTCCGGCAGCGCGATCGCGCAGGCCCCGCCCGCCCCGGCGACGCCGCCGCAACAAACCGCGCCGCCGTCCCCACAGCATGCGACGAATTGTACGCCGCAGGACCGCCCGAACCGCTCAGCCGACGGCACCACCACCGGCCAGTCCCGGGAACCGCTCGGCGACAAGCTGGCCAAATCGGACGGCGTGCTCTGCCCGCCCTCCGGCGTCGATCCCGAGATGCACGCCCCGGCGCCCAGCACGAACGGCGCCATGCCCGTGATCCCGCCCCCCGGCAGCCCCGGCGGGGATCCGACAGTAAGGCCGAAATAGCTTGTCGCGCCGAAGCCTTGGCGTAGGCGGAGCCTGTTCCGCATCCCCAATCTCGTCGTCATGCCCGGGCTCGTCCCGGGCATCCACGTTCTCGGCGGCAGCGAAGAAGTCCGTGGATGGCTGGGACAAGCCCGGCCATGACGGTGCGGCCGGAAATTAAGCTCAAAACAAGCCAATTCGTCTCCACCCGCGGCGATGTCCGCCGAAGCTTTCGCTAAGCGGAAGCGAAGGCGGATTGACAGCCCGCCGCCCTCTTCCTTATATGCCGCGCGTTCGCGAGATCGGCCTTGTCAGGCCCTCGCGACCCTGTGGCGGGGTAGCTCAGCTGGTTAGAGCACGGGAATCATAATCCTGGGGTCGGGGGTTCGAGTCCCTCTCCCGCTACCAAATCCAGCATAAGTCCTTGATTTCCCAGAGTTGGCCGATTGATGTTTCGCCACGAGGGATATCTCATTGATACATCCGAGCTGGTCGCTGATCAATTCTCATGACCGCACTGTGCAGCTCGTTGTGGCTGGTCGTTCTCGCCTCAAGCCGGGTCAGGACAGTTAAAAGCACATACGGAGAATATGTTCTTTGGTCGAAGGCGGTAACGCACCTCAAGGGTGCTATCGTCGGTCCGAAGCTCATCGTTCTACAAAGACGCTCGCTTCAGTGAAGCTCAGAACCGCTCCTAATTCATCTTGAGCTCAATTTCCGCGATAGTAGGGAATCAACGGCGGATTCTCGGGGTCGAGCGGTTTCATGTGTCGGTCCATCACGGTGACGTCGAGCCCCTTACCCGGAGCCGCAAACTCCTTGTCGATAAGAATAATCTGCGTTGCTTTGAGCTCGTTCGTACTCAAGTCGTAGAGCATGTCATAGAAGCTGTGAAACTGCTGTCTGTTCTCCCTCTCGCTGATGTTTTTCATCGGAGAGTCGATGATCAGCAGATTCGGAAGTGGCGCGCCGAGCTTCATCGTGAGCCTATGAAGCGCTATTGCAAAGCAACATTTGAACAATGTCTTCTTGCCGCCGCTGCTGAGCGTCGTGAAGGACGTCTCTCTTTCGTCATCAATGCCACCGCTACGAATGACGGGATAGAAATCTGCTTTCGAGATAACCACCTGATCCTTTGCAGAGATGCCCGGGACTTCAGCCCGTAACAGGCAATCGAGAAAGAGTCTCTTCAGCTCATCAAGGTTGGTCTCGTCCTCTTCCGCAGCAGCCTTGGCAGCGCGTAAGGCGACGCGGACCTTTGTTTCCTGTTCAACGATTTTCCCGAGCTGCTCGCTTTGCTCGTCGAGCAACCGCGGGAAGCGAGCAAGGCTATCAAGATTTGCGATGTTCTGCGCGATAGCCGCCCGCTCATGCTCCTTCGCCAAAACGGTCGACAGGTAGGCAGAGTCGTAGCGTGCAAGCGCTTCGTTGCGCTCGTGCTCTATCCGACGCTTGCGAAAGGCCAATTCTTCGCGTTGTCTTCGGTTCGCGGCTAGGGCGGCGTCGTGACGTTGCAAGATGTCTTTAAGTTCCGCCATCCGCTGTTTGAGGTCTCTCTCGATCAGTGCGGCTTCCTGCGGGTCGGCAACCTCGCTCACGTCGGGCTGAGCGCAGACATGACATAGCGGAGCGTGACGCTCCGGGAGTGCCTGGGTGCAACGCGGGCACGAGTTGAATTGAACGCCACTGAGCACCTCCCGTGCCGAACGAGAACGCTTGAAGCGCACCGAAAGAGTCTCAAGTTCATTGAGGTGACGCTGATCCCGATTCGCGCTGGCCGAAAGATCGGCCACGGCTTCATCGAGTTCGGCAATGGCTCTACCGAGCTCAAGCGCCGTGTCGCGGAGCTGATCAGCAGCATGATCGGTCAATTTCTCGAGGTCGGGTTGCGACCGGAGCGTCGAAATCTCATCACGGAGCTCTGCATCTCGTTCGCTTAAGACCTTCTGGCGCGCTCGAATCTCTATCTCGGTTTCGATCCCGACTTGCTTGAGCGCTCGGCGCAAGCTCTCAATAGTTGCAGCAATGCCAATGCGCTCACCCCGTAGCCGGTCAAGTTCCGCCTCAAGCTCGGCAACACGTTCATCATGAAAACCGATAATGTAGCGCAAAACATCGCGGCTTTTGAGCTGCTTGAAAGTGTCCCCGCCACGTTGCAGATGAAAGAAAGAACTGTCGATCTCGTCTTGGTCCAAATAACAGTACCATAGGAGGTCTCGGATCGAGAGCCGTGCACTGTCCGAGTCGTCCCGCTTCTTGCTTTTCCGCACTCGCGGAGGCGTTAGCCCAGACAGATGGAAAATGAGATCGGAGAGCGTTTCTACCTCTGTTCCTGGAAGGGCGATGCCAGCGGCCACTCTGGCGGGAAGTACTAATTGGATGGCGTCCGCCCCGCTCCCCCAGGAAGTAAGAACGTTATTGGCATCGCGCTCCCGCTCGATGGTCAAGGCTCCATTCTGCAGCTCCAGGGTAAGACTAGCTGCAACAAACTCGCTCTGCATCGCAGGAGAAAGCTCCACGCGCGCTCCAAGGCAATAGTCGATCATCTTCGCGATGCTGGATTTTCCGGCGCCCATCTGTCCCCAGAAGTAGGACAGATTGGTGAAGCGCTGCACGACGTCCTCTTGCCGAAAGGATAGACTTAACGCGGGAATGTTAAATTTCATGGCGAGAGCGCCTCTCCCCATTTCATATCTATGATTTCAGGTATCGTTTCGTAGACAAAATCCTTAAGGCGCGTCGCGTTCATTGAACCGACAGCCGCAACTGTAAGGTCGCTCCGGCGCGCGACGTCGACGTTGAGCGGATCTTGCCGAAGTAGGGCCGCGACCTCGCGTCCCTTATCCGTCAGGCCGATCTCAATCGTATTGCCCGTAACGCCAAGCATGACGAGACCGCGCGCATGGAGGAGGCCAAGCCAACGCCGATAGCGAGCATCCCAAGGACCATACCGAAACCGTATCATCTTGGCTTCGATCGATGTCCGCTCGCGCGGAAGGACTTGTACCTTTTCCGCGCCCTTATCCAAACGCAACAGCACGCGCTCAAGGCTCGTCGGATAACGAACCAAATAGTCTAGCTTCGCGAGTTTTGTAATGCCCTCGACCGCCTTGGCTTTCGTTTCCGGCGTCTTCTTTCTGACGTCGGCGCTTTGAAGAAGGATCAAAAGTCGCGACATATGCAACTCGTCGCGATTCTCCATTTCAGCAAGCGTTTTCACGAGGCGCAAGCTCATCCCGGCTCTCCCGAAACGAGGTCAAAGCGATCGCTCCACCAAACGCGGCACTCGCTCGTGAAGAGACCCGTCACGCCAACAAGGCAGTCATATCCATGATGTCCGATTTGCTCGGCATGGTCGATTGCCGCGGCCTTTAGCCGGTTTTGCGCCTCGATCATCATTTCCGGCCCGAAGGTGGCGCCTTCCACTCGCGTCCGAAGGTGAGCTTCACTAACGGCACCGAGGACCACTTGTTCAATCTGCGTCTGCAGTGCCGGGTAGGCCGCCGGTCGACGCATGATATCCTCCATGAGCGCGAATTTCTGTCATACGAGTACGGACGGCCCGAACGGCGCTTTCGTTTTCCGAAGTTGTGCGCTTGCGTCGGAATGCGTCGCCGATATCCCGGGCAAAAATTGTAGGGACTCGGGAAGCTGTGCGCGATCTACGGGATCGAGCTTGAGAATCACCATCGAGCATTATCTGACGCGAGGGCAGCGGCTCATCTGTTGAATTTAATCAATAAGAAGCGCGAAGGCGGCGTCTCGGCAGACGCCGAGCAGGCTGCTTAGTTGCATTCTGGACAGGTGTCGCCCGTGCCCTCAAGGACTTCGGTCAGCGCAAGGTTCGCGGCAATGACGCGAGAAATAGCACTACGCATACGCACAGTAGAACTATATCCTTGAACAGGAACTCTCCCGCCAAATTCCAGGCCATCGGATCGGTCGAAAGGCTCCACTTCACGACGCCGGGTGTCGTAAAGAAGAAAGACCACGTAATAGCGAAAGTAACCACGCCGAGGAGCGACCCCAAAGCTGAAAGAAGTGGGCTGAACGCGCCTGCTACGAGCATCGCCGCAATAACGAACTCCGCAACTCCCAAGAAGTAAGCCTCGCCTCTCAAGCCGAGCACGGACAGCCAGGAAATGAAGGGGCTGTTGGTTATGAATTGCGCGATGCCTTGTGCCGATTGGGGTGTAAACTTCTGCATTCCGAACGACACGAATATGACAACCATGACCCACCTCAGGATGCCCAGCAATCGATAAGATCCCGTGCCTCTTTCGGCAATATTGAACATTTCATTCATCAGAGCGCTCACCTCTAGTTGTCGCGCTGCGATCTTCTGCATCACAGGCTACACTCTGTACGCAGGCTTCATCGACCCGTTACGCGCGGGGCTGTTGATGAAGGGTCACAATATTGTGCAAAGCCCGTTGGGAATAAGATGTATCGCTCTGCCGCGAGACGGCTTCAAGCCCAGATTGCCGCTTCTGGTCCATGGCTGACCTAAGCGCTCGCTCTTGCGATATCCGCAAGTGACCGACTGTGTTGAAGCAAGCGCCACGGGCATGGTCGACGTGGTGGTCCTGAAACTGGCCTGCATCTGAACTCTAAACATGCGGATTACGGTCCGACGCTTACTTCGTTGGCTAGTCTGCACGAGCCGATACATCCAAAAGGCTTGCTACATCGCGGTGGCAAGAAGGCAAGGACCTCCGAGACGCTCCCACAGCAAAGGCCCGTGTCATCTCAAGGCGGATGAGAGCACCACGTCGATAAGGCGCTGACGTAGGAACGTACGGGCCATTTGCATAATGGTCGGGCTGTAGGCGTCCAACAATTTGTCCAGCGAAACCTCCAACAAGATTCGATATCGTGTCGTAAGACATCGTTTTATATGGTGTAATCGATGGGTGCTAAGCGCCTCCCCCGCTCCGCTCGGGGCTCTTCACCGCTCCAGCACAATAAGCCTTGTTACGGCAAGCACTTCCGCAATTTTGGGAAAGCGACACAGTCGTCCCACGGCGAAATCCGTACAACGGCTGTACAAATCTTGCCGGGGTTCAATGGTGGACCATTGCTGCAGCTCATTGAGCGACGGCTTCACTAGCTAATCAATCGCCCTATTGGCGTTACCGACTGTTACCAAGCGTCGCTCGCGGCTTTTTGCGGGAGGTCGGCAAATTCGGTCCGGAAGCCCGCTGATCCTCCTGAAACTTGAGCGTCGCTTGAACATGTTCGGCGAGCTTCAACGCGCTATCGGCGTTCGCAGCAAGACGAGACAGCAGCTGGGACAACACTTTGAACTCCTCGCGCGTCAACACCCCAAACAACGCGTCGTTGACTGGACGTTGCAGGGCGGCAAGGCTGATCAATTGATCCACTCCGTGTTGGGTGAGGGCAAGTTGTACCCGCCGACCATCGCCCGGATGGGGGGTCTTCTGGATCAGGCCGTCGGAAACCAGCTTGTTGATCTCGTTGGTAACGAAGGCGCCGCTTAGATACAGCCTTTCGGCGACCTGATTGACCCCCATCGGCTCCTCCGCCGTCGAATTCTTGATTGCGATGAGGATCAGATACTGGGTGGGCGACAGGCCGGCAAAGCTCGCGAACGTTTCACGGGCGGATTCCAGGCTGCGTCCGAACGCGAAATAGTCGTAGAGGAGACCGCGAAACGTGCGGTCCCCATTTTTGTCGAGCAGCTCAAGCTTCGACGCTGTCAAAAGCGCATCGACCACGGTCATTCTCCCCCGCGAACGGCATTTCGCTGGTTTTCTCTAAAAAGCATGCATGTGCCCCCGCAGCAAGGGGCTTGACATCCTCAAATAGCTTTGGCAGAAAGCTAGTTGAGAATTATAAATCGGGCAGGACAGCGAGGTTGTCCCATGGAGGACCGTGCATTCAGGCGCGCGCTCGGCGAATTCGCCACTGGCGTTGCGGTGGTGACCGCGCGCGGCAAGGGCGAAGAGCTTATCGGCGTGACCATGAGTTCGTTCAACGCCGTCTCACTCGATCCGCCGCTCGTTCTTTTCAGTGTCGACCGCAAGGCGCGCAGCCTGCCTGCGATGCTCGATGCCAAGGGCTTTGCGGTGAACATCCTGGCGCGCGACCAGGAAAGCATCTCCAACCAGTTTGCGCGCGCCCTCTCCGACAAATGGGACCAGGTGAAGATATCGGTCGGTCATGCCGAGGCCCCGCTGATCTCAGGCGCGATGGTCCATTTCGAATGCGCGACCTACGCGAACTATGACGGAGGCGACCACGTCATCTTCGTCGTCCGCGTCGTCCGCCACACGACCCGCCCTGAGGCCGCTAAACCCCTGATCTTCTTTCGTGGTCGATATCGCGATCTCATCGATGAATCCGAGCGCGAGCCGACCTGGCCGCTTCCCATTCATTACTAAATTCGAACCGGAGGAACCGCGATGCGTAGCGCAAAAGAATATTTGTCAGGCCTGAAGGATGGCCGCACCATCTACATCAACGGAGCGTCGGTCGGCGATGTGACAACGCACCATGCCTTCCGCAATCTCGCCGGTTCGATGGCGGGTCTGTTCGACTTTGCTGGCGCTTCCGAGAATGCGGATCTGATGACTTTCACGACGGACGCCGGGCGTGCCAACCGCATCTGGCAGCTGCCGGCGACCTACGCTGATCTCGTCAAGCGACGGAAGGCGCTTGAGGCTTGGGCTGCGTTGCATGCAGGCTTCATGGGCCGCGCTCCGGATCACGTCGCATCCTGCATTTCCGGACTCTACATGGGGTTGGACGTCTTCAAGGACTACGATCCGGCCCGCGCCGGCGCGCTCGAGAGCTACTACCACCATGCGCGCGATAACGATCTCTACCTCACCTACGTCATCATCAATCCGCAGGCGGACCGTTCGAAGGGTGCGGCCGAACAGGCGGACCCGTTCCTGACCGCTGGCGTCGTCGATCGCGATGCCGAAGGCATTACGATCCGTGGTGCCAAGATGCTGGCCACCGGCGGCGTCGTTGCCGACGAGGTCTTCGTCACGACCATCCAGCCGATGCGCCCAGGTGAGGAACGCTACGCGATGTCCTTCGCGATTCCGATGAGTACGAAGGGCCTCAAGATGCTGTCACGCAAATCGTACGAAGATGCGGCGGGCGCGGTGTTCGACAATCCCCTGTCCAGCCGGTTCGACGAGAACGATTCCGTTCTTTATTTCGACGACGTGAAGGTGCCGTGGGACCGCGTCTTCGTCGAAGGTAATGTAGAAATGTGTCAGAAGCAGTTTCATGCCACGCCTTGTCACGTGTACCAGAACTATCAGGCGATGGTTCGGCTGAGCGTGAAGCTGAAGTTTCTGACGGGTCTGGCGCATCGGATCGCCGAGATGAACGGCGTCACACAGTTCCCACAGGTGCGCGAGATGCTGGGTCAACTCGCGGCGGAGACCGGCATGGTGGACGCGCTGGTCGCGGCCATGGAGGCGAAAGGCACACAGGTTGGTCCTTATTTCATCCCGGACCGGCACACGCTCTATTCCGCACAGGTGCTCACGCAACAACTGTACGCGCATGTGCTCAACACGCTGCGCGAACTCGCCGGCGGCGGCATGATCATGCTGCCCTCCTCAGTTGCCGACTTTGCCAACCCGGACATTGCGGCGTTGATCGGCAAAACGCAGCAGTCGCCGAAGGCCAACTCACATGATCGCGTGAAGTTCTACAAGCTCGCCTGGGATGCCGTGGGCTCCGAGTTCGGATCGCGTCATCAGCAATACGAGATGTTCTACTCCGGCGCGACCTTCGTCACCAAGGGACACTCCTATCGCACCTATGACTGGGCCGGCGCCGATCGGCTGGTCCAGGGCATGCTCGATTCCTACGACCTCAATGGCGTCTCATCCACCAGCAAAGCCGCCTGAATCACGGAGACCACACATGTCTGTCAACAAGAAGCACGACGAATTCCACGCGCTCGACATGAGCGTCGGTTGGGAAGTGCCGGCCGGCTACCCGGCGGGAATCCAGCAGAAGATCTTGGCGGGCGGACTCGACGAGGGCAACCGGCGCGGAACGCGCACCCGGCTGCTGCGCTTCGCGCCGGGTGCCTACACGACCTCGCCATTCTCACACGAGTACTGGGAAGAGGTCTATCTCGTCTCGGGTGACCTGATCGTCGGCAATGACGAGAAGGGGGAGGGCGGTGAGAGTTTCCGACCGAACACCTATGCCTGTCGGCCACCGCACGCCCCGCATGGGCCGTTCAAGTCCGTCAACGGATGCCTGCTTTTGGAGATGCACTACTTTGATCCGGTTTAATGCGGGTTGGCAATCGCCAACAACGTCCATTGGCCGACCAAGGGGAAGAACAGTTATGGTGTTCAAAGATATTTCCATTGCAGTTGTGCGTTGCGGGTCGTCACTTCGTTTGCTCTTCAGATTGGATCGCGGACTACCGCGGGCCAATCTTCGGCTGGTGGTCGACGGTCTCGCGGGTGCACTCGCGTTCGGAGTGGTGGCGACAACTCCAGTTGCGGCGCAGGAGAAGCCGAGTTCGGTCGGGCTGGGTATCTTCACCTTCACATCTGGTCCCGCAGCTGCCTTTGGCTTGCCAGGAAAAAATGCAGCCGACCTAATGATCGAACAGATCAATGCTGAAGGCGGTATCGCGGGCGTGCCGGTGAGTGCGACCTATGTCGACGAAGGGCAAGGAACGCAGGGCGTCATAGCCGAATATCGGCGCTTGGCCGATGAGGCAAAGAATCAGGTGCTAATTGCGGCGTTGTCGAGCGCTAACTGCTTGGCGCTGGCCCCCCTCGCTGAACAGTTAGAGGTTCCAACCGTAGCCTGGAACTGTGACACTCACCAACTTCTGGTCGACGGAAAAAGCAAATATATGTTCCGTCCGAACGGCAACACCGTACCTGAATTCATCGCCTACGCGCTCTATGTTTTGGAGCGCAAGCCAAACATGAAGACGGTTGCCATCATCAATCCGGACTACGCCTTTGGCCATGACGCAGCCAAGATTTTCACAGCAGCGCTGAAGGCGTTGAAACCCGACGTTGAGATCGTCGCCGAACTATATCCCAAACTCGGCTCGCCAAACTATCAGACGGAAATTTCGCGCCTTACTGCCGCGCGCCCGGATGTCGTCTTTTCCAACCTCTGGGGTGCGGATCTCGAAAACTTCGTGCGCCAGGCCGCACCGCGCGGGCTTTTCACCTCCAGCCAGGTGATCCTCGCCGTCGGCGAAACTGTGCTGCAACGCGTTCCGTTGCCCGACGGTGTGATTATTGGTGTTTTGGGTGATGGCTGGTGGATGTCGCCGGATGCCAAGGCCAATCCCGAGACCGCCAAATTTGCTGAAGCATACAAGACTCGCTTTGGAGAGTATCCGGTTTCCCCATCCATTAAGATGGCCAATACCTTGGTGTACGTGAAGGAAGCCTATAAGGCCGCGATGTTGAAGAATGGCGGCAAGTGGCCGACGCGATCAGAACTCGCAAGCGCCATGCAGGGGAGCAAGGTCGCGACCCTGACTGGCACTGTGCAAACCCGCGCCGACAATGACGGGCTTGCCGACCAGATTGTCGGCGTCACTGTGAAAACGCCAGCGTATCCGTTCCCAGTAATTGGCGACATGGTCCGTTACAAGGGCGATAGCCTGATGCCGCAGGTCGGTCAGGATCCACTTGCTTGGATTTCGACGCTGACGCCGGAGTTCACGAAGACACTGCCTAAGCCGGGAAGCTACAATTAAACAACGATGGTCACCCGCTTGCTTTCTCCTATCACGTGAGGCGTAAGCCGATGTCAAATGCGATCGTTCCCTTGTTAGTGGATAGCCTTGCAAGCGCCGCGTTAATCTTCTTCGCGGCAGTTGGCCTGACCTTGGTGTTCAGTGTGCTGCGCGTCCTCAACGTAGCTCACGGGAGTCTCTATTCGATTGGAGGTTATGTCGCCGCGTCGATCTGCTTGTTCATTGCGAGCCGGCAGCTCAACCCATGCCTGTCGTTTGCGGCGCTGTTCTTCAGCGCCGTCTTCGTCGCGGCGATTTTCGGTCCGTTGATCGAGCGCAGCCTGGTTCGCTGGACCTACGGGAAGTCGGAAGCCGTCCAGATCCTGGTCACCTTTGGGCTGTTTCTCATTCTGGAAGATCTGCAGCGCATCATCTTTGGCGTGCAATCCTTCTACGAGGATACACCGATGCGATTGCTCGGCATTTCAAGCATTGGAGGGATCGTCTACCTGAATTACCAGATCGTGTTGATTGCGATGGCCCTGCTGGTCGTGATCGGCCTGCGGCTGCTGATCAACCACACTCGGCTCGGGCGCCTGGTTACGGCCGTCGTAACCGATCGGGAGATGGCACAGTCGATTGGCATCGACACCAACAAGATATTTATCCTGGCCTTCTCGCTCGGCGTATTCCTTGCGGCGCTGGGAGGAGCCTTGGCGACTCCCACGTCCGGCGTCGCGCCGGGACTTGGCGCTGACACTATGGTGCTCGCCTTTGCGGTGGCGGCGATCGGTGGCCTCGGACAGATCGAAGGCGCCGCAGTGGCTTCGCTGATCGTCGGCCTGGCACGCGTCCTCGCGATCTATCTGGCGCCTTCGCTGGACGCGGTCGCGCCCTATTTGGCAATGTTGGTCGTTCTCCTGATCCGCCCTTACGGCCTGTTCGGATCGATGACGGTGCGGAGAATATGATGCGCACAATCCTTACTGCGGGCGCGATCCTCACCCTCGCCGTGCTTCCAATCTTTGCCCCATGGTTGCAATTCGTGCTGACACTTGCAATCGCCAAGGGCTTGGCGGCGCTCGGTGTTGCGGTTCTCCTCCGCGGCGGACTGATCTCGATCGGTCATGCCATGTTCTTTGCCGCGAGCGCCTATAGCGTTGCATTTTTGGCACGGGCTGGCGTTAATGATTTCGGGGTGCTCTTGGTTCTCGCTGTGCTGACCGCCGCGCTAGTGGGAGCCGTGGCAGGTTCGTTCCTCGTTCGCTATCGCGCGATCTTCTTCGCGATGCTGAATCTCGCCGTCTCCATGGTATTCTACGCGCTGTGCGCCAAGCTTTACGGCGTCACCGGCGGGACTGACGGCATGCCCATCCCGATTCCCGGTATCTTCGGCATCGCAATGGCCGAGCCTGTCTTCAAGAGCGTTCTGTTCTATCTGAGCCTGATGCTGATGGTGCTGGTCGGCTTTGCTGTTCAGCGCTACCTGAACAGCCCGTTGGGTCATGCGCTGTCGGCCGTCCATACCAATGAAATCCGGCTTGAATATCTCGGGATTCCGGTCTGGGCAGTTCTCCTGGTCGCCTACGTCATTTCGGCGGCACTGGCCGGGCTCGGCGGCGCAATTGGGGGATTCGCGATCGGTCGTGTTGTGCCAGATTTAGCATTCTGGACCGCGTCCGGGCATCTCGTGCTAATCGCAGTGCTTGGCGGGATCGGTGGCGTGCCCGGCGCATTTCTTGGCGCACTGTTCCTGGAGTTGCTTCATAGCGTAGCAGCCAGCGTGACCGACGCTTGGAATCTGATCGTAGGCATGGCGCTGATCATCGCGATCATGTTCATGCCGCAAGGACTCTATGGGCTGTTCTCGCGCAAGGAGGCGTCGAGCCTATGAAGCAGCCTATTCTCGAGGCCAAGGATCTTCACGTCAGCTTCAACGGGGTCAAGGCCGCGGATGGTGTGAGCATCGCGATTCACGAAGGTGAGTGTCTCGCGATCATCGGACCAAACGGATCTGGCAAGACGACGCTGCTCAACATCTGTACCGGCTATATCAGGCCGAGATCGGGTAGTGTGCAGCTCGACGGCCGAGATATCACCCGGCTTTCGCCGCGCGCCATCGCGCGCCGCGGCGTCGCGCGGGCCTTCCAGATTCCGCAGCTGTTCTCGGCGCAGCGCGTGATCGAGAATATGATGCTGGCGCTGGCGGCCAACGAAGGCCTGTGGAGCGCGGCCCGCCCGCTGGAGACGGCCGCGCGGCGCGGGGAGGCGGAAGCGCTGCTCGGCCTGGTTGGCCTTGCCGACGACGCTGAGCGGATCAGCAGCACCTTGCCCGAGGGGCATCGTAAGCTCTTGGACATCGCGGTCGCGCTGGCGCTCAAGCCACGGCTCTTGTTGCTGGACGAGCCGACCAGTGGCGTTAGCGCGCTGGAGCGGTTCCCGCTGATGGAAGCGCTGATGAATGCGTTACGCCAGCGCCGGATCACGGCGCTATTCGTCGAGCACGATATGGACGTGGTCGCGCGCTACGCGAGCCGCGTCCTGGTCTGGAACTCCGGTAACATCATGGCCGAAGGGCGGCCCGACGAAGTGTTCAGCAATGTGCAGGTTCGCGAACGCGTCGTAGGGGTGGCGTGATGCTGAGCCTCGACAGGGTCAACGTATCGATTGAGGGCGTTCGCGTGCTGCGCGGGGTCAGCTGCGACATCCTCGAGAGCAGGACGACGGTGCTGATCGGCCGCAACGGTGCGGGCAAGACCACGACGCTACGCGCGATCATGGGTCTTCTCGACCTCGACGGCGGTTCCATCCGTCTCGACGAGGATGACCTCGGCCGCATGCCGGCCCATCATCGTGCTCGCTCCGGGATCGGCTATGCGCCCGAGGATCGCCGCCTGATTCCCGAGTTAAGCGTGCAAGAGAACATTCGCCTTCCGGGTCTAGCGCTAAAGCTAGACAGAGCGGAGATCGCGCACAGGCTTGACGAGGTCTATGGCTTGCTTCCCGAATTGCATGTCATGCGAGCAAGGCCGGCCGGCGGCGTCTCCGGCGGGCAAGGCAAGATGGTGGCGCTCGGCCGTGCACTGACAGTCGCGCGCAAGGTGTTGCTGCTCGATGAACCGTTCCAGGGCCTGGCCCCGGCGCTGGCGCTCGACTATGCGCGCACGCTCGGCGAGTTGCGCAAGCGCCGCCCCGAGCTTGCCCTGCTGATCACCGAATCGTCGCCGGCGTTGCTGGACCGGATCGCCGATCGGACGCTGCAGATCGAGCGTGGCGAAATCCTCTCGACATCGACCAAGGATAGGGAAGCGCATGTTGCTGCAGTTTGACCGCATCGCAAAAGACCGGACCGACCATGTCGGCGTCGAGATCAATGCCCTCGTCATCGCGGGGTGGGCGGGCCGAGACGCAGCGGCGATCGAACATCACATCGAAGAACTCGCAGCGCTCGGCATTCCACGTCCCTCGACGACACCGCTCTACTACCGCGTTGCGGCGCAGATATTGACGCAGGAAGCCAGCCTGACCGTGCTGGGCCAAGATAGCTCGGGTGAAGTGGAGCCGATCGTGGTCGCGATGGCCGACGGGCTTTGGATTGGCATAGGATCCGACCATACCGATCGCAGGGCCGAGGCATCGGGCATCGCGCTGTCGAAGCAACTCTGCGGCAAGCCAGTCGGCGCGCAGCTTTGGTCCTACCCCGATATCGAGGGGCATTGGGATCAACTGATGCTGCGGTCATGGGCCACCATCGATGGAAAGCGCGTGCTCTATCAGGAGAGCCCGGTTTCCTCCCTGCGCACACCGCGCGATCTGATCCGCCGCCACACGGGCGCGGACACGCTGCCCGCCGGCACGCTGATGTTTTGCGGCACGCCTGGCACGATCGGTGGCATTCGGCCGGGGACGCGGTTCGAGATGGAGCTGCAGGACCCTGTCCTCAATCGTGCACTCACGTATGGCTATGAAGTTGCCGCGCTGCCGATCATCTCTTGATCGCCACACCCAAGAACCGTTCGGAAGCAATGACAGACACGCGAGCCAATGCAAGTCCTTCGGCCGTCGCGCGGCTCGAGCTGACACTTGACCGCATTCGGTCGCTCGAGATGGAGGGCAGCAGGTCCTTTACCGCCATCTTTGCCGACAGTGCGCAGCGGGAGGCCGAGGCAGCAGACCAGCGCGCCGCCGCCGGGTCGACGCGCGGACCGCTTGACGGTCGCATCGTCTCAGTGAAGGCATTATTCGACGTTGCGGGCACAGTGACAAGCGCGGGCTCCGCTGTGTTGCGTCGCCTGCCAGTCGCGGCTCGTGACTCTGCCGTCGTGGCGAATCTGCGCGCGGCGGGTGCGATCATCGTTGGCAAAACCCAGATGACCGAGTTTGCCTTCTCCGCACTTGGCACGAACCCGCACGACGGCGTGCCAGGCAATCCGCGCGACCGCAACCGTGCGCCCGGAGGTTCGTCGTCGGGGGCCGTGGTGTCGGTGGTCGACGGCATGGCTGAGATCGCCATTGGTAGTGATACCGGTGGATCAATCAGGATCCCCGCGGCGCTATCGGGAGCGATCGGCTTCAAACCGACGAGCGGTCTCGTGCCGACGGTTGGCGCTTTCTCGCTGTCATCGAGTCTTGACACGATTGGCCCGATCGCCTTGAGCGTTTCGGATTGCGCGGCCGCCGACATGGTGCTGTCGGGACAGCGAACGCCGTCAGGACTGCGGCCCGCGTCTCTCGGGACCTTCTCTCTCAGCGTTGCCCGCGGTCGGATCTTTGAGCGCTGTGAGCCGGAGGTGGTTAATGCGTTCGAACACGCAATCCAGCGGCTGCGGTCCTACGGCGTGCGGATTGCGGAGAGATCAATCGACGCAGCTCTCGACGACCTTGCGCAGATCGATAGGATAGGAACGTTTCCATCCATCGAAGTCGCCGCAACGCTGCGCGGCCTCGGGCTTGAGAGTCTCGATGGGGTCGATCCGAAAACCCGGGTTCGCATCGAGGCGGGTGAGGGCATCCTCGCTGTCGACTATGTGCGCATGATGCGGCTTCGCCGCGCCGCCGTACAATCCTTCGAGCAGTCCTTCGCTGCGAACGAAGTCCTCATTCTGCCAACGACACCGATCCGCGCGCCGCTTTTGTCGGCGCTTGAGGACGATGCGACATTTCATGAGCTCAATGGGCTTGTCCTCCGCAACCCTCGCATCGCCAATCTTCTTGACTGCCCCTCGATTTCGCTTCCCTTACCCCTCGACGGTCTACCCGTCGGATTGATGCTGATTGGCCGCAGGAACACGGACCGGCGCCTGTTGGAGACTGCGTCCACCGTCGATTCAATGTTGCAACGTGGCGGGCACGCCAACGACATCGAACCGTTCTGATCAAAGAATTGAAGTAAAGGGAACGAAATGACCGAAGCGGCTGTCTTCACGCCAAGCGATCTACCAGTGGCTAAGCCTTCCAAGCCGCTTGAAGCCAGCTTGCGCGACTATCTTCATACTCACGCGAACTCCGTCGTCCGAATTCGTAAGCCCGTTGGCCTACGCGACATTGGCGCTCTATCCGCCCAAACGGACGATCCAATCCTGTTCGAGAATGTCATCGAGGCGCCTGGCTTCCGTGTCGCAGACATCCTGGTGAAAAACCGCGAAAACCAGGCGCGCGCGCTTGGCGTTTCACGCGAAGACTATTTAAAGACGCTGGCGTATCGGCTCAGGCTGCCACCGCGTCCCTTGGTGAAAGTTTCCGGCGGCCCAGTCAAGGAAGTTCGCTGGCTCGGCGTCGATGCCGACCTGACGCGGCTGCCGATCCCCTTTCACAAGGAAGGCGATGCGCAACCTTACATCACGCTCGCGAACATCATTCGGGATCCGGAAACCGGATTTCTCAACTCCAACCACGCCGGCACGACCGTTACCGGCCGCCATAGCGGCGCGATCAGCTTCGCAACACCGCACAGCATCCGCATCATGAACAAATATCGCCAGATGGGTGAGACCAGGATGCCGATCGTGATGATGGGCGGCGTACCTCCGGCCTACGAGATCATGGCCAACTACTCCGGCCTGCATCTCGACCTCTGGGGCGAGTTCGACATGATCGGCACAATCATGGACCGCGATATTGAAGTCGCTGATGCGGAGACCGTTCCTCTTCCGGTTCCAACTCAGGCAGAGGTGATCATCGAGGGTTACGTCCACTTTGCCTCGCAAAAGGTCGGTGCGGTTACCTCGCCGAGCATGTACCACCTTCCTCAGCACGAGCATGTGCCGACCTTGGAAGTCACCGCGATCACGATGCGGGAGGACAGGCCCATCTATCGAAACCATCAAACGTGTCCGGCAACCGACCATCAGACGTTACCTCGGCTCTGCCATGAAGCGATACTGTACAATCGCCTTAGCGAGATGGGGCTTGCCGTTAAGGACGTACGTTTTCCGACCTGGGGCGCGGCGTTGTCCTGCATCATACAGTTCGACTACCGTCATGATGGTTTTGTCAACGACGCATTGATGATGGTGATGGGCGCGCCCTGGATTAACACCAAGCTTGTTATTGCGGTTAGTCCCGACACCGATCTGGACGATCCTGCGGACGTTTATCACGCGATCGCGACCCGTTGCGACCCGGAGCGCGATACATTCGTGGTGCCCCGCACGCGCGGCTCGCTCTATGATCCATCCGCGACGCCCCTGCCGGCGGAATTTTATCCATATCGCGTGGTCGGGAAGATGGGGATCGATGCGACGATCAAGTCACGGCACGACCGTAATGATTTCAAGCGCGCCTGGCCGATGAATTGGGGGAAGGTCAAGCTTTTGGATTTTCTCTGATTGGGCCCGGCGCGATAGCGGGATGCGAGAGCCCGGAAGGAGGCATCATGAGCAGGTTGCATAACGAATTCTTCGGTCTCTATCCGGATTTCAGCTCGACCACTTGTGCGGTGCGGTCGCTCGCGGGCCTGTCTGGACCGTTCACTTGCGAAGTGGATGCTGGTTTATGAGGACTCGAGTCGGAAACGGCCATGCCGAGTGATCATCGTTCGAATTCGGACTTAGTACGCCCGCATGCGTTCGCGGAGCACGATGGGCCCAGAAGCAGGCGTCTTGAGAGCCAGCCGCTGAATCGGAGACTGGTAGTTGGAATCAGCGGTGCGTCCGGTGCTGTTTACGGCGTCCGCCTGCTCGAGTTGCTCCGAGCGGCTGGGGTGGAGACACATTTGGTAATGTCCAACGCGGCGAGCATTACTCTTGCCCACGAGGTCGGAAGGCCCCTGTCCGAAGTCAGAGCTCTTGCTGATCGGAGCTATGGTCAAAAGGATTTGTCTGCGCCCATTGCAAGCGGCTCCTTTCGGACGTCCGGAATGATCATTGCGCCCTGCTCGGTGCGGACAATGTCTGCCATCGCGGCAGGTGGCGCCGAGGGACTGCTTGCCAGGGCTGCCGATGTAGTGCTGAAAGAACGGCGGCGGCTAGTTCTCCTCCTGAGGGAAACGCCGCTGCACTTGGGGCACCTTCGTGCAATGACCGCCGTTGCCGAGATGGGTGCAATCATCGCTCCGCCGGTCCCTGCATTCTATGCAAAGCCAAAAGGTTTGGAGCAGATGATCGACTACACGCTCGGCCGCGTACTTGACCTGTTCGATATCGATATGGATTTGGCCGGCCGTTGGGAAGGCTTGCATTCATCGTCGACGAAATAGCGTGCTTAGCAACGCAGAGGTTGAGTTCCATCGCGCCTTGCGAGCACATGCAGGCGCGGGGCGCGGGACCGCTTCGTCTCGACGAAAGCTGCGGCAATTTACGAATGAGATCCATCGGCTCTGGGAAATCGCCAAGCTCGACGAAGCGCATACGTCCTGAGTCGAGGAAGGTCTGCTCCGCGGGCAGAAGGATGCATTTGCGACCGACCGAAACCCGAACTTGACGATCTAGACGGAGGATCTGCTGCCATGGTTGTGGAAAGCCGCTCTAAGCTTGACGCTCAGGGATGGCAGCGAACAAAAGCCCGAGGCCTTCCGCATATGTAAGGTGCGCAATCACTGCATCACGCAGTTTCGTGTAAGATAATCTCGCGATTATTGCTGTCTGAACCGCTGCAAGCACTTCGCCGGCATCGGCGCCGATCATGGTGAAACCAAGCACGCGATCATCACTCGCGCTCACAATTGCTTTCATCCATCCGCGCGTTTCCTCCGTCGCTTCGGTTCGCAGGACCCGACTCATTGGCAACTTCGCGACGCGAACCGGGATGCCTTGCCGCTTTGCCTCGTCTTCAGAGAGGCCAACCCGCGCGAGGGGCGGCTCAGTAAACATAACATATGGGACGAGGCGATCGTCCGTTCTACGATTGCCCCCCGCCATATTCTCGCGAACAATCCGAAAATCATCGACGGAAACATGCGTGAACTGCGGGCTGCCGGCGCACTCGCCGATCGCCCAGACGCCCGGGGCACTTGTTTCCAAACGTTCATTCACGCGGACGAAGGCTCTCGCGTCCAGCTCGACCCCAGTTTTTTCCAGCCCGATACCGGCGGTGTTGGCAACCCTGCCGGTAGCTACGAGCAGGTCGCTTCCCTCGATGGTCTTCTCGGCGTCCTCAGTGCGCAGCGTGACCGTCACGGCATCACCCGACAGCCCCTTCACCAATATCGGCTTCACGTTGGTCAGAACCTCGACGCCCTCGCTCGTCAGGATGCTATTCATCTCCTGAGCGACGTCCGCATCTTCACGGCCCATGGGTTGCCGCCCGGGTTCAATAATAGTCACTCGACTGCCGAGCCGCCGATAGGCTTGTGCCATCTCGATCCCGACATATCCGCCACCGAGAATGATCAGGTGAGAGGGCAAATAGTCGAGTTCGAGGGCTTCTATGTGCGTAAGAGGGCGAGACGTTGTCAGGCCCGGAATGTTGGGAATCGCGGCATGAGTGCCGACGTTGATGACCACCTGCAGGCCGGCGAGTGTGCGCGTGCCCCCGTCGTTCATCGCCACTTCGATGGTCTTCGGACCAATGAACCGACCATTCCCCATGATCAGTTCGGCACCGCTCTCTTCATAGGCGTTCAAGTGAGCGGCAATCTCCCTGTCGATCATATCTTGTTTCCGCCCACGCACCCTCCGCATGTCTGTTTGAAGGCCGCCCACGTTGGTGCCGAAATGCGCAGCATTCCGGGCCACATGAGCGACTTTCGCGCTCCAAATCTCGTTTTTGGATGGCAGACAAGCCACGGCGGGACAGGATCCGCCGACCCACCGACGCTCGACGACGGCAACTCTCTTGCCAGACTTGGCGAGGTGCCAAGCGAGCAGCTTGCCGCCCTGGCCACTGCCGAGGATCACCACCTCGAATTGTTCGTTGTGAGGCATAGCGACCCTCCTACTAGTCTACTGGTGGACTACCGAGATGTGAGCGTTACGTTTTCTCGTTGGCCTCTTCGCTTTCCGAGAGCGCGCGATAGCGCGCCAAATCGGGGTCCCCATCGAGGTAGAGTCCAATGAAGCCCCGGTAGCCGAAATCGTCGCGCAGAAGCACGAGCAGCCGATCCAAATCCTTGTAGGTACGATCGTCCTTGTCGCCCCAGGTCCGCAACGGCAGGAACTCGCGTCTCCAGCTCGGCCGAACATAGGCCAAGTGCTCGATCGTACCATCGATAGTCTTGGTGATGATGAGGACATTGCGCAAGTGCCCGCCGCTTTGCAGCTCCTGCTTAATTTCCCCTTCCTGTAACCCGCTCGTCAAGGGTCGCTCCCGCAAGTTGATCGCCCAAAGGCGGAGACCACAACGGGGCAGACTTCCTTGCGCCTACCAATCCGCACTCGCCTCGCGATATGCGGCTCAGAAGACTTGGAGCGAGTCGAACTGCTCCACGGCGAAGCTGCCTCCGGCCCGTGTCTATCAGTGAAGGGGGCGACCCTGCGAGCCCGACAATGAGGCGACGCGCACCGACAAGCGTTTCAATCCTGTCTTAGCTTCCTAATATCGACGGTATATATGGAAGTCGTTGTTTTTATTTTTGTGGCGACCATCGGCGTTACCGCACGGGCGGGAATGCGCAATTTCAGAGAAAGTCATTATATATCAATTTCTTACTTCTTGTGCCTCATGGCGGCGATCAGGCGTCGTAGGAGAATGAAAGCGAGTATGCCGCATGTGGTAGCGGGTAATTTCATAAAAACACCGGCGCGTGGCAGCTGTTGCGCCATGCGGCCGCTTGCCCGGCGAGAAACCCTCCAAAACGACCAATCCGTCAGCAATGCTCGAAGTCGGCAGGATCGATATCGGAACATTGTCTTTTTGAAAAACGCCTGCATTCAATACGACGAGGTCAGGGGGAAGTCAGTTCGCACGCGATCGGACGCGACGGCCTCCAGAGAAGCCTCGACGGATCGACCCTCTTCGCTCGCTGTGCGTACGACGCTGTCGAACTCGCGCAGATAACGAAGAGGGAATTCGATGCCCGCGGGATGCGCCGCCGCGGCCGCCGCAGCGTGGGAACCGCCGCGCAAGAGACCGCCGTTATTTCGCGGCTGCGCTGGCCGCCTGTATGATCACGTCGGCCACCACGTCCGGGTTGGAGACGGTGACAGCGTGCGAAGCCCTGACCTCAATGACGGTGGAGCGGGCACGATCGGCTTCGAACTTCTGTTCCGCCGGAGGAATGGCGAGATCCTGCGTGGTCAAGATTTGCCAGGTAGGCTTGGTCGCCCACGCAGCGGACGTCAGCTTCTCGGTCAGGCAGGCGAAGTCCATGTGGCGTTGGGTGGCGAGCAACATGGCGGCCTCGCTTGCGGGCACATCGGCGGCGACCTGGCTGTGGAACTTGTCGGCTTGGTAGAGGAGATACCTGCCACTGCTTCCGTCGGGCCGGGTGTAGGGGATCACGTCGGTGGACGTTGGGAATGAGCTGCCGGGAAACCGTTCGATCAGTTGGCTTGGAGCCTCCCCTACCGCGGGCAAAATTGAGCCCGCGTACACGAGGCCCTTTACCTTTTCATCCCCGCCGGCCTCGGTGATGACGGCCCCGCCGTAGGAGTGGGCCACCAGGATCATGGGTCCCTGAATTCTGTCGATCACGCTACGCAGATAGGCGGCATCGACCGCCACACCCAGCAGCGGGTTGGCGAAGGCGACGACCGGGTAGCCATCGCGCTGGAGCCGTTGGATTACTCTATTCCAGATCGACGCGTCTTCGAAGGCCCCGTGCACAAGCACGATAGTGGGCTTGGTTGATTTGCTATTCATTGTGATTTCCTTCTCAGGAGGGTTGGGCAGGAGGTGGCGCATCAGCTGCCTTGTGGGGAGCCGCAGAACGGCGCCTTACTTCTCGGCGATCATGTGAAGCCGATGAACCTTTGGAGCCACTGCGAACAGTTCGTCCGCACGCCCGAAGAGTGCCTTCGCAAGCTCTCCGTTCAGGTGGGCGTCGCGCCCAACTTCGTCCTTGAAGGTGTCGATGATCGCATAGACGCCGGGCTCTTCTTCCTTCGCCGCATACCACGACACGATCCCGGCCTCGGCCTTCGCCATCACGGCGCCCTGCTTCAGGAAGGACTCGACGTCCGCTTCCCTTCCCGGCCTTGCCTTCAACTCAACATAGAAGCCGAACTTAACCATTCGATTCATCCTTTCGCCGTCGTCTGACATAGATGCGCATCTTCAACGCGCGACTTCTTATCAAAACCTTTGCTGACCATGAAGGCGTTTTTTAAGAAACACCTTTTCAATAACGCTAGATTTTTCGCCATTCAGAGATTCTTGTTATCATTAAATATGCTGTAATATCAGTATACTATGCGATATGACTGGATATTCGGAAGGGGCGAGTCGGGGGAGATATAAAAACGATATCGTGATGATAACTCATCGCTCTCCGATGAGGCCGCCAGGCGCTTGGTCTTGCTCGCAGCCATCCTTGCGAAGGGAGAGGATCTTTCGCGTCGTGCTCTCCGTCGGCGTAGCGCGAAATCAGTCAGGCTCGACGCCTAACAGGGACGTGTTCACTTCGTGCCCACAATGCGGCTGTATCGCTGCTGCGGTTCAAGGTATCGGCGCAGTCGTCCCAAGTGAGCGCGGGGCGCATCTCAAAGATTAGTCCGAGCTCTGCGTGCCAGGAGACGAAGCTGGCTCTTGCCGCTTCTGCGGCGCCAGCTCGTTGATCGCATCTCGAAGGTGGGTCGCCGCTTTCAAGTGCTCCGTCCCATCTAGCAAGCTCAGCGCTTCCAGCATGAGCGAAAGCGCCACCGAAGTATCTGAAATCGAGTCCAGCATGGTCTTCCCCTGCGCTGCGGAAGCAATCCTCGGAAGGACGGTCGGCTCAGCGACGCTGGCGAACATGGTCTCCCGAGATGGCGCAACCGGGCTTCGTTCACGTCGCCAGTTCGATTTCCTTGATGTCGGCGATAGGTCCAAGAATTGCCGGGTCGAACTCTTTCAAGGCGCTGCGTTCGGACAGACGCCTAGGCAAGTCGGGATTCGCGAGAGCTCCTCTACCGATGGTGACGATATCGGCACCGTCGTCGAGCGCAGCCACCGCCTGCTCGATATTGTGCAGGCTGCCATTGGCGAAGATTGTTGCTTTCGGAGCATAGCGCTTGGCGAGCCGCATCAATGACGGACCCCCCTCGGCGAACGCCGGTCTCCACGCCTCGAATTCGGTTACATGGATGAAGTCCGCGCCGGCCTCGCCGAGGCTGCCGAAGATGATTTCGGCATCGCTCTCCGTGCCCGCCCACTTATGACCATAGTCATTCACCTTGCCCTGCGAGATCCGGACGCCGACTGGCGTGGTGGTGCTGACCTTTGCCCGCACCGCCTTCAACGTTTCCACGATTAACCGCACACGATTTTCCGTGACACCGCCCCAGCGGTCCGTTCTGTGGTTGGAGTAGGCGGTCAAGAACTGGTCGAGCAAATAGCCGTTGGCGCCGTGAACTTCGATGGCGTCGAATCCGGCAACTTCAATTGCCCGTGCAGCCGAGTCAGCAAAGCCGGTGATGGCATCGGCGATCTGTTCTTCCGTAATGGCGGCTGGCAACGCGTAGCGGTCCTTGCCATGATAGAACGTCATCTGCTGGCCCATCGGCTGAATTGCAGACGGCCCGATTGTGCCATCGCGAAAGCGATTGCCCTGGCTGATCGCGCCAGCGTGCATCATCTGAGCGATCGCGAGCGCCCCGTGCGCCTTGATGCCGTTGACAACCGGCTTCCAGGCGTTGGCCTGTGCCTGATCGGTCATGCCGGGCTGATGGAAATAGCCCTGGGAGAACGCCTGATCGGTGTAAGTGCCTTCGGTGCTGACCATCCCAAAGCCGCCCCGCGCGAAGCGCTCGTAGTAGCGGGTCATGGTTTCGGTCGCCTGGCCGTCCTGGGTCGCCGTGATGCGGGTCATCGGTGCGACAGCGAGGCGGTTCTTTACTGTATGGCCTTTTATAACGATCGGCGCGAAAAGCGCGCTTGTGTCGATGTCCATAGCCAATGTCTCCTTTGACGCCAAAAAGAAGCGCTTTGATCCCGAAAGTGTGGATTTGCAGCTCGATGGACATGCATTTAGCTTCTGCCGCTACGGTGCAGAAGCCAGACTAGACGATAAGCACTATATCGCTTATCGTTATAATATGGATCTCGCAGACGTCGCGTTGTTTCGAACGATTGTGTCGGTCGGTAGCCTGTCGGCCGCGGCGCGCCAGCTCGGCACAACGCCGATGCTGGTCAGCCGTAGGCTGGCCGGCCTTGAAGCCGAGTTGGGCGTGCGCCTGTTTCACCGCACGACGCGCTCTCTGTCGCTTACCCCTGAGGGCGAGGCCTTTTCGCCCCATGCAGTCGCTCTCATTGAGGCTCGCGATTCAGCGCTCGAGTCGGTGTCGACCGCCGGCTCAGGCCTGTCGGGTGTATTGAAAATCACGGCCCCAAACGTCATCGGGCACTCTGTTGTCGTCCCCGTCGTGGCCGATTTGATCGCCGCCAATCCCGCACTACGCGTCGATCTGACCTTGAGTGATGGTGTTGTCGACATCGCGACGGCAGGATTGGATGTGGCGGTTCGCGTGGCCGTGATGAGGCCTTCCGACATGATTGCGACCAGGCTCGCAGATAACCCATTCACCCTCTGCGCGTCGCCCAGCTATGTCGCGCGCTTTGGAGAGCCCACCACAACCGGCGACTTGGTGGGGCACTCGTGCATCAAGCTTCATGCGATGGATACTTGGCCATTCATGCGTGACGGCGAGCAACATCGGATCCGTGTCAACGGTGCCTTGTCGGCCAGCACAGTCGATGCGGTGCGGGCAGCCTGTATTGCGGGCGTTGGCATCGCCTATTTGACCTACTGGGACGTGCACAAACTCGTTGCGCGTGAAGAGTTGCGGCGGATCATACTCAGCGACGCCAAGCCGCTCGAAATTGGCATATGGGCGGTTTTTCCGACTCGTACACTAATGCCCGCCCGCGTGAGAGCTTTCATTGATGTTTTACGCGAACGGTTGCACGCGGGGGCAGATGCAGAATTACATGTGACGCCCGGTTAGCGTTCGCGCGGACGCTCCTGAAGGCTCAGCCGATCCTCTGCATCGCCGATATCTGGTAGAGCAGCCTGAGAGAGGCTTTTCACCACCGATATCGCGTCGTGCCACGATCGGCGCATCGCAATCTCGAACTGAGTCCGCAGGCGTGCTTGGCTTGCTATCGATGTTGCTCGATTATTGCGAGTTTGCGTCAGGACCAATCGTGCTCTCCGCACCATGGCGCGGAGGAGACCCGTGCAGCCCCTTCCGGGGCAACAATCCGTAGATGGCATCTCGGAGGTGACTTGCAGCCTCGGAG
Organism: Bradyrhizobium sp. JR4.1; assembly: GCF_040548605.1. NCBI lineage: Bacteria > Pseudomonadati > Pseudomonadota > Alphaproteobacteria > Hyphomicrobiales > Nitrobacteraceae > Bradyrhizobium > Bradyrhizobium sp. JR4.1. Next base: position 222,117 of record NZ_JBEPRY010000004.1, read on the forward strand.
TGCTGCGGTTCATCAAGCAACTTCAGCGCTTCCGTCATGAGCGATAGCGCTACAGACGTGTCGGCAATCGAGCTTTTCATGATCCTACCTTGCCCTGCGGAAAGCAATTTTCGATGGAGAGGAGTGAGTGGATGGCCAAGGGACTGCAGCAACGGATCCACATCGGCCTTGCCGCGAATGATTCACGAACGACCTGCCGAAGATCCGCGAGGTTCAACTTGTTTGCGGAAGGCGGTGTCCAACCCAGTCACTCCGCGCGATCGCAGGTCACGTCCGCGCCTATTGTTCGTCAGGAGGACGCGTTCGGTTACAACTGGCTACGTTTTTTGCGCGTTACCGGAAGTTGATCCGCGAAATATTCGCCGGCTTCCGAACCGGATTCGAGCAATATCGCCGCAAACGCGATAATCCGGAAATAATGCGGCTCTCCTTGGGCCCCATATAATGAGCGCAGCATCCTTGAGGGGGTGGACGCTTGAAAGTGCGATTATGCGGGTTGGCGCAATAGATTTTGTCGTCTGCACGGCTGCCAAAGTCGTGATCGGCTCGGACGGTAGCTGACCCTGTCTTGAGTTAGATGGAGCCGGGGCCGTCGGGTAGTGCGAATGCATAAGTCGGTTTAAGCGGTCATCCCCGAAGTCGGGCGAAGGAGGGGATGCGGAGGCGCATCACCGTCTTGGGTGTGAAGCAGGGCGTTCAAGAAGCATATGGCCGGGCGTCGGGTCGTGAGACCGACGGTCAAGGTAGTTTACCGAGGAGTGACCGACTGATGCAGACTCAAACTAAACGTTACGACTTCACGCCGATTGTCGATCGTTCACTTGTCTCCTTTCCGAAAAAGGAACGTGTCGCCGTCGTGATCTATATCAATTTGGAGCATTTTCCGGAGGATCGACCTGGCCCGGCGATTGTGCCGCACACCGCGCATTTTATGCCGGACTCTCTTAATTACGGGTGGCGAGACTATGGGCAGCGGGTGGGCATCTGGCGGTTGATGGAGACGCTGGACAAGTATGGCTTGCCGGCAAGCGTGTGTCTCAATTCCGATGTCTGTCGCGAGTATCCCCGGGTTGTTGAGGAAGGTTCGAAACGCAAATGGGATTTTATGGGGCACGGACGAAATAACTCCGAGATCGTCAACGGTCTTTCGTTGGAGGAGGAAGCTGCGCTGATCGAGGACACGCTCACGGTCATCGCGGAGGCCACTGGTGAAAAGCCGAAGGGCTGGCTCAGCCCGTTCTTGACCGAGACGCACGCCACGCCGGATCTGCTCGCGGAACGGGGCATCGAATATTTGTGCGACTACACGTGTGATGATCTGCCCTTTCAGATGAAAGTGAAGAAGGGCTCACTTCTGGGAATGCCGTACTCCGTCGAATGCAACGACCTTCCGTCGGCTCTGACGTTTGGTGCGTCCGCGGAAGACTTTGGCCGGATCATACGAGACCAATTTGACGTCCTTTACGAGGAAGGAGAGCGTATTCCGAGGGTTCATCCCATCGCCTTGCATCCCTTTATTTCGGGGCAAGCGTTTCGGACGAAGCACCTGGCGGCAGCCTTCGCTCACATCTTGAGCCGAAAGGACGTGTGGGTGACAACCAGCGGCGAGATCAACAAATGGTACAGGCAACAACATTTGCGGAGCCGTATCGTGTAGCGAGCGGTGATCTTCGCACCAAGCGGACGGCCTGGGCCAGGGCCGGAAACGTCGGTCTCGCGCGGATTTTGTGTAGAAGCGATCGCCGGCGAGCACGATGCTTGCCGGCGATCCTTCGCTATCGGCGGAAAGAAACTATCGTTGCACCAAACGCGCCAAGTCCTGCCTGAGGAGATAGAACGACACAGCGAGCAGGACGACGTCCTTCATCAGGAAGGGCACGTTACCGGTCATCGCGGGGAAGCCTCCCGCGGCGAGGTCCCAGCCCTCCGGCATGAAGGGAATGATGGTGACGGTCGCGATGAAGGTGCCGGTCGAGCCGAGAGCGCCGAGCACACCAAGCCGGTGGCTCCAGAAGCCCGCGAGCAGCAGCGCGCCAAAGGTCCATTCAGAAACGCCGAGGAAATAGCTGGCGCCAGCATGGCCGAACACAGGATAAAGCCACCAGATCAACGGGCCACTGCTGATGAACGGGACCAGCCGTTCGAATTCGTACGGAAACCACTTCTGGTAACCGAAGAAGAAGAACATGATCACCATCGAGGCGCGAACGAGATGGTAGTCGAGATCTTTCGCGAGCAAGCCGGATCCCTGCAGGGCGCGGACGAGAGGATTTTGGGCAGTGTGGGTCTTGGCAAGCATGGTCATGGTCGTGATCCCTGAGATGAGATGATCGACGTGGCGGCCGTCGCGTTAGGCGACGGCCGGGAAGTCGATCTCGGTATCGTTGATGCGGTTGAAGACGTTGGTGAACGCGGTGGTAGCAAAGGCGAGGCTGATCTCGACGAGTTGCGCGTCGCTGTAGCCGGCGGCCTTGATCGCGACGAAATCCTTGTCGCTGATGGTGCCGCTCGTGCGCGCAAGCTTGTCGACGAAAACGACCAGCGCATCGCGCCGGGCATCACCGGTGGGCTGGCCATCGCGGATTTTCTTCAGGACTTCCGGCGCCAGGCCGACGAGCTTTCCGAGATGGCTGTGGGCGGCGACACAATAGTCACAGCCGGCGGCCTCGCTGATGACGAGCTTGATGATCTCCTTATCGGACTTGGTCAGTCCGCCTGAGGCGAGCACGGCGTCGGCGGCGAGTACGGCCTTGAGCGCGGCGGGGCCATGGGCGGCGATGGCCGCAAAGGTGTTCGGCACGCTGCCGATGGCCTTCTTGATCTGGGCATAGACCAGGCCGGAGGGGCCGGCGTCAGTTTCGAGGTTCGGGACGGAAAGACGGGACATGATGGCACTCCGTGGTTGGGGTAGTGAACGATTGCGGAGTGACACTATGGACGCGGCATGAGATGTTGAATGCTTAATGTGCTTGCATATATGCTCATTCGTCTCATTTGCATATCGAGAGGGGAGCAGGATGGATTGGCTGAGCCGGCTGTTCGAGATGATGCCTGTGCGCGGCCGTCTGGACCTGCGCTGCTCCTACGGCGCGCCCTGGCGGATCGAGCAGGGGCCGGGCGAGGCCAACGAAATCCCGTACCATGCGGTGCTCGCAGGCTCGGCGATGCTGGACGATCCGGCGGGAGGCCGGCCGCTGCTGCTGGAGGCCGGCGATATTCTGCTGCTGCCGCGCAACCCCCGGCACGTCATGCACGACGGCAGCCGAGCTGCGCCGCTGAAGGCCCGTAATCGCGCGTCACTGAACTTCACCATCAGCGAGAATCCCGGCTCGGATGCCCGGCTCGATCTGTTGTGCGGACATTTTTCGATCGCCCCGCCGCACGACCGGCTGCTGCGCAACTATCTGCCGCCGGTGCTGATCGTGAGGGCCGGCGCGCAGGCCGGAGAACGGGACACGGCGGGGCAGCTCGCAGGCCTCGTTGCCTTGATGCGCGGCGAAACCGCAGACGATCAGCTGGGTGGCCGCGCGATGCTGAACGCCCTGTCTACGGCGATGTTCGCGCTCGTGCTGCGCCTCGCCAGCGAGACCGGGGACGCGCCACGCGGGCTGCTTGCGCTTGCAGGTCACCCACGCCTCGCGCCGGTCGTCGCGGCCTTGTTCAATGCGCCCGCGCGCGCATGGACGCTGCCCGAGCTTGCGCAGCTCGCCAACATGTCGCGTGCGACACTCGCCCGTCAATTCCAGGAGAAGGTCGGACGCTCGCCGAGCGAACTGCTGACCGACATCCGCATGACGCTGGCAACGAACGAACTGAGGAAATCCTCGCTCTCGACCGGAGCTGTGGCGGAGGCGGTCGGATATCTGTCCGAGGCGGCGTTCCAGCGGGCATTCAAGAGCCACATGGGCATCACCCCCGCGCAATGGCGAAAGGCTGCGCAGACGCCTGCGACGATTGACGAGCTGGAGCTGGCGAAGAGGCCAGAGGCAACATCGGGTGTCGAGAATGCCTAGGCAGGCGAGCGCGAGGTGGCCGAGCTACCTCAGCATCTGCGGCAGATGATGAGCTTGCGATCCAGCATCTGATTGCGCTGCTGCTGCTCACGCTCCCAGGCCGACAGAGCATCCGATTGAGGCGCATCTGCCCGGCTCGGCTGACGGTGGCCGACCGGAGCGAGCCAGGGCAGGCGCGACGTCGGCTCGGCCGAGGCGAAACGCTGGGCGGCGCGCGACGGCAGATCGGGGAGGGCGTCGAGAGAGCTGTTCCGGTCGGAGGCATGTGCGGGCGACAGCAAGCCGATCAGGAGGAGGCCCGCAAAAGCGGAGCGGATCGAGCGTGTCTGGTTCGAACGATAGGACATTGTGGCGCTCCCGTAATGGAGGCTCGGGATGAGCAGCTCCGTTGAGGGTCACAATAATCGTGGACGCGAAAGGCTGAATGCTGCGCGATCTCTAAGGTGTGCTCGTTCGTCTCACGAACGTCGATGGAGTGGACTGGTTGCAGCTTCAGCGGGTTGGCTACCAGGCGTTGGCTCGGGGACCACCTCGCCGATGTCGAGATTACGATCGGGGCCGTGTGAAACCACCAACTGGCCGGGTTCGAGACGCATCTGCGTGCCATCGAGATGGACCGTCACGATGTCCGGCTCGAACGATACAAAATTGGAGATGCGGCGGACTTCGGGATAGGCGTCGAGATACGACCATGCAGCCTGGCGCGCGCCTCCGATCGAGTAATAGCTGCAGAGGCCCTTGTACGGGCAGAAGGTCTGGAGCTTTACCGGGGTGAGGGCAGACTCATCGATGTCGGCACGAGGAACGTACCATCGGGGTGCAAAGCCAGACTCGTAAAGGACCAGCGGCCGCTTTGTATCGGCAATGGCCCGGCCCTGGTGGCTGACCACGAGGTTACGAGAGGTCTGGCGGATGTCGATGCGGTGATAGGGATCGGCAGCATGGCCCACGATGCGTTCGTCTTCCTCGTAGAAGGCATCCATGGCCCGCCAGGCGAAGGCGATCAGACCCTGCAAATCGCCTGCATGGGCGGGCAGGTTGGTGTGCTGCCACGCTCCTCGCGCCGCGATGTGTTGCTTGTCGACCCGAACGCTGTACCAGGACGTCGGCCCAAGATCGGCGTGTTGAGTGATATGCTCGGTGCGTTCCAGCACATGTGGGGAAACATCGGCCTCCGGGAAATAGGCCACAGGATAACGGCCCGGTTCAAAAAGCAGGAGGACCCGTTCGCTATCGGCGATCCAGCTTGCCCCAAAGCGCACACGTATGCGGCGACGTAACGGTTCGACGTACAATAGTCGCTTGGGCAGCGGCTCGGGGACGAGAAAGCGGCCGATTGCTCCCGTTGAAAGCGGGCCTTGTTGCCAGGACAGTCCCAACTGATCTCTCCCTGCAGCACACCGTCAGCCGATGGCGGATCTATTCCGGCTCGTGCTTGGCTTCGCCGGTGCGATCCGATGGCTATATTTCGTTCGCGGCCCGGCCTTGGTTACAGTCACCCAACCAATTTTGCGGTGTGATGACGCCAGCCGAGACGGTTCAACCAACCGCAAAGCCGTCATCGATTGGTACGGTGAATTGGAAGACGGCTCCGCGCGGTTCGTTTGCAGCCGCCCAGAGTCTGCCACCATGCGCCACGATGATCGAACGGCATATCGACAGTCCGACACCGAGGCCGCCCGACTTGGTCGTGTAGAAGGGTTCGAACAGCCGCGCTTGGCCTTCCGCAGACAAGCCCGGTCCCGAATCCGTGATCGATACGAGTATGCTCTCGGCATCTGCTCTCGCGGTTTGGATCAATAGCTCGCGCTTGCCCTCCGTTGTCTCGCTCATGGCCTCGATGGCGTTCAGGATCAGGTTGAGCGCGACTTGCTGCAGCTCGACGCGATCGCCGATGACCTTGGGCAGACGATCGGCGAATATCGTCTGGATCGAGACATCGTTCCGCGCCGCTTCAGCTTCCGTGAGTTCGATAACTTGGTCGATGACGTTGTTGATCGCCAGGGAATCCCGTTTGGGCGGTGACTTTTTTACGAGATCCCGGATTCGCCCAATGACCTCGCTGGAGCGGATGCCGTTCTCGATGGCGCGTGTCAGCGCCCTGCGTGTCTGCTCCAGCGCCGGCGGTTGGTGATCGAGCCAGCTCAAGGCCGCTTGCGCGCTGGCGATAACGGCGGTGTTCGGCTGATTGACCTCGTGGGCGATGGACGCCGTCAGTTGTCCCATCACCGCCACGCGGTTGGCGTGGGCCAGTTCCATCTGAGCCTCGCGGTAACGCTGCTCGTTCTCGCGTGCCTCGGTTTCGGCGCGCTTGCGCTCGCTGAGATCCAGTACGAAGGCAACGCCTTGCTCTTGCTCGTCGTCGAACAAGGCTCCGCCGGTCAGCACCGGCACCCGGCTGCCGTCCTTGCGGAAGAACGCCTTTTCGAACGGCTGGACAACCCGCGTCGCCTTCAATTCGGCCCGGGCGCGAGCGGTGCGCTCCTGCCATTCGGGCGGCGTTAGATCTGCCCAGCGCAACCGGCCTGCGGCGAGATCCTCGCGATCATATCCGATGGTCTTCAGGAACGCGTCATTGGCATCGAGAAAGTCGGGGGTGTGATCGAAGATGAATATCCCGATGATGTTGGCCTCGACCATCCGGCGGATCCTCGACTCCCGCTCCTGAAGCTCACGGTACAGACGGGCATTGTCGAGCGAGGTCGCAGCCTCGGATGCGAGAAATTTCAGGATTGCGATCCGGGCGGGCGTGAAGACGCGCGAGGCGAGATTGTTCTCGAGATACAGAAATGCCACCGCCTTACCTTGCTTGATGAGCGGCACGCACACGGCTGATCGGACGTGCTTCTTCCGGATGTATTCGTCGCCGCCGAACGCGCTGCTCGTCGAGGCGTCGTCAAGCACGACGCTTTCTTGGGTGCGAGCCGTGTAAAGTACGATCGACATCGGTACTTCAGCGGCGGAGATCGGTGAATCGGCGAGATCGAGAGCGACCGAACCGCCGCCAGTCACCGCGTCCGCCCGAATTCTCAGCTCAGAACCCCTCGGTAAAATCAGCACGCCACGTTCCGCACCCGCATGCTCGATGGCCGAACGAAGCAGGGTCTCAGTGAGCTTCTCCAGAACGATCTCGCCTGAAACAGCCTCCGACACCTTGAGAACCGTCGCAAGGTCCAACTGTTCGACAGGTGCTCCGATCGTACCGGCCGCGTTGAGCGCGGATCCGCTCTCCCGCAGGCCCGGATGGAGTTTCTCGAGCTGGCTCACCTTCGCCTCGGCCCCCCAGCGCGCGTAGCAATCGCACGCTTTTTTCAAGTAGGACAGAACGACCGTTCGAATGCCTCGCGCCTCGTAGAACCCAGCTGCACGTTCCGCGGCGATCGCTTCGATCTGCGCGAATCCGGATTCTTGCGCCAATCGGATCGATTCTTCGTACAGCTGTTCCGCCTCAAGTTCGCGGCCTTCGATGCGCGCGAGCTCCGCCGTGACGAGCTTCTGCCGGGCGGCGAAGTTTGCGGGGCAGCGGTTGGACCAGATTGTCAGCTTGCGGTGGTGTTCGCGGAGGTCGCTGAAGCGTCGCTCGCGATCCTCGGGCCGTGATGCGTGATAAGCTCCGGCATGAGCAAGCGCCGTGTAGAACCGGTATTCGGTGAAATCCGAATAAGCCCGGACGCACCATGAGAACGTTTCTGCGCGTGCGGCGAGGGCGATCGCGACATCGTTACGTCCGGCAAGGACTTCGATCTGAATCTGCGTCGCGTAGTAGAAGAAGGCGCTTAGCGGTTCGCTCGCGTCCGAGGTCTGAAGCGCCCCGGGGCTCTCGAAGTCATTCGGCCCATCGCGCGCCATAAGGCTCAGCGCCAGATTTCGTTGCCTGATGAGGCCCTCCGCAGCCAATCGGACGCCCAGACCCTCGGCGAACGTCAAGGATTGCTCGGCGTTCGAACAGACGTCCATGAGCGAATCGCCGCAGAAGAGATCCACCGATATCAGTCCGCGATGCGAATACGCCGCGAATGCTAGATCTCCAGTCGTCAAACTGATTGCAAGAGCGCGCCGAATGAACGGCCTTCCCGATCGGATCGGGAGAATCCATGGGGTCACGTGGAGGCCGAATGCCAAAAGCGCGCGGCCGCTCAGCCCTGTCTGCGGTTGCCTGTCAGCAAGCGCTGCACCAAATTGTGATAATCTGAATCCAAGTTCTGCATCGGTTGAATTGCTCGCGAGCACGCCGAATATGGCGGTCAGCGGGTAGCACGATTCAGGGCAGGTCCCGTGCTCGAGCGTCAGTCGAGTTGCCTCCACGAGCATGGTGTCGGACAGGTTACGATCGGTGAGAAACGCAGGTGTGAGGAGGTCAGCCAAAACGCCCATGGTCGCACGATGATCCGGATCGGTCATCGGCGGTAGCGCGTAAAGCTGATCATCGGACAGCTTTTCGGTCAAACTCCGCAAACGTCGCCGATCCTCATCCACCTCGCTGCGGCTCGGATGAGGAGACCAGTCAATGCCGGTTCTGCGCAAAAATGCGAGGCAAACATCGACCGCCCGCTCGAGCTGTCCCGCAGTGGTGTATAGCTGCGCCTGGAGTCTGGCGACCTCGGCGTTCGCCTGAATGTCTGAACGGCTCTGCGACAGGACCGTCAATTCCGCCTCTGCTGTGTTCAGCTCGCCAAGCAGGAATTTGCATTCGGCGTGGAGCAGGCCGATCGCGAAGGCGTCTCGGCTGCACTGCGGATGCCCTTCCTCCCCGAGCAGTTCGCGGGCGATTTCAAGGTACGTTGCGGCCGCGTGGTAAGCCGTTGCATTTCGCGCGCGCCGGCCAGCTGCGAGATTGACGGCAATGACCTGTTCGCGTTCAGCGTCGTTCGTCAAAGAGGCAATGCCGCGGTTCAGCTGGTTGGCAACCATATAGACGCGCTCGTTGGTCTCGTCAGGCGTCAGCTGCGCTGCCAAGACCAGACCGATCCGAAGGTGCAAGGCTGTTCGCCTGTCCTGGTCCGGTTGAAGCGCATAAGCGGCCTCTTGCACGCGATCGTGCACGAACGCGTAAGAGCTCTTGAGGCGTCGAATTAGTTCGAGATGCGTCGCATCTCGCAAATCTGCGTGCAGTGTCTGCTCCGGTGTTCCGTGCACGAGGCAGAGCATTGCGATCTCGGCGCTGTTGCCCAAGCAGGCCAGCTCCAGCAGGGCCTGACGTGTCTCGTCGCGCAAACCGCTCAGCTTGCCGACCATGAGATCCGCGACGTTTTCGGCGTAGCTCTTTTCCCTGATGCGCTCGAGATCCCAGCGCCACTGTCCCTTGTCATGATCGAAGGTCAGTAGCTTTTCTTCGGCCAGTGCCCGTAGAAACTGCGTGAGAAAGAACGGATTCCCGTTTGTCTTCTCGTATATCAGCTGCGCCATGGGCATGGCGTATGCCGGCTCGCAGTGAAGTGCATCCGCGGTGAATTCCAGGACGGCAGCGCGAGTGAGGGGTGCTAAGTCGATTTCCAGCACCCGTTTGCGGGAGGCCCGAATTTCGACGAGTCGTTGTGCCAGTGGATGTTTAACGTCGACATCCTTGCGTCGATAGGCAGCGATGAGAAGCAGATCTTGCAGGTCGGATCTGTCTAGAAGAAACTCGATCAGATCCAATGTGGCCACGTCGAGCCATTGCAGGTCGTCGAGGAAAAGCACGAGTGGATGGTGAGGCTTGGCGAAGATGCCAATGAAGCGTCGAACGACGAGTTGGAAGCGTCGCTGTGCGTCTTGCGGGGGAGCTTCCGGGACAGGTGGTTGATCCCCGATCACGAGCCGCAGTTCCGGTACGAGATCCACCATCAGTTGACCGAGAGGGCCCAGCGCGTCGTGCAGTGCGCTACGCCAGGGTGCCAGATCGGCATCGCTCTTGGCGAGGAGGCCTCGGATAAGGCCTTGGAGCGCATGCGCGACCGTCGCGTAAGGCATATCGCGCTTGCTCTGATCGAACTTGGCGGAAGCGAAGAGCCCTCCCAACGGGATCAAGGCCTTGTGCATTTCGTCGACGAAAGCGGACTTGCCGATACCGGAGGGGCCGGATACCAGGATCAACTCGGGCGTGCCGCTCCGGGTGACGCGATCGAACGAGGTGAGCAACGCCTCGATCTCGTGCTCCCTGCCGTATAGCCGTTCGGGAATCAGCAGGCGGTCGGGTGTATCGGTTTGGGCCAGAACGAAATCATTGATCCGTCCCTGCGCTTCCCATTCGGCGAGTGACCGTTCGAGGTCGCTCTTGAGGCCGGCGGCGGTCTGGTAGCGGTCCTCGGCCGTCTTGGCGAGAAGCTTCACGATTATCGCCGACACGGCGCGAGGCACGCCATTGATTCGTTCGGCGGGCGGAACGGCACGTCTCGCGATGTGGCTGTGCACCCATTCCATCGGACTGGCCGCAGTGAACGGCAGCGCGCCAGTCAGCATCCGGTAGAACGTCACGCCGACTGAGTACAGATCGCTGCGGGAATCGACGGACCGGTTCATGCGGCCGGTTTGCTCGGGCGCCATGTAGGCCAGCGTGCCCGCGATGGTCTCCGGTGGTTCGAGCTGCTGTCGCTCGCGCGGCAGGCGAGATGCAAGGCCGAATCCTGTGATCCTGACCTCGTCTGCTCCGGTTACCAGGAGATTGGCCGGCTTCAAATCCTTGTGGACCAGGCCCTGCCGATGCAGCTGGTCGACGGCGGTGGTGATGCCGAGAGCCAATGGCAGAAAGCGGGTCAGCGTCATCGGCGCGCCGAGCTGCCGCTCGAGCGGTTCGCTGCCGGGGTCTTCCAATATCAGCACGGTTCGGCCACCGTCGCGGATCAGCTCCAGCGGCCGTACGGCCCAGGTCCCATCGAGCTCGTCGCGCAAGGCGTATTCATGGGCGAACCGGTCGAGGACCGCGGCCGGCGGATGTTCCGTAGCCGCCCTTACGGTCAGGACACTGTTGACGTTGCCATCGGCGGATCGGCGCCATTCACGGCAGAAGACGCGCTCGCCGTCGTCCCATAACGCCCTGAGACCGGCATTGCCATTTGTAGATACCCGCGAAGATACGTGCATCTGCCGGACTCCGGAACTAGCCGGCTAGTCGGTTGAAGAGGAGGGAAAGGTGTTCACCAGTCCCGTTCGGGAACGTACTCCCAACACCAATCCTCAACAATAGCGGGGATCGGAGCCGTGGTATGAGCCACATTCGGATTTCGGGGCGTGGCTCAACCAACTGCAAAGCCTTCATCGATTGGCACGGTGAACTGGAAGACGGCTCCGCGCGGTTCGTTTGCAGCCGCCCATAGCCTGCCGCCATGCGCAACGATGATCGAACGGCATATCGACAGTCCGACACCGAGGCCGCCCGACTTGGTCGTGTAGAAGGGTTCGAACAGCCGCGCTTGGCTCTCCGCAGACAAGCCCGGTCCCGAATCCGTGATCGATACGAGTATGCTCTCGGCATCTGCTCTCGCGGTTTGGATCAATAGCTCGCGCTTGCCCTCCGTTGTCTCGCTCATGGCCTCGATGGCGTTCAGGATCAGGTTGAGCGCGACTTGCTGCAGCTCGACGCGATCGCCGATGACCTTGGGCAGACGATCGGCGAATATCGTCTGGATCGAGACATCGTTCCGCGCCGCTTCAGCTTCCGTGAGTTCGATGACTTGGCCGACGACGTTGTTGATCGCCAGGGAATCCCGTTTGGGCGGTGACTTTTTTACGAGATCCCGGATTCGCCCAATGACCTCGCTGGAGCGGATGCCGTTCTCGATGGCGCGTGTCAGCGCCCTGCGCGTCTGCGCCAGCGCCGGCGGCTGGTGATCGAGCCAGCTCAAGGCCGCTTGCGCGCTGGCGATAACGGCGGTGTTCGGCTGATTGACCTCGTGGGCGATCGACGCCGTCAGTTGTCCCATCACCGCCACGCGGTTGGCGTGGGCCAGCTCCGTCTGAGCCTCGCGGTAACGCTGCTCGCGTTCCTGAAGCTCCCGGTACAGACGAGCGTTGTCGAGCGACGTCGCGGCCTCGGACGCGATAAATTTGAGGAGGGCGACCTTTGCGGGCGTAAACACACCCTTTGCAAGATTGTTCTCGAGATACAGCAGAGCGACCAGGCCGCCTTGCTTCGTGAGCGGAATGATCAGAACCGACCGGGCGCTCTTGAGCTGAATGTACGGGTCTCCTCTGAAGGTTCCGCTTTCCGCAGCATCGTCGAGAATGACGCTTCCTTGCGTGCGAGCCGCGTACAGGACGAGCGACTCCGGGATTTCCATCTGGGAGATCGGGCGATCGCACAGATCGACATTGATCGAAGCTCCCTGCGTCGTCGCCTCCGCCCGAATCCGCAGCTTCGCGTCCCGCTGCAAAATCAACAGTCCTCGTTCCGCACCGGCGTGCTCGATGGTCGTACGCATCAGAATGTCGATCAGTTTCTCGAGGACGATCTCTCCGGACACGGCCTCCGAGACTTTCAGGGCTGCTACGAGGTCCAGATGTTCGATCGGTGCACCGATCGTGTCAGTTGCAGTGCCCAGGGGTGCGTTCTCCGCAAGATGCGGATACATCTCATCGATCTGGCGTATCTTGCCCTCGGCTCCCCACTGGGAATAGGCGTCGCGCGCGTTCCGACGGTATATATCGGCGAACGCGTTATATTCGCGAGCCGCATAAAAATTCGCAGCCAGTTCGTAGGCGAGACCCTCATCGGCAATGAGTCCGTTTGCGCGGGCCGAGCGAACTGCGTGTTCGTAAAGGCGCATTGCATCGGAGTCGCGGCCCTCCAGGCGGGCGATTTCCGCATCGACCAGCGCTGCGCAGTGCGCGAAATTGTCCGGGCAATTCTCAGCCCAGGCTTGGAGTTGCCGATGATGCGCGACAATCGTGTCGATGTGCCGGTGCTCGGCGGTGATTGCTTCCGGCAGTGCAGCCAGAGAAAGCGCACTATAGTAGTGATACGAAGCTGCCTCGGCCGGAGTGAGCGGCGTCCATCGCCGCCGCTGCAGCTTCGACAGGATACCGACCGCCGTTGAGTAGTCGCAGGCAAGAAAACGCGCCCGGAGTTTGAGGATCCAGTAAATGCATTCTGCGCGCCACAAATTCGGATTGACGGCGAAGTGCTCTTCGATCCGAAGTTCGTCGAACTGCTCGTCGTCGAAGGAACCGAATGTTGGGGTCAACCCGCGGAGCGTCCGGAACAACCCGCGTTGCGCGGAGATGATGTCCTCGATGAACCCGAACCCCATCTTCCGGACGAAGGCGAGGCCAGCCTCGGCCTCGCTCAGAATCTCGACGAGTGGATCGCCTGCCTGGAATAGATTGCCGTTCAGATTGCTGCAACTATATGCCGCATAGGTGAGATCGCCGCTTCTGTGCGCGCTTTCGAAAGCGCGGCGAAGGAGATCGCGGGCGACCCTGAAGTGTCTGGTCCACGGCACGACGTGTGCGCCAAATATCAGATAGGTCGCAGCCTGGAAGCGGTTTATTCCGCGCTGCTCGACCAATTCATAACCGAGCTCTCCGAAGCGAAATCCGGATTTGTAGTCGCCGAATTGCAGGCCGGCCACCATTCCGAGCTGTACATAAGCAACGCACGATCCGTCGCTGTGGCCCCACTCGAGCCCAAGATTGACGGCCCTGCAGATCGTGAGGGAAAGCAGGTTCATATCCGTGAAGAGGGCGGGCGGCAGTAGCTTTGTCAGAACATCCATCGTCGCAAGGGAGGCTGGGTCGCTCATCAAGGGCAGCTTGACGAGGTCTTCGATGCTGCGTTCCCCAATGCCCGTCCAGACAAGATCGTACTCGCGGCGCGCCTCCGCTTCAGTCGGGTTGGGAGACCAGTGCACGCCGAGCTGCCGCAGGTACCCCAGGCCGACGTCGACGGCGCGGCCGGATTGACCGAGCGTTGTATAGACATCCATACGTAGGCATGCGACGGCGGCCTGTTCGAGCGGATTGGTCGCGCGCGTCGCCAGTGCAGCCAGACGATCGTCCGCGACAGCTGGTTCGCCGGTCAGGAACTCGCATGCGGCCCGATTCATTTCCAGTGTGAAGGCAAGCTCGTGCCGCCGCGCCCAGCAATCGGCGGTCAAGAGCTCGCTTCCGGTGGAGAGATAGGCAAGTGCCGAGCTATAGGCTGAGGATGCCTTGGCGCGCTGGCCGGCAATCAAGTTGAGCTCGGCGACTTGCTCGCGCTCGCCCGGCGAGCCGACGAGGGGTAGGCCGCGGTTGAGTTGATTGACGATATCGAAGATCGCCAACTCGCGCTGCTCCGGCGGAGTGCGTGCCACCAGGAGCCGCCCGATTCGCAAGTGCGACGCAGGCCTCTCGGATTCGGGAATAAGTGCGTAGGCGGCTTCCTGGACCCGGTCGTGCACGAACCTGCAGTGCCGGTCCTGACGCTCGACCAGCTCGAGACGCACCGCGTCGACGAGGTCGAGATGGACCTGCTGTTCCGATATGCCGAGCATCAATGACAGAGTTGGGACGTCGGCGCTGGTGCCGAGGCATGCAAGCGTCTGCAAAGCCGTCCGCGTTTCCTCTGGCAGACGGCTCAGCTTGCGGACCATCAAGTCAACGACGTTTTCGGTATAGCCTTTGGCATGGATGCGCTCGAGGTCCCACTGCCATTGGCCTGTCTCATGATCGAAGGCCAGCAAGCGTTCTTCCGAGAGTGCGTGCAGGAACTGGATCAGGAAGAACGGATTGCCGCCGGTCTTCTCATGTATCAGTTGCGCCAATGGCGCAGCGCGGGCCGGCTCGGAGCGAAGCGCATCCACGATGAAATGCTCGACGTCGGCGTGAATGAGGGCTGCCAGGCTGAGCGTCTGGACAGGCGCGCCCGAATCGTGAATTGCGGCGAGCTTGCGCCTCAGCGGATGGTTGGCATCGATCTCGTTGCTGCGAAAAGCGCCGATCAGCAAGAGATGTTGCAGGTCCGATCGCGTCAGCAGCTCCTCGAGCAGGTCGAGCGTCGCAGCATCCAGCCACTGCAGGTCGTCGAGGAAGAGCACAAGCGGCCGGTCCGGTTGCGCGAAGACGCCGATGAAGCGCTGCAGGACGAGTTGAAATCGTCGCAGAGCGTCTTGCGGTGAAGCATCCGGGACCGGCGGTTGATCGCCGATGACCAGTTTCAATTCGGGAACCAGATCGACCATGAGCTGGCCGTTGGACATCAATGCTTCGCAGATGGCGTTGCGCCACGATGCGAGTTCGGCGTCATTCTTGGCGAGGAGGCGACGGACGATGCTTTGAAAGGCCTGTGCGAGCGTCGCATAAGGGATGTCGCGCTTGTACTGATCGAACTTGCCCGAGGCGAAAAGGCCACCCAGCGGGACCAGGGCTCTGTGCAATTCGTGGACTACGGCCGACTTGCCGATACCGGCATAGCCCGAGATCAAGACAAGCTCGGGCTTTCCGCTCCGGGCGACGCGGTCGAACGCGTCGAGCAAGGCCTCGAGCTCAGGTTCCCTGCCGTAGAGCCGCTCGGGAATGAGCAGGCGGTCCGGTTGGTCCGCCTCGCCGGGTGTAAAGCCGTCAATCCGGCCTCGCGCCAGCCATTCGGCGAGGCAGTGCTCGAGGTCGTTCTTGAGGCCGGCGGCGGTCTGGTAGCGGTCTTCGGCTGTCTTGGCGAGAAGCTTCATGATGATCGCCGACACGGCGCGAGGGACGCCATCGACCCTTTCGGCAGGCGGAGCGGCTCGTCTCGCGATGTGGCTGTGCACCCATTCCATCGGATCGGCCGCGGTGAACGGCAGTGCCCCCGTCAGCATCCGGTAGAACGTCACCCCGAGTGCGTACAGATCGCTGCGGGAATCGACGGACCGGTTCATGCGGCCGGTCTGCTCGGGCGCCATGTAGGCCAGCGTGCCCGCGATGGTCTCCGGTGGTCCGAGCTGCTGTCGCTCGCGTGGCAGACGAGATGCGAGGCCGAATCCGGTGATCCTGATCGCGCCCGCTGCGTCGACCAGAATATTCGCCGGTTTCAGATCCTTGTGGATCAGGCCACGATGGTGGAGCTGGGCGACCGCCCCGGCAATACGAAGAGCCAATCGCAAGAAATGGTCCAGCTTCATCGGCGAGCCGAGCAGCCGCTCGAGCGGCTCGCTTCCGGGATCTTCCAATATCAGCAAGGCACGATCGCCATCGCGGATCAGTTCCAGCGGCCGTACAGCCCAGGCTCGATCGAGCTGGTCGCGCAAGGCGTATTCGTGCGCGAACCGGTCGCGGACCGCGGGCGGATGTTCCGCCGCGGCTCTTACGGTCAAGACACAGTTGAGGTTGCCATCGGCGCTCCGGCGCCATTCACGGCAAAAGACGCGCTCGCCGTCGTCCCATAGGAGTTCGAGACCGGCATCTCCATGCGGGGGGATCGGCGAGGACACATTCATCTGCCGGACTCCGGAACTGACCGGCCGCCCCGTCGAGAAAGCGCGCCAACCGTCCAATCGCCCCCTCATCACCCTAATCTCCGAAAAGGTCCCTCACAACGGCACTCATCAGAACGAACCCCGCTGGCTTCACGCTGCTCACTCCGCTGGCCTCCAATATTCGAACATGCTGCCATATAGGTTACAGGCAGATTTGATTTTGATCGGGAACTCTGGGTGTCGGGAACTCGCCCGTGAGCTGCAGATTCCTTGGCTTAAGCGCGGGGGAATTGCGGAATTCTTCGAGAGATCTTCAGCGTGGACAGCGTCAACGTCTATAAGCCGTCGCCGCAAACTCACGCTGGCGTGGAGAATGAACTTGGCGTCCGTCCTTCGCAGCTCTGCATGATCGCCTGCCATGCCTGGGATACGCTCGGCGCCGTCGCGGTCGGCTCGGAAGCGGCGTTCATGAGGCAGCCCAGCAATAATATTCTCGCAATAATATCCTCGGAATTGGTCCTCAGCCGCAGATCATCGGCCGCGACCTCGCCGATGCCGCCGAGCGGCTCATCGCCCGTCACGGGGGCGATGTTGATCCTGCTCCTCCAGTGCCAACCGGTGCTATTGCATCGCTTCCTGTCGAACAATCCCGTTCTGAGCAGGCGACACATCGGCTGCTGCCCGGAGGAGGTCCCGCTTGAGCAGATAGACCGAAGCCGCAAGCAGTACGACATCCTTCATGAGGAAGAGGAACGGCAGCGTGGCCGCAGGAAAGCCGCCGGCTGGCGCGGCCCAGGCATCGGGGAAAAACGGAATGATTGTCACGGTGGCCACATAGGTCGCGCATGAACCCAGCGACCCCAGGACTGCCAATTTTCTGCTCCAGAAGCCGAGCAGAAGAAGCAGCCCAAACAACAATTCCGCCGAACCCAGGAAGTAGGCCGCACCGCGCACGCCAAACACCGGATACAGCCAGAAGATCAGCGGACCATTGCTGATGAACGGAATCAACGCGTGCGCTTCGTAGTCGAACCATTTCTGGCAGCTGAAGACGAAGAAGACGACGATCATCGCCACACGCGTGGCATGGTAGTCAAAATCGCCTCTGACTAGATCGAGCTCGGACAGTTTCTTTATGAGCTGGTCCATCTGATGTGGTCTCATCCTCGAGGTCGGATTGGCGAATGGCCGCGTCGACGTCCGTCATTATCTGAAGAGTAGCCAAGCTTCGAAGGACGCGCTGTGCGCAGGTTATCGTGCCTTTCTCAAACTTGCGCTGTTCGGCCGCAGGCAACCGGGATCGGCGTGGGCAGACTTCGCTCGCGTTCTGGCACATGCAAATGACGTGATGAGACGGCGGCGCGGTCTCTCCACGCGTCCGCGCCACCGTGGGGTGGCTCGCCTCGGCGCCGCAAACCCATACCAAAGTATGGGTCCATGCATCACAACCGGGAGGTTGTAGGGGGCACCCGCCGAACGCATGCTCGAGGCCGACACGCGCAACCGATCATGGCGCAGCTACTGGATTTTCCTCAGTTGGGGAGACCGAACATGTGCCTGTCGCGAACAAGCATCGAACGTCACGGCAGTCGCAGCCTGGTCAACTGGGGAGCGGCTTGCGCGCCGATCGACCCCGTTGCGATCGCGCTTCGATGATGATCGCATCTTGCGAGGGTAAGTCAGGTGAAGGTCCCTTTCGTAGGAGTCGTCGATGACGACGAGGCCCTGTGCCTGTCTTTGGTGGATCTGATGCGATCGATCGGATACCGCTCCGAGCCGTTCGACAGGGCCGAAGCGCTGCTGAGCTACGCCGACCGGTTCAGCTTCGACTGCATCATTGCCGACGTTCACATGCCCGGAATGGGCGGGCTGAACCTCGTTCGCGAGCTCCGGCAGCAGAGGGTCGGAGCGCCGGTGATTCTCATTACCGCGCTTCCTCACCGGCAGCTGGACGCCGAAGCGGCTTCAATGGGCGCATTCTGCCTTCTCAGAAAGCCGTTCGAAACGAGCGCGCTGCTTGAGTGTCTCGACAGGAGCCTTCGAAGATGAAAGCGCTCTCGGGTGACGACATCACGTCCTCCATGGCGACGCCATTGTCAGGTGGCGACGAGCCCGGGCGTCCACGACCCCGGGAAGATACGGATCGGCCGCGATATAATCGCCAGAGGACCGTCGGTTGGGAGAGATGGAACGAATGTTCGGAGCGATGGGGCCGGCTCATGCTTGCGGCGCGAGCAGGCGATGGGGCCGCATATGAGCGATTGCTGCGGGAGCTGGATCTGTGGCTGCGGGCCTACTACGCGCGCCGGCTTGCCTATCCCGCTGCCGACGACGCGAGGCAAGAGGTGCTGCTGGCCATTCACGCCAAACGCCACACGTTTGCGCCCTCGAAGCCCTTCGGGGCCTGGGTCACGGCGATTGCCCACTACAAATGGGTCGATCGCATTCGCGATGCTTCGCGCTACAGCGCGCTCGCGCTCGACAAGGACATCGCGATCGAGGATCACGAAGGTGCCGCGATCAGCGCTGCTGCGCTGGACCAGCTACTTGGCCGGCTGAAGCCTGCACAAGCGAGCGCGATCCGCCTCGTGAAGCTCAATGGTCTGAGCATCGAGCGAGCGGCCGGTGCGACCGGCCAGTCGGCGGCCCTGGTTAAGATCAATATCCACCGCGGCCTGAAGAAATTGGCGACATTAGTCTCCTGATGTTATTGGGGCCGACCGCCCGGGCCGGCCGGGACGTCGTGCGAAGGAAAATCGAAATTGCTCCAACTCCAGAACGAAATGCGATCCGCGGTGGCCGACCTGACGGCGGCGTTCCGCTATGACATCATGGAGGGGCTGAGCCTCGCGCCAAAGGCCATTCCGGCGCGATGGCTTTATGACCGTCGTGGATCGGCTCTGTTTGAAGCCATCACGTTGCTGCCCGAATACTACCCGACACGAACCGAGCGATCGATCATTGCGTCCGCAGTATCGGAAATCGCCGCGCTCGCAGGGCCGGGCCGCGCAGTCGTAGAATTCGGCTCAGGCTCATCGGCAAAGACGCGACTGTTGCTGGCGGAGACGAAGCCCTCGGCCTATGTGCCGATCGACATCTCGGGCGAGTTCCTCCGGCAGGTCGCGGCAGGCTTGTCGCATGCGTTCCCGGGGCTGCCGATCTATCCGACCGAGGTCGACTTTACTCATCCCTTTGCGCTGCCGGAAGAGATTGCGTCGACTGCGCGCCTCGGCTTCTTTCTGGGGTCGACGATCGGAAACCTGACCGTGCCTGCGGCGGTCGATCTGCTGCGGGCCATGGCGGCGACCCTGGGTGTCGGATCGATGCTGCTGATTGGCATCGACCGCATCAAGGAACAGGATGTTCTCCTGCCGGCATATGACGACACGCAAGGGCTGACGGCCGCATTCAATCTCAACCTTTTGCATCGGATCAACCGCGAACTCGGCGGCTCGATTCCCTTGGGGGCGTTTCGCCACCTGGCGCTCTGGAATGACGTGGAGGCGCGCATCGAGATGCATTTGGAAGCCACGCGCGCCGTCTGCTTCGAGGTCGACGGTCGGCCCTTTTCATTGTCGAAGGGCGAGACCATCCACACGGAGAACAGCCTCAAATACGGTCGAAGGGATGCCTTCGTCCTGCTGCAGGCCGGCGGATGGAATCCCGTCGCCGATTGGACTGACGACAGAGGGCTCTTCTCGGTCATTCTCGCGGAGCAAAGGCCCGAGCCGGCGGCACCCTAGGCTGCATCGGCGGCGCAAACGGAATCATTCCAACAATATCGCCTCAATCGGCGCAATCCACGAACAGCGAGGCCCGTGCATATGCATCATAATGGGCGCGTCATCATGGCAATCAACGTCGAGGCGCGACCATGCAATTCCGTTCATCCCTCATCCTGAGCTTCGCCGCCATTCCTCTAACCGCCCTGGCAGATCCACTCCCGGCGCCATCGCCGAAAGCGCCGAGCCCGGCTGAGAGCGTCCAGGTGCAGCCGCGCGGCGGTGAATTCATGCCGAATTCAACTGCCGAGGATGCGGTGCAGAGGCGCATTACCGACTTCAACCGGAAACAGGAAGGCCTGGACGCAGATCTCGACAAGAAGCTGAAAATCTGCCGCGGGTGTTGATCGAGATCCGGTTCAGCAAACAGCGATAGGTCGGCAAATGAGGCACACTGTCACCGGTTCGGTCCGCGACGGAAGCGGGTGCGCGCAATACGAGCCGATCGCCCCGATCCGGGATGACGCGCTCGAGCTTGTCGTCAGGGAATTGCAGCATCGCATGCGCAATATTCTCAGCATCGTTCTGTGCTTCGTGAACAACACCGACGCAAATACGACCGCCGATTTTCGCGAGGCGCTCTCGGCGCGGATCGCAACCCTGTCCGACGCTTACAGGATGATCGAATCGGCGGGAGATCAGCGAGTGTCTCTTGCGGGGGTGCTGGAGCGAACGCTCAAGCCGCACGCGATGTTTCACAGGGGCCGCATTCTGCTCGCGGGGCCGGACCTCACGCTGGAGCCGCACATCGCCTTAGCGCTCCACGTCATCATTCACGAGCTGGCTACGAACGCGAGCAAGTACGGCGCGCTGACCTCGACGGCGGGAGCCGTCGAGGTGATCTGGGAGAGTCCGCCCTATCTCGGCGGACAAGGTCTTGCGATCCAGTGGCGCGAACGCGGCGGACCGATAGTGACCAAGCCAGAACGCAGAGGGTTCGGCACCCAACTGATCGCAAGGGCCCTACCGGGCGCGCAGGTCGATCTCGACTTCGCACCCGACGGTCTTGTCTGCCGGCTTCTGATCGATCTCGGGCAAACGGTGACCACGCAAGGGGCTGTCAGTTAGGATCAAGGAGGATCGACACCATGAGTACATTGGCGAGAGCCCCGCGCAAATCGTTCGCAGGCAGGCTGCCGATATCGGGGCTGCTTGCGGGAGACTTGGATTACCATATCGTCCGGGCCTCGATGGTGATCCTGTTCTTCTTCTTCGGCTACCAGAAATGGTGGGCGTACGAGGCGGATCGCCTGGAGCCCTTCATCAGCAACGGTCCCCTGATCTGGTGGCTCTACCCCGCTTTCGGCTATCAGGGGGCCAGTTGGTTCCTCGGCGTCGCCGAATGGACCTTTGGCGCCTTGATATTCGCGGGCTTCTGGAGCAAACGCCTCGGCATGCTGGGCGCCCTCGGATCTACCGGTACCTTCATCGCAACAGTCACAATCATTCCATTTATGCCGGACGGTTGGGACGCTGCTGCGGGCGGCTTTCCGGCGATGACAGGCAACGTTCCGTTCCTGATGAAGGATGTCGTGCTGCTTGCGGTGTCGTTGTATCTTCTGAAGCAAGACGCGGCGCGTGTCCTGCTACCTGAGGCTTGAGATATGGGGCAAGGCAGATGCAGATCATGGCCAGCGCGAGCATGGGATAGTGCAGGGAGACGCCCACCGCGGCGAGGAATCCGAGCAGGGTGGTCAAGGATCGCATCCGCATCATCATACGCGCCTGGCCTGGGATCGCCTCGATCGCTGGCCGGTCGACGGATTCCCAGCACAGCAATAGATAAGTCGCGTTCACCAGGGCGAATATGCCGGCGTAGACGGCGACGGGCAGCGGCGACAGCCTTGAGCTCGCGATCCAGGCTGTCGAGAATGGCAGCAGCGATACGGAAAACAGATGAGCGAAGTTTCCCCAGATCAATCGGGGCGTCGCCGCACCTGCGTAGCGTAGAAGATGGTGATGGTTCACCCAGACGATGGCAATGAAGAGATAGCTGACTGCGTAGCTGATGACGGTCGGCCAGATTTCAAACAGAGCATCGAGGCTCGGCGCGTGTGGCGGGCGGAGGTCTAGGGCGAGAATTGTAATGACGACTGCAAAAACACCATCCGAGAATGCATTCAGGCGTTCTGTCTTCGGGGAGTCCGCGGTCATCATTCCTGTTTCCTTGCCGATGCAGGACTGCGCAGTGTCTCGACGCCCCGATCGGGCCTGAACAGAAAGCGAGCCATGCCAACGACCAGCGGGGCGCAATGCCGCCGCTCCACACTTTCGTAGGTATTCGGAGCAAACGTCGCATCGGTTACACCTGCTTCGAAAAAAATCCGTGCGATGCGCAGCGACCTGCAAGGCGCGGGCGCCTAAACCGTGGCTCTCCGCGGCCAAACTTGGCAACGTCCTCAAGTCCCGTTACATGTTGCGACGTACTGACGCGCTCTCGTCCCATCCTTCGATCCGCAAGCGGTCGGGTGATGCGTCGAGACGTCTGGATATGATTGTCACGACGAGACATCTCGGTATGAGGCTTGATAACGAGACGCACGAATTGGATCTGGTCGCAAAGGCGATTCAGATCATCTCGCGAGAAATCAGCTATCAGGGATTGGCCAAGGCTCTCCTCATGGAGGCGCTGAGTTATTCCGGGGCCAGTCGAGGGGCGATCCTGCTCAGCGGGCAAAGAGAATTGCTTGCCAAGGCCGATGCGAGCTTCCCGCGCGAGAGGGCGAACTTCCTTGCCTCCTTCCCGCCGAACGCCGAATTCCGCTTGCCGAGCAACCTTGCCGAAGAGGTGCTGGATCGGAAACAAACGGTCGTGAGGCAAGCTGCAGCTGAGAACTCGGCACTGATCGACCCCGCGAACCCGCCGTCTGGCAAGATAGCTCAGCTGTGCCTGCCGTTGATTCACCAGCACTGGGCGATTGGCGTTCTCTACCTCGAAGCGGATGGAGATGCGGATATCTTCACGCCGCGGTGCGTCTGGGGGACATCCATGCTGGCCAATCAGGCTGCCGTCTCATTCGAATCGGTACGCCTGTTTGAAGCGCTGCGCGAGACCAACATGTGGATGGTCAGAGGTCAGCAGATCGGCGGGATGGGCAGCTATCGCTGGAACACGCGGACCCTGCTCTCGCGTGGATCGCGGGAATGTTACCGCATTCTGGATATCGACCTGGATGTAAACCCCGTGCCATTCGAGGTGTTCAGGAGCCGGGTTCACCCCGAGGATTATCCCGCGCTGGAGCAAGACCTCACCGAGGCAATCAGCACCAAGTCGCCATTCACCCACGAGTACCGAGTGGTCCACCGGGACGGCAAGACGTTGCACGTCGTGGCCGTTGGTCAATTCGATGAGGGGCCCACGGGAGACCTCGAGCTGGAAGGCATCATCACGGACGTCTCGCAACGGAAGGCGGCGGAGCAGGCTCTCGCCGACGCACGAAACGAGCTTGCACGGGCGACGGGGCTGACGTCCCTTGGCGAGCTCGCCGGCTCGATCATTCACGAGATCGATCAACCGCTGACGGGCATGATCATGAGCGCGGAAGCTTGCCTCCGGTGGCTCGCCAGGGATCCCGTTCAAGCCGCGGAGGCCCGGAAATCGGTCGCGCGCATCATCAGGCAGGCACGTCGAGCTGCGGAGGTCGTGACCGGAGTCCGCTCTCTGGTGAGGGGCACGCAGGTCCATTTTGCCCAGTTCGATATCAACGATGCGGTCGCGGAGGTTCTGCTTCTGTCGAAAAGGGAAATCGAGCGAGCCGGGGTCATCGTCCGTACCGACTTCGATCGATCATTGCCCCGTGTGGAAGCAGACCGTGTTCAGGTCCAGCAGGTCGCCCTCAACCTCGTGCGCAACGCGATCGAGGCGATGGCCGAGGTTGAGCACGGGAACCGCATTTTGGCCCTCTCCTCGGGGGTCGCCGATGGTATGATTTCCGTGGCAATCGCGGATACGGGGGGTGGCATCAGCCCGGCTGATAGAGAGCGGGTCTTCGAGACGCTCTATACGACGAAGGGAGCTGGACTCGGTCTGGGATTGTCGATCTGCCGCAAGATAGTGAAACTCCACGGAGGACGGCTATGGGTGGAAGAAAATGGGAGGTGCGGAGCGAAGTTCACCTTCGCTCTCCCGCTTCGCCAGACGGTTCGGATTCCGGAAAGACGGTAGACATGCCTCCGTCCGGCGTTGTGCATATTGTCGACGATGACCGCGCGGTTCGCGAGTCCCTTGGCGACCTGCTTGAGTCCCTGCACTATAAGGTCGCCTTGTACGGATCTGCTTCGGATTTCTTGAAGGTTGAACTGTCGGATGGCCCTGCGTGTCTGGTGCTCGATGTCAGATTGCCTGGCACGAGTGGACTGGAGCTGCAGGAGTACCTGACGAAAATCAATGTCGGAATCCCGGTGATCCTGATGACCGCTTTTGGCGACATTCCCATGTCCGTAAGAGGCATGAAGCTGGGGGCGGTCGATTTTCTCACCAAGCCGATACGGGATCAGGATCTCCTCGACGCGGTCACTGCTGCGATCCGAAAGGACATCGAGCGGCGCGACGACAACGCGCACCTTGCGCAGTTGCAGGAGAAGTTTGCACTCCTGACCACGCGCGAGCGGCAAGTGATGACGCTGGTGGCATCCGGTCTGATGAACAAGCAGGTCGCCAGCGAGCTCTCGATCAGCGAAGCGACGGTCAAGATGCATCGTGGCAGCGTCATGCGGAAGCTGGGGGCAAGAACCGCGGCGATGCTCGTTCGAATGGCTGAAGCACTCCAACTCCAGGGCTGAAGCGTTGCCTTCGGGACCGGCATCCCCTTCTCACTCATCGCAGCGGCGTCCCTGCGCGCGACCCATACCTAAGTATGGGCTGGAACAGCACAAGCGTGAGATTGCCCGCGAGGGCGATGAAAAGCATGTTGTTCCTGTGCGGTGCTGCCAGCCGGCGTTGGCAGCGCGCTTTGACCGGAGAGGTAACGCCACTTGCAGCTTGCGGCTTCAACGCCCGTATCCAGGCGATCATGGCATCTCCTCCGTGCAGAAGTTCGTTGACGATTGGACGCGGCCATCCGGAGCACAGAACAGGGCGACGACGATGGGCATGCACGTATCAAACTCGAGTGAGACCACGCCAAGGATGGCGGTTGCCGCTTCGCCAATCCGTCCGGTGGACGAGACGCATTCTTTCAGGCCGTCCGACGCGGCGCTTCATCCGACGGTCAGCATAACGCCTCCCGAACCGGTGAAGCGCCTTGGGATAGGCTGGCGTTGGTGGTTTTCGGAGAGCGTCCACCTCCCCATCGGCAACAGGATTGAATTTCGCTTTCAGGGATCGAGACATCTCCTGGTGTTGTACAACAAGGGAGCACGGAAAAGCGGTGAGACCTCCATCGATGGCCTCTGCCCGTCGAAGCTGCGAGATTCTGAGCACAGGCTGACCTTTGTCCCGGCGGGACGCGCTTATCAGGAATGGCATGAGGCCGCCTCGTCTGCGCAGGTGACCTTCCTCTACTTCGATCCCGCCGCGCTTCATAAGTCCGACGACGGCGCGGCCGGGCTCGCGCCAAGAATATATTTCGAGGATCCGCTGGTCTGGGAGACCGCCTCCAAACTGAAGAAGGCGATCGAGAGCGCAGCGTCGAACTGTGCGCCCTACCTCGAGGCGCTCTGCGGCGTGCTCGCCCACGAGCTTTCCAGGTCTGATCACGATCTCGTTCGCGAGCCGGCACCGGTCAGTCGTGGAGGCCTCGCAGGTTGGCAGAAGCGCGTCGTGGTCGAGTACGTCGAGGGGCATCTGGGAGAACAAGTCTGCCTCCTGACGCTTGCCGAGCTTGCCAGGCTCAGCGTTCATCACTTCTGCCGTGCTTTCAAGAAGTCGTTCGGAATTCCGGCCTACCAGTATCAGGTGCAGCGACGCATGGAGTGCGCCAAGCTACGACTGGCGGATCGCGCGGTATCGATTACGGATATCGCACTCAGCCTGGGCTATGCGCAAACGAGCTCCTTCAGCTCCGCCTTTCGCAAAGCGACGGGTTGGACTCCTACGGACTATCGCAGGGAGTTCGAGTGAGTCGGTCCGGAGGACGGTAGATCGGGCAGAGGAGGTGACAGGTAGTTTCGTACGGGCGGAAGAATCCCGGTGAGTCTGTAACCGGATGGTCCCGAGCCACGAAGTATCCAGGTGAGCGCCTCGGATCATCATTTTCACAAGGCGCAACGGGCGTCGAGGGGACCGCGAGGGACCGCAGATGACGAACATTCGATACCGCAAGGTGGACGTGGACGGACTGAACGTATTTTATCGGGAGGCCGGCCGGGCTGACGCGCCCGCCTTGCTGCTGCTTCACGGATTTCCGACGGCTGGCCACATGTTCCGCGGGTTGATCCCGGCGCTGTCGGATCGCTTCCGATTGGTGGCGCCGGATTTGCCCGGGTTTGGCCAGTCCGACATGCCGGCTCGCGAAAGCTTTGCCTATACGTTCGCCGCGTTGGCGCAGGTGATCGAACGGTTCACGGAAATCATCGGACTTGCTCGTTTCTCGCTGTACGTCTTCGACTATGGCGCGCCGACGGGCTTTCGGATGGCCCTTCGACATCCCGAGCGCATCGCTTCCATCATCTCGCAGAATGGCAATGCCTATGAGGAGGGATTGAGCGAAGGCTGGAGCCCGATCCGTGCTTACTGGCAACATGCATCGCAAGCGAATCGAGAGGTGCTCCGATCATTCCTTTCGCCGGAAACGACGGCCTGGCAATACACCCACGGGGTGCCTGACGCCTCCCTGATCTCCCCTGATGGCTTCACGCTGGACAACCATTATCTCGAGCGCCCGGGCGCGGACGAGGTCCAGCTCGATCTGTTCGGCGATTACAGGACCAACGTCGCCATGTATCCAGAATTCCAGGCCTATTTCCGCAAGTACAAGCCGCCCTTGCTGGCGGTCTGGGGCAAGAACGATCCCTTCTTCCTGCCGGCGGGCGCGATGGCGTTTCAGCGCGACTTGCCAGGCGCCGAAGTGCGCTTCTTCGATACGGGGCACTTTGCGCTCGAAACTGATGCTCGGGAGATCGCAGTGGCGATCGGCGATTTTCTTGCACAGCCGATTTCAAACGGGTGAGCGCCGCCTCCCTCGCCACGGTGTTCGGGAGGGTTCATATGTCGAAATCAGTCGCCATCGTCACAGGTGCGAGCCAGGGAATCGGCCGGGCGACCGCGGTGCGCCTGGCGCGCGATTTCTCGGCTCTTGCCCTTGTCGCGCGAAACCGGGCCAACCTCGAGGACACCGCAAAGGCGGTCAGGGGCGCCGGCGCCGAGGTGCTGGTGATCGATGCCGATCTGGCCGAACCTCGTATTGCTCAATCTGTCGTCGACCAGACTTTGGCGGCGTTCAACCGGATCGATGCCCTGCTCAATATCGCAGGCGCGGTACCTCAGGTCGATCCGTTCGAGACAACGGAAGCACAATGGGAAGCCGGGCTGGCGTTGAAGCTGCACGGCGCCCGGCGGCTCACGATCGCAGCCTGGCCGTCGCTCATGGCCGCGAAGGGGGCGGTGGTGTTGATGTCGGGAAACTCGGCCTCTTTCCCCAAGGCGCCCTATGCCGCGGTCGGCACCATCAACGCTGCAATCGTCGCTTTGGCAAAGGCATTCTCCGACAAGGGAATCAGCGACGGCGTCCAGGTCAACAGCGTCCTGCCGGGGCCGGTGATGACGGGCCGCCGCCGCTCCTACCTCGAGCACTGGGCGCCCCCTGCACGACATGACCGTCGAGGAAGCTACGGCAAAGTTTCCCAAGGAGGCCGGGATCGCGCGTTACGGCGAGCCGGAAGAGATTGCCGAGTTGATGGCATTCCTCGTATCGCCCGCCGCGCGCTGGATGACCGGCTCGGCGTTGCGGATGGACGGCGGCGAGGTGAAATCGATTTGATTTGGCGCCGAACGCAAATCGAAGATCGTCGAGGGATTGAAATTTCACAGCTGACGCTTCCAGGCCCGTTCGGTGCGCACGCGCTCGCCGTTCTTTTCAGTCTTTGCCAGATCTGGCTCTGAGGAGCTCTTCGCGGCGCCTGATCAGAATCTCAAGCCGGGCGGCCTGATCGTCAATGCGCTGGCCGACGAGCTCTTCGTTCATCGGGGCGACATGTGCGGCAGACTGTTCAATCAGCTCGCGAAGCTTCGCCGCCGTGGCGGCAATCTGGCGCTCGATTTCAACGAGGTGGACGTCTTCACCGTGCATGCCGGTTTTTGATCGGAGTTTGGCGGGCGGTCGGGCTCGGCCTTCAGAAGTACGGATGCCGGGCACCGTGCATTTCAAGGACACATCCCTTCTGAGTTCGCGTTGCCCTCATCAGATCGCATCCGCAATCGGCGCACTTGACGAGCGCCTCCAGGTGCCCGCCGTCGACGGCCAAAGCGCCAAGGCAGGACACGGTGTTGCATGCCGCGCACCGGATCTTCGTCAGGGTGATGTCAAAGGCAAAGGCTTCTTGAAGCAAATGCGTGCCGGGATCACCACCAAGAATGAGGTCGGCGATGTTGTCTGCCATGGCAATCATGCTCCTGTTGGCCCGAAACGCTCGGTCCTTACGGCGAGAGGGTCGAAGCCGAGCTTCACGAGCATGCTCGATATGCCTTCGACAAAGCCGGTGGGACCGCAAATGAAGAACGTGGGATTTTGCTCGCGCGTAAAGCTGTTCTCTGAGAGCAGAGCCTCGTTGATCCGCCCCCGATGTCCGTTCCAGTCGCTCGGATGCTCGCGGGTGAGCGCATAGGCCAGACGCAGGTCGCGGTCGGAGCGAGCCATCGTATCGAGTTCATCCCGGTACACGATTTCGGCAAGGCTGCGTGCCGAATAGATCAATGATGCCGGTATATGCGCGAGCGACCTCCAGCGGTGGCGTAGCATTGCCATCAGCGGCGTAATCCCGGTGCCGCCGGCGACCAGGCAAATCGGTCCACCGCGCGTTTGGCTCCAGATGAAATGCCGCCCAATGGGTCCACGAAATTCGAGAGCGTCACCAACCCGCAATTCGTCGAGGAGATAGGAGGACACCTCACCGTCCTCGACCCGTTCCACGGTGAGAGTGAGCAGTTTTTCTTCCGGAGGCGATGCGATCGAGTAACTTCGTTCGGCTTGATAGCCGTCATCGGCGGTGAGACGGATGTCGACGTGCTGGCCGGGCCAGTGCCCGGACCAGTTGGCCGGTTGCAGGATGATGCTCTTCACCCGGCTTGTTTCGGCCACGATGGCCTGCACGCGACCGGTCTGCCACTCGATCCTGGGCTGCTGCAGTGGCGCATCAGTCGCCGTCATAACGTTGCTCCCGCCAGGGATCGCCATAGTTGTGATAACCACGCGATTCCCAGAACCCAGGCTCGTCCTTGGGCATGAAACGGAGCCTTCGCAGCCACTTTGCGCTCTTCCAGAAATAAAGATGCGGCACCAGAAGTCGCGCGGGGCCGCCGTGTGCGGGGGCGAGCGGCAGACCCCCATAGCGGGTCGCAATCATCGCCTTTCCCGCGACCAGATCGGTTACCGGAAGGTTCGTCGTGTATCCGCCCTCGCAATGCGCCATGACATAGGCGTCCGGCGGCTCGCTCAGCCCGACCACCTTGAGAAGATCGTCGAAGCTAACGCCCTGCCAGACCGTGCTGAGCTTGGTCCATTTGGTGACGCAGTGAATGTCGACCGTGACCGTGGTCTGGGGCAGTGCCTCGAATTCGTCCCACGTCCATTTCCCCAGCAACGACCCGCCGAGTTGAAGGGCAATCTTCCAGTCGGCGACACGGATTTCCGGCGTGGGGCCGGCGGACAGCACCGGAAAGTCCGTCGTTAGATACTGACCGGGCGGCAACCGGGCGGCTTCGGCTGCCTGTCGCTTGGATTTGAAGCCGCGAGAAACGGGAGGTCGGTTCATGGAAGCGTGCCCTTGTGCGGTGATGCGCAGGATGTCCGAACGCGCGTCGGCTTAATCTGCAGCTCACGTAAGCGCACATGAACCCTGATCGGTGCCTTGTCGATGGCCGTCGCGGTGAATGCATCAAGATTGCGAAAGACGAAGCAATCGCGGCTGCGCAGTCAGGAACTGTTTCAATGTCAAATGCGGCTTCGTCCTGAAGTGGTTCAAAAGGAGGAAACGATGTCGAGCGTGAGCCAACCCTTGCATTCCGACGAACTCGCTTACCTCACCGCGCACGAGCTGGCAGCTCGCATCCGGCGGCGTGATCTGTCGCCGGTTGAAGTGGTCGATGCGTTCATCCGGCGCATCGAAGCGCGCAATCCGAGCCTGAATGCGCTGGTCTATCTCGATTTCGACGGCGCCCGCACGAGAGCGAAAGAGGCCGAGCGCGCATTGGTCGCCGGCGAGCGGTGGGGGCCACTGCATGGCATCCCGTCGGCGCTCAAGGATCTGTTCGACTTCAAGCCGGGCTGGCCTGCGAGCCTGGGCGGCATCCGCGCGCTCAAGCACCACGTCGTGAACGGTTACTGCGTGTTCTGCGAGCGCATGGAGAAGCGTGGCGGAGCTGTGTTCCTCGGCAAGACCAACAGCCCTCTGATGGGATTCCGAGGCACCTGCGACAATTATCTGTTCGGTCCCACGCGCAACCCGTTCAATCTTGCCAAAAACACGGGTGGTTCATCCGGAGGAAGCGCCGCGGCGGTCGCCGATGGACTGCTACCCATTGCAGAAGGTACGGACGCTGGCGGCTCGATACGAATCCCCTCCGCCTGGTGTGGAGTGTATGGCTACAAGGCGTCGTTCGGACGCGTGCCGTTTCTCGTGCGCCCCAACGCGTTCGGAGTGGCCGACTCTCCGTTCCTGTTCGAAGGGCCCATCACGCGGACGGTCGAAGATGCCACCATCGCGTTGAACGTACTTGCCGGCCCTGATCCACGAGATCCCTTCAGCCTGATCGAGCCGCCCGTCGACTTCACCGCGGCGACCCGTCGTTCAATCCGTGGCCTCAAGATTGCCTATAGTCCGAATCTGGACGTTTTTCCGGTCGACGGGAAAGTCGCGGAGACGGTCCGCCGCGCGGTACAGGCGTTCGAGGAAGCTGGCGCTCACGTTGAGGAAGTGAAGCTCGGCATCGCCCGCCCGCAACGGGAGCTGAGCGACGTCTGGTCGCGTCTCTACATGCTTCTGAACCTGCAGGCGATCGAGAACATGAAGCGCGACGGCATCGATCTGTTCGGAAAGCATCGTGACGACTTTCCACCCGAATACATGGATTGGGTCGAGAAGACCAATCGCATGTCGGGGCTCGATTTCTTCCGCGACCAGGCCGTCCGGTCGGAGGTCTACGATGCCTTCCAGAACGTCCTTGAGAGATTCGATCTGTTGGTCACGCCGACTGTCGCGTGCCCGCCGGTCGACAACGCCAGCGATGGCAACACGGCTGGACCAAATTCGATCAATGGTTTCGACATAGATCCTCTCATCGGATGGTGCCTGACCTACTTCGTCAACTTCACAGGCCATCCGGCGGCCTCGATCCCGGCGGGTTTGTCCGACGGTCTTCCGGTCGGGATGCAAATCATAGGTCGGCGAAACGCCGACTTCGACGTACTGGCCGCGAGCGCGGCTTTCGAGCGGCTTCGTCCCTGGCAGGACAATTACCGGATCTGCCGCGAGCGCCCCCTGCGGGTATAACGAACGATCTGCGTGATCCATCGGTCAACCCACCCGCAGAATCGATGTCCGGCGGCTTCGCGCCTGCCGACACTTCCAATCGGTCTCCAGCCATTGGCAGGCCATATGAGGGCAAAGCCGTCCTCCCCGTGCAGCGAACGTTCTCAAGTGATGCGGCACCTGAGAGCAACCCCGCTTTCGGATCTCACCCGCTGACCCTGCACCCTCGGTCGTTTCCATGGCCGTCCGCGCCGTGGTCGCAGCGCCGATTGGGCCGCGCGTCTTGCTTCCGAAGTGTGAACCTCTTCGGCGATCGCAAGTTCGGCACCGAATGCATCAAGATGGCCAAAGCGAAGGCAATCCCCAACGCGCAAGATCTTGCGCGACTGGCTAAGTCATCTCTCGACAGGTCAATCGTGCCGGCGCCTCGCGCGTTCGGCCGCAGTCGCGGGAGAAGACAATGCGCGTGAGAGTCCAGGCAGCAGCGGCAGTCATCGCAGGCAGTGCGGTCGCAACGATCCTGTTCTTCGGATCGCTCAAGGATACCAATGCCCAGAGCGTTACGCGCTATCTGCCGGAATATACCGCGGACGGGCAGTTGCTTCTGCCGAAGAATTTCCACGAGTGGGTCTATGTCGGCTCGCCGCTGACGCCAAACGCCCTCAACGGCGGGCAGGCGAACTTCCCGGAATTCCACAACGTCTATATCGAGCCGGGCTCGTACGCGATCTACAAGAAGACCGGTGAATTCCCCGAGGGGACGATACTGTTCAAGGAGCTGCAGCTGACGTTGCCGCAGGAGAATGCCGACGGCTCGCGAACGGAAGCGTCGGGACGTGGCTACTTCCCGGGCAAGTGGAACGGCGCCGACGTGACCGTCAAGGACTCGAAGCGCTTCGCCGACACCAACGGGTGGGGCTATTTCAACTTCAATCACCACGAACCAAAGGCGTCGATGGCCAAGGTGAAGTCGAAAGACGAGTGCGCCTACTGCCATATCGCCAACGCCAAGAAGGATGAGGTCTGGACCCAGTTCTATCCGCTGCTGGACAACAAGGACGCGCGCTGAGCGCGCAATGGGCGGAAGATCGGCATGAAAGTCCTCAAAGCCGCTTGTGTTGCCTTCGTCGTGATCCTTGGAGTCGCGTCCGCGATCAGGCAGTCACAGCTGTGGGCGAACGCGGTGGATGCTGTTTCGACCGGTGCGAGTGTCGCCGACCGCGACGGGCGTCTGCACGTGCCAGATGATTATCGTACGACCTATCAGCTCCTCGGAAGCTGGGCGATTGCGGCAGACGACAGTCACGGCTCGAAGGAGCTTCACGTCGTGTACGCCTCGCCGGGAGTGATTGACGCCTATCGGAAGGACAAGCGCTTCCCGGACGGTGCGGTGCTGGTCAAGGAGGTGTTCAAGGCGACAACCTCTGAAATGACGACTGGTACCGTCAGCCGCGCCGATGCTTTGAAGGGCTGGTTCGTCATGGTGAAGGACGCGGCGAACAGTCACCCGGGGAGCCCGCTCTGGGGCGACGGTTGGGGATGGTCCTGGTTCGACGCGGGCGATCGCTCAAAAACGACAACGACGAATTACAAGGCTCAATGCCAGGCGTGCCATGTGCCCGTGCGGACGTCCGACTGGGTTTACGTCGATGGATACCCCCCGTTGAAGCCATAGCCATGGTGCGGGTCACTGAAAGTCATTCGATTTACCAAAGCCAATCATCAAAGGAGCGAGAGATGGCTAAAGAAGCGACGGCGAGTGAGATGGGAATGTCGAAGGGGCAGACTGGACATCTCTATATCCAGACCAACGAGATCGATAACGCCATTATTCACTACACGCGACAGGCGGACGGCAAGCTGGCCGAGGTCGCGCGCATCAAGACGGGCGGCGCCGGCTCCGGTGAATTCAAGCCGATCAGCGGCCAGGACAGCGCGCCCAACTCCTTTGAGGGCGCGGGAAGCGTTATCATAACATCCGATCGGCGCTTCATGTTTGCGACCAATGGCGGAGACAACTCCGTTTCGAGCTTCCGCCTGGATAGCGACGGTCATCTGACGCTGCTCGACGTGAAGTCGACCGGCAACCCGGTCGATGGCAGGAGCGGCACGGCCAAATCGCTGGCTTTCGCTCCGTCGACCCGCACCCTCTTCGTGCTGCACTCGTTCGGACCGGATCATCTTCGGCTGATGTCAGTCGATGCCGAAGGCATGCTCAAGACGCGGCCTGAGCGATACTCGGTCAACACGTACAGCAAGCGCAACCGTGTCTCCACCATGGTCGTGGTCTCGCCCAACGAGGAGCTGGTGCTCGTCGGCACCACTTTCGATGAGCCGATCGCGCTCACCGGCCTGTATCCCGACGGCTCGCCGATTCTCTGGGTCCAGCGCGCCGGCGGCGCGTTGCACTCGATCGCGTCGAATGCGCCGGATCCGGACGGCCTCGCTGTGTTCGCCCTACAAAAGGACGGCTCGCTCGGCACGGCCAGGTTCTACGACGCGAAGGGCGGTTCTCCGTTCTACATCGCGTTCCTGCATCAGCGCCCGAATACGTTTGTGATCGGCTATGCCGTTGGCGACGGATGCTCGATCTGCACCATCGAGAAGAACGGCTCGATCAAGATCGGTCCGCTCGTCAAGATCGACACCAGCGCGGGTCTTCCGTCCGAGCTGTGCTGGCTCGCCGTCTCGCCCGATGATCGCACGATCTACGCGACGAATTTCGGATACAGCAACATCAGCAGCTACCGGATCAACGGTAGCGGCCTGGAGATTGCGTGCGATCCGGCGTGCCCGAAGGTCCCCGGCGACGGCACCGCGAGGGGATTGAACGGAACCGTGACGAGCGGTCCCAGCGATAGCTGGCTCTCGCCGGACGGCGCCTATCTCTATCAGATCTACGGCAACGCCTCGAAGCTGGTCAGCTACAGCACCCAGCCCGACGGTTCGCTGAAGGAGATTAGCAGCGTCAAGATCCCCTACAACAGCTCCCAGGGGCTTGCGGGTTTCTGATCCTGGCTTCGCGACACGAGATCCGGGCGTGGTCGGCATTGCCGTTCCACGCTCGGCCTCCCCCTCGCCGACATGCGAGACACACAAGGTCAATCACGAGCCGCGAGACGGATGTTTGAAGCAATTCACGAGCGCTCTCGCGGTACATCCGCGGGTTATCCCGGCCATCCGGAAGAAAGGCGGAGCGCCACGGAAAAACTCGATCTGCAGCGCGCTGCCGGGGAGGCTCGCGTGGTGTTCTCCGGCGAGGCAAACGGCACGGAGATCATTGACGTCTATCAGAAATTTCCGATGGCCGTCGCGTTCCCGAATGTCGACGATCGTCGGCGCAAGGAAGCGGTCCTCATCAATACCTCGGGTGGTGTTGCAGGCGGCGACGAGATCAGGATCGAGGTGGTCGCTCAAGGCAATGCGTCAGTCGCAGTGACCACACAGGCCGCGGAGAAGGTCTATCGGGCGCTCGATCGGCCTGCCCGCATCCGGACGCGGTTAAGGGCTGAGGGACGTGCTCGGCTTGCGTGGCTTCCACAAGAGACCATCGTCTTCGACCAGGCGCGGATCGCGCGACAGACCGAGATCGATCTGAGCTCGGGCACCGAATTGATTGCCCTCGAGTGGCTGGTTCTTGGCCGCATCGAAAGCGGCGAGGAGGTTCTTGCCGGACATATCCTGGACAGCTGGCGCGTCAGGGTCGACGGCCGTCTGGTATGGGCAGATGGCTTCCTCGCGTCAGACCAGGCCCTCCTGCAGCTTCGGAAGACGGCGCTGCTCTCGAACTGGAAGGCGGTCGCGACAATGATCTATTTCGGTCCGGGTCTTGAGGCCCGGCTCGAGAGATTGCGCGAGATCGGTGCTTCCCTGGAATGTGCGTGCGGCGTCACGATCGTGGGCGCGATCATCGTGGTCCGGGTCGCCGCGATTGCAAGCGTGGATCTCAGGCGAGGTCTGCGCCGCTTCCTCGATCAACTCGACCATGAACTCGGATCCGGTCCCTTCGGAGTGCCGAAGATGTGGTCCTGTTAGCAGCGCGGCCAAGTGGGAGGAGCATTTGAATCTGACACCACGGGAACGAGACAAGCTGATGATCGCCCTCGCCGCGATCGTTGCGCGCGGCCGGCTCGCGCGAGGCGTCAAGCTGAATTATCCCGAAAGCATAGCATTGATTGCGGATGCCATCATGGAAGGTGCCCGCGATGGACGATCGGTCGCGGATCTGATGTCTGAAGGCGGCCGGCTTCTGCGCCGCGACCAGGTCATGGAGGGTATCCCGGAAATGATCCGCGAGGTCCAGGTGGAGGCAACGTTTCCGGACGGGACGAAGCTCGTCCCCGTGCACAACCCGATCCGATAGGAGCTGATGATGCGTATCCTACCGTTCTGTGTCGTCGCGCTGAGCGTGCTTGCCTCGCCGGCCTTCGCTCATCCCATTCCGGACGCGGGCAGTTCGTTCGACGCCGGTCTCGTCCATCCATTCAGCGGCGCGGATCATCTGATTGCGATCACCTTGGTGGGAACGTGGAGCGCGCTTGTGGGCGGATCCGCGAGAGCCGTGTGGCCGCTGACTTTTCTGATCGCGATGCTGGGCGGCTTCGCTGCGGCAAGCGCAGGACTTCAGATGGGCTTCGTGGAGGCGGCGATCAGCCTCTCGGTGGTGGCACTTGGAGCGTTCGTTGCGTTCGAATTCAGGATGCCCGTGATGCTGGGCGCGGCGGCCGTGGGGCTGTTCGCGTTCTTTCATGGTCACGCACATGGAACTGAAGCCGCCTCGATGCTTGTTCCCTACCTGATCGGCTTCACAACGGCGACCGCCGCTCTTCTCCTGACCGGAATGGTCATCGGGTTCTGGGGAGCACACGCGGCCAGAAGAAGTTTGCTTCGCGCCGCGGGCGTATGCGCCGGGCTTGTCGGACTGCTGCTGCTTGGAGGCGTGGCATGATCCCCGGGGAGGTCATTCCGGCTGACGGCGACGTCGTCCTGAACGGGGACAGGACCGGACCATCGATTGCCGTAGCCAACACCGGCGACCGGCCGGTCCAGGTGGGCAGCCATTATCACTTCGCCGAAGTGAACGCCGCACTCGCGGTCGATCGATCCCTTGCCCGTGGGTGCCGCCTCGATATCCCGGCCGGGACGGCCGTGCGGTTTGAGCCGGGTCAGTCGCGCGAGGTCTCATTGATTCCGTTTGCCGGAGCGCGGCGCATCTACGGCTTCAGCGGCGGCGTGATGGGACCTCTGGAATCAGGGACCGATGCGCCCGGCGCCAACGAATAAGGTGAGGAAGATATGTCCCACACGATGAGCCGTAGCTCCTATGCGCAGATGTTCGGCCCTACGGTCGGCGACAGGGTGCGCCTGGCGGACACCGACCTGTTCATCGAGCCCGAGAGGGACCTCACGATCTATGGCGAGGAGGTAAAGTTCGGTGGCGGCAAGGTCATTCGCGACGGCATGGGACAATCGCAACTCACGCGCGCGCAGGGAGCGGTCGATACGGTCATTACCAACGCGCTGATCCTCGATCACTGGGGAATCGTCAAGGCCGACATCGCGATCAAGGACGGGCTCATTGCCGCCATCGGCAAGGCGGGCAACCCCGACATACAGCCGGGTGTCTCGATCATCATTGGGCCGGGGACAGAAATCATCGCGGGCGAGGGCAAGATCATCACCGCCGGCGGAATGGATACGCACATTCATTTCATCTGCCCGCAGCAGATCGACGAGGCGCTCTTCTCGGGCGTCACAACCATGATGGGTGGTGGGACCGGGCCTGCCGCAGGGACGACGGCGACGACCTGCACGCCGGGGCCATGGCACATCCATCGGATGCTCGAGGCGCTGGATGGGTTCCCGATGAACTTCGGCATTTTCGGAAAGGGCAATGCGAGCGTACCCGCGGGCCTGGTCGAGCAGATCGAAGCCGGCGCGTGTGGCTTGAAGCTGCACGAAGACTGGGGCGCAACGCCCGCATCGATCGACTGCTGTCTCTCTGTCGCCGACGACATGGACGTGCAGGTCATGATCCACACCGATTCCCTGAACGAAGGCGGGTTCGTCGAGAGCACGATCGCCGCGTTCAAGGGCAGGACGATCCATGCGGCCCATACGGAAGGGGCCGGCGGCGGGCATGCGCCGGACATCATCAAGGTCTGCGGCGAGAGGAACGTCATCCCAGCCTCGACAAATCCAACGCGTCCTTACACCGCCAACACGCTCGACGAAGCGCTCGATATGCTGATGGTGACCCACCACTTGGATCGCCGTATCCCGGAGGATGTCGCCTTCGCGGAGAGCCGCATACGAAGGGAGACGATCGCCGCAGAGGACATCCTGCACGATCTCGGCGCGTTCTCGATCGTGTCGTCGGATAGCCAGGCGATGGGGCGCGTC
The DNA here is from genome assembly GCF_040548605.1 of Bradyrhizobium sp. JR4.1. Lineage (NCBI taxonomy): Bacteria > Pseudomonadati > Pseudomonadota > Alphaproteobacteria > Hyphomicrobiales > Nitrobacteraceae > Bradyrhizobium > Bradyrhizobium sp. JR4.1. The sequence goes on from NZ_JBEPRY010000004.1 coordinate 260,286, forward strand.
GGCGAGGTGATCACGCGGACGTGGCAGACTGCCGACAAGATGAAAAAGCAGTTCGGGCGGTTGCCGGAGGAGACCGGGCATAACGACAATTTCAGGGCTCGGCGCTACGTCGCGAAATACACGATTAATCCGGCTATCGTTCAGGGAATGTCACGTTATGTTGGCTCGCTCGAGGTCGGAAAGCTCGCGGACATCGTCATCTGGGATCCGGCGTTCTTCGGCGTCAAACCCGACATGGTCCTGAAATCCGGCGTGATCGTCGCCGCGATCATGGGCGATCCCAATGCATCGATACCGACGCCTCAACCGGAATACTACCGGCCTATGTTCGGCGCCTTTGGCCGTTCTCCCGGCAGAAATTCCGTGACCTTCGTCAGTCAGGCCTCGCTCGAAACGACGAGACAGCTGGGCTTGGCAAAGCAACTCCTGCCGGTCGCGAACACGCGATCGATCGGCAAGCATTCCATGATTCTCAACGACGCGTTGCCCCATATGGAAGTCGATCCCGAAACCTACGAGGTGCGGGCCGACGGACGGCTCCTCACTTGCCCGCCGGTGAATGTGGTCCCGATGGCGCAGCGCTATTTCATGTACTGACGCGTTGCCGGCATGGTGGTGCGATGACAGACGAAAGTTATGGACACAAGGCGCTGGCGTTCCTGAGGTTGCAGAGCTGGCTCTCGCCGGCGTTCCCGAACGGGGCCTACAGCTACTCGCACGGACTGGAGTGGGCCGTGGAGGCCGGCTATGTCTCCGATCGGCGCAGCCTGATCGATTGGCTCGAGGCCGACCTCTGTTATGGCTCCGGCCGAAACGAAGCAATCTTCTTTAACGAAGCCTACCGATGCGTGGCCGAAGGCACCGAGGACAAACTCCCGGATCTGGCCGAACTCGCAGCCGCTTCCCGCGGCACATCCGAATTCGTGCTCGAATCCGCACAACAATCGTCTGCCTGCCTTACGACCCTTCGCAGTGTCTGGCCGGATCGAATTCTGGACATGTTCTCCGACCCGAGATGTCCGCCGGTGTTGGCTGTCCTGCTCGGAGCGCGAGCGGCGCGCGAACGGATTGCCGTCGAAATCGCGCTACCGGCGTTCCTGCACAGCTACGTCGCCAATCTGGTGAGCGCGGGCGTGCGATTGGTGCCTCTCGGTCAGACCGATGGTCAGCTTGCCATCGCGGCGCTCGAGCAGGCGATCCTGTCGCGCAGTGAAATCGCAAGCCGTGAGACGGTCAACGATCTCGGTTCGGCGGGCCTGATGGTTGAGCTCGCGTCCATCGCGCACGAGCTCCAGTATACGAGGTTGTTTCGGTCATGAGAACGATTGAACGCGAGAGCAGGTCTCTCCGCACACTTGGCATTCCGGCAACCAACGGGCCACTGCGCGTCGGAATCGGCGGTCCGGTCGGTTCTGGAAAGACGGCGCTGGTCGAGGCGCTGTGCAAGCACCTACGTGATTTCTACGAGATCTACGTCATCACGAACGACATCTACACTAAGGAGGATCAGCTCATTCTGACTCGCGCGCAAGCGTTGGGGGCAGAGCGCATCATGGGAGTGGAAACGGGTGGCTGTCCGCATACGGCCATACGGGAGGACGCATCGATGAACCTGGCGGCGATCCATGACATGAACCTGAAGTTTCCGGACGCGGAGCTCTGCTTCGTCGAGTCGGGCGGTGACAATCTCGCCGCCACCTTCAGCCCGGAGCTTGCGGACCTGACCGTCTACGTGATCGACGTCGCCGCAGGAGAGAAGATCCCGCGCAAGGGAGGGCCGGGGATCATGCGATCCGATCTGCTGGTGATCAACAAGATCGATCTGGCTCCCCTGGTGGGCGCGAATCTGGAAATCATGGAAGCAGACGCACGACGGATGCGAGGCGCGCGACCGTTCGTTTTCTCCAATCTGAAGAGTGGCCAAGGTGTCGATGAGATCGCGGGCTTCATTCTGCAGAAGGGCGGGTTATCCGCCGCGACGCTGTCTGGAGGTGCCCATCGATGACGGATGATGACCAGGAGTTTGCCGGCGATCTGGCCAAGCTGCGCCGCAGCATCGACAATCTGGATGCGGCGATGGTGCACCTGCTCGCAGAACGCTTTCGCTGTACTGATGCGATCGGAGAGCTCAAGGCCAGACATGGACTGGTGTCTCGGGATCCCAGACGTGAAGCGGCGCAATTGAAGCGGCTTCGCACCCTAGCCGCCCAGAGCGGGCTCGATCCGGATTTTGTCCAGAAGCTGCATGCGCTGGTCGTGCGAGAAGTCATCACCAATCATGAGGCGATGAAGTTTGAGTTGGGCGCCGGCTAGGGCGGCGTATATCAGCGCGTGCCTATTCCGGCGAAACGAGGTCCAGCCGAGAGCGGCCACCCGACGTGCTCGAAGGTAGGGGAGAGGGGCCGCCGTTGATTGCGCTCGGGAAGTTCTCCGTGTTTGCGCAAGAAAGCGTCGTGGTCCTCTGCAGCCGACGAGAAGCCCGATAGCGCCGAGGGCGAGCGGGACGTCGACATGACGGGAAACACCGTCGGCAGCGCGACGACCGGCGCGACTGCCCTGGTCGATCACGTTCTTCCGGGGCTTCTGCCGCGCCGTCAGGCTGCGATTCGAATCGTTTTAGGTTCGCCATTCAGGCCGGCGAAAACTCAATAAGTCTTTAGGACCGTGAGCCCACCGGCGTCGGCGCGATTCTTCGCCGCGAGCAGGATCTCCCTCATCCGCTTGATCACTGGCGGTTCGAGCGCCTCGATCTTCGCCGCGATTTGCGGATCGAGAATGCCTTTGCGGCCATAACGACCGCGAACGTCGCTGGCGTGCCCGAGAATGCGGTCGCGCGTCCGCTGAGCGATGCCGCCGCTGTCGAGCCAATCGGCCATGAGGTGCCGCGTGTTGTAAAGCGTCAAGTCGGCGCGGCTCAACTTCAAAAGCTTCTTTGCGTATTGCCACGACTTGCTCAGCGGCTGAGACCAGCGCTGCGTGCCATCTTTCCTGATGTAGACGTCCCACTCGGGAAACAGGCGTTCCTCGCCCTTGTCCATCAACTCCTGCATCCGCTCGAGCAAGCCTAATTCGATCAGCAAAGGATGAACGGGAATGACCCGACCGGCCGCGTTGGTTTTGAGGTTACGCAAGTCCTGCAGGGCAACGCGTCCGCTCCGCGCATCGAATGGTCTCAGATCGAAATAGAAGAACTGATTGTCGGTCCTGATGTCGGCGCACTTGATCTGGCCAACCTCGCCCGGTCGCATGCCGGTCAAGATGCAGATCAGAAAACCCCAATAGATATGGGACTGCACCAGGTATCCGCCCGGCTGCCAGACGTGCATGCGGTTCTTGCAGCCGGTGAACAGCGGCTGCGTCAAAAGCTTGAGCAGTTCGTCATCATCGAACGCGTCGCGCGGCAGCGGTGCCAGGTTCTCCGGGTCGATGCACTCAAACGTGTAGCGCGCTCCGCTGTAGCGCTTCTCCTGGATGGTCCAATCGATGAACTTGTACAGACCGCCCCAGTACCTGCTTTTGATCGTGGTTGTGGTGACGCGGGTGAGCTCGGACCAGCCGCGGTCTTCCGCGTACTTGAAGCGCTGGAAGAGTGTTTTTGCAGCCTCGCGCGGGATGTTGCTGCGGTTCGGAATGTCGGGCAGCGCCTCGTCGAGCAGCTTCCACTTGTCGTCGGTGAGCTCGTTCATCCGGGGATCGCCAAGGAAATCGATCGCGAACTGCACGACGGCCTCGGCCTCGCCGCGGCCCTTCATCGTGTGCTGGCGCTTTCGGCTGGCCGGCCGCAGAAATTCCCGTAGCAACGAGGACATGCGATCGGAATTGCTCGCGGTCGGATCGTCGGAGTTGGTCGGCTGAGTCGGGGCAGTAACCGCGAGCGGTGCGATGGACGGCGCCAACGGGGCGACATTGGCCGGTACCAGCTGGGCCACGCGCTGAGCCACTGCGTCCTGAACGAGCCGATCGATCATGGCAACTGGATCGAAGCCGTCCCGACGTGCTGGCAAAGCCGCCTTCGGCTCCGACGCCCAGCCTTCCTTGGTTGCTTCGGTGGCCTCGCGGCGGCCGGCTTCGTAGGAACGGCGGACATTGAGCCGGGCAATGCTGGTTTCAGCGGCCTTGTTCTGGTTGACGAAGTCGACCCAAAGGGTCGGCATCTGCGGAAAGTGCATCGCGTAGGCGTAGCCGCGTTCCTGCGCCCGCGTGAGAAAGCGTCGGACCTCATGCTCGAAGGCGCAGCGCTCGGCCAAAAGCCGCTCGTCAGCCGGCGAGCCGCGGCCGACATTGGCCTGCAGCCGTACGTCGAGCACGGTTCCCATGGCTTCCAGGTCGGGAGCCTCGATCAGCTCCTGTACCCAATCGAGATTATCCACCAGCCGGCGCCTCGCCTCATTGAAGTTCCCGGTCCTGAGGCTGACACGAAGAAGGGGGAGCCCAAAGAGCCGAGCGGCCTGTTTCCCCAACCGAATCTGGAGGAAATAGCGACCGTCGCCGCGCCGGGCGAGGTAGGAGGGACGAGACACGTTGGCAGCCTTTCCGGAGGCAGCTGGCGTGAGACATCCGGATGGGATGTAACACCGTCAAATCCGCTACTCCAATCCGGCCAACGTGCTGGAAAATCTCAAGATTTTGCTTCAACTTGGACCTGGTAGCGTTTCCCTCTCCCGCTACCAAATTCCGCGATTTTGCATCCCTAATTACTATCTCCTGCGATTTTGTACTCCTGACCCGTAGCGGTCGGAGCCCCGCTTGCGGGACTGCGTTGTCCGAGAAAAAGCCTCGCGGAGCGTCCCGAACTCAGGAATCGTCATTTTTCCATCCCGGTCACGAACCAGGAGGGTGAGGAGATCGGGAAAGTGCCAATGGATGTCCTGCACTGAAGTCCCGGCCTGACATGTTGACGAGAATCGGAGTGATCTCGGATACGCACGGCCTTCTCCGGCCGGAGGCCGAGCGCTGTCTTGCGGGAGTGTCGCATATCCTCCACGCCGGTGATATCGGCGCGCCGGAGGTTCTGGAGCGGCTTTGCCGAATAGCACCCGTCACCGCCATCAGGGGAAACGTCGACGTCGGCAGCTGGGCGAGGCGCTATCCCGAAACCGAAACGGTGCACCTCGGCGCTCGTTGCTTCTATCTTCTGCACGATCTCAAGACGCTGGCCATCGACCCTGCGGCAACCGGTGTGAACGTGGTGATATCAGGACATTCGCATCGGGTGCAGGTCAACACGATCAACGGAGTGCTTTTCCTGAATCCCGGAAGCGCCGGTCCGAGGCGCTTCAAGCTGCCGATCACGCTGGCAACGCTCGATCCGGATGAGGGCGACCTGCGGCCCACCATCCATGAGCTCGACGCGTGAACGAGGTACGTGCGTCGCAGCTAGTGGGTATTCGATTTTTGCCACCGCTCCAGATCAATCGGGGGACGCTTTGGGTCGATCTGCTCCTTCTCGGGATTCCCCTGCCAAGGCTGGTCCGTCTGCCGGTGGGTTGGCAAATCGGTCTGCTGTCGCGGATCGTCGACCGGGGTTTCTCTCGGATCGTTTTCAGGTTCTTTTGCTTTCGGCATAAGCTGTCCTCTCTACAATCCGTCGATGCGGCGGCACGCGATCAGCGTACTGGCGCGGCACGGAAGTACCGATCATCATCTCGAAATTCGGGCGATCCATCGCGGGGTCATGCGCTGATGAGAGGATGGAGCGGAGCTGTTCGCGCTGCTGATCGTTGAGGCAGCCGGCTCCTGTGGAGGGGCGGCCCAGATAGTCCGTTGCCCCGGACATCTGCGGGACGGCGAACCAGACGATGAAACCCACAAACAGGACCGCGGCCACTCCCGATCCCGCCATCATCAGCTTCCGGGTGCCGTCCTTCTCCGTTTCACGCGATAGATCCTTGACCATGAACAAAAAGCCGTCGGTAGGAACTGCGGGGTCAACACGGGCAGGAATCGTTCGTTCCTACGGGCATGTATCGGCCGCCGAGGCTGGCTGCGCTGTCATATGGGCTCGCAGGACCGAAACCCTCTCATCCGCGTTTTGCTGTCATGACGCACATCATCTTCAACGACTACCGCAATCCTGCTGCCGAACAGGCCTATGAGATCGCATGGGACTTTCTCGCCCGTAGTGGAGCGATCCACGATGAATTCGATGCGTGCGTATTTCTAGCCCAACGCATCACCATGATGGTCCAGGAAGGCCAGGAAAATCGGATCCGGATGGCGAACCGCGCGATCTCCGAATACCAGTACCATCTCGAGAACCTCTGCAAGTCGGTCCGCGGCGCGGCTGCTTCACGGGCTTGAGGGCTCGCGAGGAGTTCCGCTGATCACTGCCGATCGGCGATCGTCAGCTTGCCGCGTGCCCCGGTACGTCCGCCCCGGCGCGGTGCAATGGCCGGAACGAGTGCCGGCGCTTCCCCGGCCATGCGCATGGCGAAATAGGCGATCGTCGCCTTGAGACCGTCTTTGAGCGCCACGCGCGGGCGCCATCCCAGCGCTCGAACGGCTGTGTCGATCACCGGTTTGCGGCGCTTTGGATCGTCCTTGGGCAACTCCTCGAACCGGAGCGGGGAAATTGATTCCGTGTACGCCAGCACGTCGCGCGCAATGGCCTCGATGGTGACCTCGTGGGGATTGCCCAGATTGCACGGACCGGTAATCGAAGACGAACTCTCCATGAGCAGCTGGAGGCCGTGCACGAGATCGTCGACGAAGCAGAAGCTCCTGGTCTGCGTACCACCTCCATAGATCGTGATCGGCTCTCCGCGAAGTGCCTGCACGATGAAGTTGGAGACCACGCGTCCGTCATTCTCCAGCATCCGGGGTCCGTAGGTGTTGAAGATGCGCGCGACCTTGATTTCGACCCCGTACATGCGATGGTAATCGAACATCAGCGTTTCCGCGGCCCGCTTGCCCTCGTCGTAGCAGGCCCGGGGCCCGATCGGATTGACGTTGCCGAGATAGGTTTCTGGCTGGGGATGGACCTCCGGATCGCCGTAGATCTCGCTAGTCGATGCCTGCAGCACCCGCGCGCCTTTCCGCTGCGCGAGCTCCAGCATGTTGATGGTGCCGAGCACGCACGTCTTCATCGTGCCGACCGGATCTTTCTGATAGTGACGGGGCGACGCCGGGCAGGCGAGGCTGTAGATCCGGTCGATGTCGCCCTCGATCTCGACGGGATCGCGCACGTCATGTTCGATGAAGCGAAAATTCGGATGATTGAGCAGCGGCCGGATGTTGTCGATCCTTCCCGTAAACAGGTTGTCGAGGCAGATCACGGTGTGGCCGCGCTGCAGAAGCGAGTCGCAGAGGTGGGATCCGATGAAGCCGGCGCCGCCGGCCACCAGAACGGTGGGGGAGCGGCGGGACGCGTTGATGCGGGTCTGAAGTGTCATGGTGCTGCCTTTCAGATTTGGGCGACCTGCATGGGACGCGAGGCGGGAAGTTGCGGGGCTTTCCGGCGGCGACGGACCGATGCCTCGGCATAGTAGGTCTCCACTTGCCGGGCGCGATGGTCGGAGGTGTGGTCGGCCAGAACGCGGCGCCGTGCGTTTTCCGCGATCGTGCGCCTTTGCTCCTCGGGCATGTCGCGCAGGATCTCCACGACGTCGCGGGGGCTCGATGCGAGCAGGATTTCCCGGAAAGGCTCGAAGACGGTTTCGATTCCAGGCCACCGGTCCGAGATGACGGGCGTGCCGCACGCGGCCGCTTCGAACAGCCGAACGCTGGGCGAGAAGCCGAGCGCGCGCATGTCGGCGCGGGTGGCGTTTAGCGTAAAGCGTTGCTCTGCGTAAAATCCCGGATGATGTCTGGGCGTGAGGTGCTCGATCCGGGCGACATTGGCGGGCCAGACCACCTCATCGGGATACTGCGCCCCGGCGACGACGAATTGCTCGCGTGACAGAGTGCGAGCAGGGGCGAGCAACAACTGCTCCAGAACCGGTTGCCGGTCCTCGCTATAGGTTCCGAGATAGCCTAATGCCCACTTCTTCTCCACGCGTTGTGGCGCGTAGATGTCGGTGTCGGCACTGCAATACAGCACCCGAGCCAGCGGACTGCCATAGTTCTCCTCGATCATGCCGGGCACCGGGCCGCCGGCAAAGGACAAATAAAGATCGAAGCGCGGGATCATCGCCGCGGAAAGATAGTCCAAGCCCTGCTCGAGCTTGGCAAGCGTGACTGGCGTGTCGATGTCGTAGAAGGCGGTAATCCCCCTGGCGTGGGTCGTGATCCATTCGGAGATCGCGATGCCGTCGGGCACGTAGGAGCCGATGACCACCAGATCGGCATCGCGGATTATCTTGCCGAAACGCTGCGGGATGTCCTTCAAGGATTGATAAAGCTCGACGGTCCAAGCGGAAGGCTTGGCAAGATCACGATGCTCGCGATACCAGGGGACGTCGCGTTCCAGAAACGTGACGTGGTGACCTCGTCGTGCCAGGGCTTCGATCAGGGCGCGGTAGGTCGTGGCATGACCGTTGCCCCAGGACGAAGTAACCGAAAGACCGACGACGACGATGGTGAGCTTCATTCTGCTGCCTCGATTCGCGAACTGCTTGCGGCAAAGAGATCGTTGAACTGGCGCGCGCGCTGCCGGTAGGTGTGATGGCTCAGAATGCGCGCACGAGCGCGCGCTGCGATCGCCTGAGCCCGGTCGAGGCGCAGTGCGGCAAGATGCTCTGCGACCTCGGCCCCGCTCGCGGCCACCAGCACCTCGCGATCTGGTTCGAGAAAATGATCGATGCCGTCCCACTGGTCGGTGATCAGGCAGGCTCCGGCACCGATGGCTTCGAACACGCGCGTTGGCGGCGAGAAGCCGTAGCGGGCCATGCTATCGCGATTGACGTTCAGCGTAGCCAGAGCGGAGCCGAAAAACGCGTTGTGGTCGCCGGTCCCGACATGCCCGACCTTGTGCAGATTGGCTGGCGTGTTTTTCGAGTCCCACCCCGATCCACCGAGCACGAATGTCTTGTCCGGCAATCGGCAGGCGACATCGATAAAGAACCGCTCGACGCGCTGCTCGCGATCAGGGAGGCGGTTTGCCAGCAAGCTCAGATCGCAGGTGAAGTGCGCATTGGGCGGCGCCGGAAAGTGCGTGGCGGGGTCGAGCGCATTGTAGATCGGCACGCAGTCTCGCGCGCCGATGCCGCGATAAGCGGATACGACAGCATCGCCGCCGCCATAGGTCAAAACCATGTCGTAGGACCGGATCGCATGGCGCAGATGATGGTCTGGATTGTCCGCCACCGATTCCAGCGTCGCGGGGGCATCGACGTCCCAGTAGATGCGCATCGCATTCGACGGAATTTCGGCGACCGCGTTCTCCAGCTCCCGATCGAAGACGCCGACGCCGCTGGCCTTGACCAGCATGTCGGCCGAGCGGGCCGCTTCCTCAAGCGAGCTTCGCCAGCCGTCGGGCGTCGCGGCGTAGACCACCACCTTCGCCCAGTCCGGATCGTCGATGTCGCGATGGGCCTGGCGCTCGAAGGCATCGGGCTCGAAGAATGTGACGTCGTGGCCGAGGGCCGCAATCTCCTTCAGCATGCCGCGGTAATAGGTGGCAGCACCGTTCCAGTAGGATGAGACGAGGCTGGACCCGAAGAAGCAGATCTTCATGCGGAGGCTCCGATGTATCGCAGGGGCTTTTTGGAGTGGCCTGTGGCCCGGAGGTCCTGCACGATGCCGACAAGCTGCTCCGCCCGGTGACGGCAGGTGTGACGTTCCTTGATTGTCCGGAGTCCGGTCTCCACGGTGGAGGACCATAACTCCGGGTCATCGAGCAGCGCACGAAGCGCCCGCTTCATTTCGGTGCCGTCGGAGGCGCTGAGATAGGCACCTTCCGGGAACAGGCCTTCCGCATCCGACCAGGGGGCCGAGACCAGTGGAATGCCGCAGGCCATCGCCTCGAAGACGCGAATGGTTGGAATGCCCGGAAGCAAGCGGACATAGGGGCCGCGGGGAACGTGGACAGTCGCGCGTGCGCCGGCGAAAGCGATGGGAGCCCAGTGTGCGGGCAGCCAGCCGCCATACCGAATGCCTGCCGCCTGAATGGTGTCGAGCGCCCCGTCCGAATAGCGGACGCCATAGACCCCCGCGCGCAGCTTCAGCTCGGCCACGGGTTCGACCAGAAATTCGTTGAGCTCGGTGCTGCGTTCGCCGTCGCCCCAATTTCCGATCCAGACGACATCGTCGGTGCGCTCGACATGCGGCAGCGGATGGTACAGGGCGATGTCGGCCGCCTCGTGCCAGGTGAACGCCCGGTCGGCCCAGCCGAGCTTCAGATAGATTTGACGAAGGACCTCGCCGAAGGCGAGCACACCGTCGAAGCCGTCGAGGTCGAACTGCGCAAGTTCGTCCGGTGCGCTAACGGCGCGATGATGGGTGTCGTGGAACAGCAGCGTGAACGGAGCGCCGTGAGCCCGTCTCGATCCGATGTCTGCGATTAGATCAGGCGAATTCCATTCGTGGACGACGACGAGATCGGCGCCGTGCAAGGCTTCATCGAGATTAAGGGAGGCATCGTAGCGGCGGATGCCGATGCCGGGAAATAGCGTTGGAATATCCTCCATCGTTTGACTGCCACCCTCGCGGATCGCATTCAATCGGCTCCAGCCGTCGATCGGCTCGAACACGACGACTTCATGACCGAGCGCGTGAAGTTCGCGGGCATAGCCGCGCAGGAAATGGGCATTGCCGTTGTTCCAGCAGGAGGTGAACGCGTGGTAGAACAGAACGCATTTCATGCGCGTACCTCCATGGGGGCGGGCGCGTGATGGTCAGCAAGCAGCTCCTCGTAGAGGCTGAAATAGGCGCTCGTGGTTCGGGTCAGCGAGTAGGTCAGGGAATGCTCAAAGGCGGCACGTTGCAGCCGCACTCGCTCGCGATCGTCGGTGCACAGATCCGCGAGTGCTCGATGCAGCGCCTTGCTGTCGGTGGGGTCGACGAACAGCGCGGCCCCGCTCCACAATTCCCTGAAAGTGGGAATGTTGGACAGGACGAGAGCGCATCCCGCCGCCGCGGCTTCCAGAACGGAGAGGCCGAACGGCTCATAGAGCGCGGGGCTGGCAAAGATAGCGGCGTGCTGCAAGTGCGCGCGCATGGCTTCGTGAGGCAAATGCCCGAGCCAGGTGACGGAAGCCGAAGGGCACTCGTTCGCCGGCCCGGCCACCTGAACGGGCCAGTCCAGCCCAGGCGCGGCAGTCGCCAGGACCTCGATGTTCTTGGCGCGGTCCCAGAGCCGGCCCGCCGCAAAGATCATGTCTTGCTTCTGTCCCGCGAGACCCTGAGGGCCAATTCCATTCCAGATCACGATGCCGCGCGAGCGAGGCCGATAAATTTCCGCAATGTCGTCGTGGAAGGACTGGCTGGGACAAACCCAGGCCTGTGCCGTGTCGAGTGCGGCCGTCACCCGCTCGGTGTAGCCGCGCCATTTCGGTTCGCCGAGCCAGCTCGTATCGCGGCAGGCGAGCCCCCAGGAGTTGACGCAGGAATGTGCGACGACGACCACCGGAGCGCGCCAAGCGAAGGTCGCCTCGCGAAAACTATTGAGGTGAACGACGTCGGGCCTGATTCCGGTTTCGAGCTTCGCAAGGACGCGCCTGGCCTGGGGCAGATCTCGTCCTTCCGGGTCCTGCCATTCGAGTGCAAGGTCCGTTTCGATCAGGCGGACCCGCGAGCCACGCAGCATCTCAAGCTGGCCGGCTCGCGCGCGCGGACCCATCGTCACAAGGGTGACGTCGGCGCCCTTCGCAGCAAGGGACGAAGCAAGAGAGGACGAGTAGGTCCAGACGCCCCCGACGGTATCGGTCGTCATCAGGATCCTGAGCTGCGAGCTGCGGCTCATGATGTCACCTGCAGTTCGAGAGTCTCGAGCGGGACCGGGCGATCGTTCTGCACGTCGCTGAACTGGTCGAACATCGCAAGATAGTGCCGGTGTGCGCGCTCCCAGGCGAAATCGTCGGGCTCGCCCCACAGCTTTCGATAATCCGGCGAGCCCGGATAGGGATACAGCGGGACCGGATCGTTGGCCCAGATGCCGGCATCCTGCATGGTGCGGCGCCAGCGCTGCACGACGGGATCATCGTCCTCGGGGACTTCGATCAAATTGGCCTGCACGAAAGGAACGTGACGGCGCGCTTCGACCAGCCGTTCGGCAAGCTGGTCGGTCGTCATCTTGCAGTTCTTGGCGAGCGCGGCGCGTCCTTCGACGGTCAGGCTCTCGATGCCGGCTTCAATCGAGACGCAGCCGGCGCGGCCGAGCAGAGCCAGCATATCCGGCCTCCAGAGGTCGATGCGGGTCTGCACTCCGAACTTCAGCCCGCGTGTGGTCAGCCCTTCCAGCAGTTCCGCGTTCGGAAGGAAAATCTCGTCGATGAAATAGACGTATTCGATGCCCTGATGACGCAGGCCGTCGATCTCTTCGAGAACGATGGAGGCAGGCCGCTTGCGGTAAGCGTTGCGGAAATTCTCCTTGGCGCAGAAGGTGCAGTTGTACGGACATCCCCTGGACGACTCGACCTCGGCTCCCGGCGCCTGCGGCTCGGCTTCGAAACGATGATGGTGATGATGGTGCCGCCGGATCATCTCCTCCGGCCAGTCGAGCGGCGGCTGATCCTTGAACGCGACGGCCTGCGGGCCGCCATTGACACGGAGCGATGCGCCATCGGCGAAGCACAGGCCCGGAAAGTCCCGCTCGCCATTGGCGAGACGCAGCAAGGACGCCTCGCACTCGCCCATCACGACGATGTCGGTGCCGAGCTTTCGAAGCGCGGTCCTTGGCACAGTCGAGCCATGCGGGCCCACCGCGATGAGGATCGGAGCCAAATCGCGCACCGCCATCGCGAGCTCCTGCGGAACGCGGAGCTCGGGAGGGGCACAGCGCCAGAACAGATAGGTCGGTGCCGTCGTGATGACGATCTGGTCGGGGCCGAACGCGCGCAGCTCGGCTTCGATATCGGCGAGGGAAAGATCGAACATGTGGGCGTCGAGCAGCAGCGTCTTGTGCCCGGCCGCCTTCAGGTAATGCTCGGAGATCCCGAGTTCGAGCGGAAGGTGAGGGGATCGGCAGCCGAAATAGATGCTGCCGCCAAAATCCCAGTTTGGATTGATGAGGGCAACACGCGTCATGCCAGCGCCTCGCGGTTGCCTTGTGACGATCCGAACCGGCCGTCCAGCCAGGTGTGAAGGGATCGGAGGCCGTCTGCGAACGAAACCTGAGGCGCCCAGCCGAGCGCGCTGGAGAGCGCGCGCGTGTCGGTGACGTACCAGGGCTGATCCCCCGGCCTCCAATCAGCAAAGCGATAGGCCACCTTGCGGCCGGTCAGATCGGTGATGCGGTCGATCAATTCCAGCAGACTGATTGCGTTGGCCGGACCGCCGCCGAGATTGAAGACGCGTCCACGGGCGAGCGCGATGCCATCGAGCACGGCGAGCCAGGCCGAGGCCGCGTCGGAGACGTGAAGCGCATCGCGGACCTGATGGCCGTCGCCATAGATCGTCAGCTCCTGGCTGCGGATGGCGCTCAGCAGGAAATGCGCGATCCAGCCCTGATCCTCGGTGCCGAATTGACGGGGCCCATAGATGCAGCTCATCCGCATCACGACGGTCTGGAGGCCATAGACCCGCGCATAGTCGTGGACGTATTGATCCGCCGTTCCCTTGGAGCATCCATAGGGACTGTAGAAGTCGAGCGGCGCATTTTCCGAGATGCCGGCGGCGAGCAGGTCGCTTGTCGGCGTGTAGCGCCGGCCGGTGAGCGCGATGTCGCCATCGTCGATCAGGCGTCCGTAGACCTTGTTGGTCGAGGCGAACACGATCGGCGCTGCGTTGTTGTGGAGGCGCACGGCTTCGAGCACGTTCAAAGTTCCTCGCGCGTTGATCTCGAAATCGGCGGCCGGATCGCTCACGCTGTCGGTGACGGCGACCTGGGCGGCCAAGTGCAGCACGGCGCGGGCTTCGCGTACGGCGTCGATCACCGGGATCGGCTCGCGAATATCGGCCACGGTGATTGTGACCCGGTCGCCATGCCGGGACTTCAGCCACTGCGCATTCTCCCGCACGCCGGCGCGGGCGAGATTATCCAGGATCAGCACCGGCTCGCCGCGCTCCGCGAGGCGGTCGGCGAGGTTGCAGCCGATAAACCCGCATCCGCCGGTGATCAGGACGGGTCTGTTGTCTCGTTCACTCATCACGCGACCAATCCTCGTTGCTGCAGCTCCCTGGTGGCTCGCTCCGCCTGATCGTCAGCGATCTGGTCGGCGAGATATTCCGCCAGCTCTTCGAGCCCGTTCTTGAATGCGACGCGAGGCTCGAAGCCGAGCACGTCGCGGGATTTTCCCATGTCGGCGAAGCAGTGCCGGATATCCCCGGCGCGATATTTCCGCGTCAGCTCCGGCGCAATGTCGCGGCGCCCCATGACTTCGGCCAGATCCTCCGCGACCGACAGGATGGTGCGACTCTGGCCCGAGCCGACGTTGAAGACGTCCTGCGCGTGCTCCGCCTCCAGCGCCAACCGGCAGGCGCGGGCAACGTCATGGACATGGACGAAATCGCGGCGCTGCCGGCCGTCCTCGAAGACGAGGGGAGGGCGGCCGTTGAGCAGCCGGGCGGCAAAGATGGCCAGCACGCCGGTATACGGATTGGACAGGGCCTGACGCGGCCCGAACGCATTGAAGAAGCGTAGCGCCACGGTCGGGATGCCATAAGCCTTGCCCGTGATCAGGCACATGCGCTCCTGCGCATATTTGTTGAGCGCATAGATCGAGCTCAGCGAAGGCTGCTTTGTCTCCGGCGTAGGGACAGGATCGAGCGGGTTACCGGCTGCATCGCGCAGCTCCCAATCGCCGCGGCGAAGCTGCTCGACCGCCCGCTCCTCGCAGGCGACCACGCTCTGATCGGCGCTCCGGTAAAGGCCCTCGCCGTAGATGCTCATGGACGAGGCCACCACGAGCCGCGCGACCGGGCGCTTGGACAGTGTCTGCAACAGCACGGCGGTACCGAGCTCGTTGGTTCTGACGTAGGGTTCGATGTCGTACATGCTCTGGCCGACGCCGACTGCTGATGCGAGATGCAGGACCATGTCGGTGCCGCGCAACGCATGATCGACCGCGAGAGCGTCGGTGACGTCACCGACGACGAGCTCCGCGTCTTTGGCAAGATAGGCGGGACGCTGGCGGTTGCCTCCGTGGACCTGCGGCGAGAGATTGTCGAGCAGGCGGACTTCATAGCCGGCCGCCAGCAGCGCGTCGGCCGCATGCGACCCGATGAATCCCGCACCTCCAGTGATCAATACTCGCGTCATTCACCGCTCCGTGCCGCCGTGAGATCGATCCTGCGGGATCAATCCGTGATGAGAATGAAAGCGCGCTGCTGTTCTGGTCGGGCGACCGGCGCGCCAGTCACATTTGGAATTAGAAGCGATGCAAGGAATGTTCGTTCCTGCGAAACCTACAAACGAATATTTCTCTAACCTGGATCAATAACCCAGGTGAATCTGTCCGGTGCAGCGGACTAGAAATGCACGCCGTGACCCGGCGCCTGCAGTTCGAGATGGCTCGCGACCGTCGCGCCGATGTCCGCAAATCCGTCGCGCTGGCCGATCGGAGAAGTTGATCGTGCGTTCCACGCCAAGACCGGCACTTGTTCCCGCGTATGATCGGTGCCGCTCCAGGTTGGGTCGCAACCATGATCGGCCGTGATGATCAGGAGATCATCGTCGCGCAGGCGGTTCAGCAGGTCCGGAACGCGTGCATCGAAGGTTTCGAGTGCCGCTGCATAGCCCCCGACATCTCGGCGATGGCCATACAGCGTGTCGAAATCGATAAAATTTGCGAACAACATCCCGCCCTCTGCAAGAGAAGCCAGCCCATCGAGCGTGGCATCGAACAGCGCTTGGTTGCCGTCGCTGCGCAGGTTCCTCCCGGTGCCGCGATGGGCGAAGATGTCGTCGATCTTGCCGATCGTGACGATGTCACGGCCTGCGCTTTCGGCTAGATCGAGGATCGTCCGCTCCGGCGGCGGAACGGAAAAGTCCTTCCTGTGCGATGTTCGCTTGAAGTCGCCTGCCGACGTGCCGATGAAGGGACGTGCGATGACGCGCCCGATGTTGAGGGGATCGACCAGTCGGCGCGCAATGCGGCAGACCTCATAGAGGCGTTCGAGTCCGAACGTCTCCTCGTGCGCTGCGACCTGAAACACGCTGTCGGCCGACGTATAGCAGATCGGTTCGCCCGTTCTGATGTGACGCTCGCCGAATTCGGCGATGATCTCGGTGCCGGACGCGTGACAGTTCCCGAGGATGCCGGGCAATCGGGCCTGTTTGCACAGGCGCTCCATCAGGTCGCGCGGGAAGCACGGCTTGGTTCTTGGAAAATAGCCCCAGTCGAACGGCACCGGCACGCCGGCGATCTCCCAATGGCCGGATGGCGTGTCCTTGCCTTTGGAGATCTCGCTCGCGCAGCCAAATCGCGCATGCTCAGGACGGCCATCGAGCCCCGGCGGTACGCGCCCGGTGGCGAGACGGCAAGCCTGGCCAAGGCCGAGCGCGACCAGATTGGGAAGCCGAAGCGGCCCCTCCCGGCGTGGTCCGTCGGCATTGCCGGCCATGCACATGTCAGCAATGTGGCCGACGGTATCAGCACCCTCGTCGCCGTAATTGATGGCATCGGGCGCGGCGCCGATGCCGACGGAGTCCATCACCAGGATCAGGGCACGCATGTCGGCTCCGAGATGGCCGCGCGCGAAGACGCTGCGGACGGCGCGAGCCCGGTTTTCGCGCAATAGCGTTCGACCATCTGTGCGCAGAAATCCGCGAACTCGTTGACGTCGAGCGGCGGGCTGGTGTGATGAGGCTCGATACCCCGATGTTCCGGGGTGAAGCAGAAGGTCACCGTGACCTGAAACTCGGCCAGCGCGTCCATCTGCCGATCGAACCAGGCGAGCGCATTGGGACGGAAGCTGTCAGCCCAGGACAGGCCGGTCCTGAGATGCTGCACGCCGAGTCGGCGCATCCAGCGCACGGCGTCATCGAGGCGGTGGTCCTCGAAGTGAAACCACTGGCAGAGGCCCATCGCAGGTGCATATTGGCCGAACAAGTCCGCGGCAGCTTTCGGCGTGCCGTCCTCGCGCAGCAGTCCCATGTGGAAATGCCGGTAGTAGGAGGAGCCTTCAGCTTCCTTGTGCCGCGTGGTCGCCTCCCAGCTCGAAGGCAGATCGTACAGGCTGTACCAGTGAATCCGCGGCGCCCGGCCAGTCAATAGCTCAGCGGTCCGCGTCAGTCCCCAGGCCTGCACCTCCTCGGCACCGAAGGACGAGACTCCCACCTCCGTCACCCAGACCGGTAGCGAGGTGACCGCCTTGATCTCCTCGATCTTGGCGGGCCATTCCGCGATCTGCCACAGGTTCCAGTCCAGCGGAAAGCCGTGCACGGCCACGGCATCGACATGATCGAGCACGCCGCGCGCCTGCATGTTGCGCATGAAGGACGGATCGATCGGCGACATGCCGCCAAGCACACGCGGGAGTGTGGGATGCGCGCTGCGGATCGCCTTTCCGGCAGCCAGCGCCAGGCTGGCGAACATGGTCCAATCCGGATCGATCAGGATGTCCCAGTGCGATTTGTTGTTGGGCTCGTTCCAGATCTTGGCGGCTTCGATCATCGGCCGGTCTCCCGCGACGGATAAACCGGACCTTCCGCCTGCGGCCTTGTCACCCGCTTGCAGAGATAGACTTCCTCTTCCGGATGCGCCGCGATCGCAAAGCCGGCGCTGCGCAGCATGGCTTCGGCGCAGGCGCGGTTCGGCACCCACCAATTGGTGGGGTCGTCGGCATATTTGTTCTCGATGAAGTGCAGCTTTGGATAGCCCGGGGAATCGAACTGATCGGTGGTCCAGAAGTCGTAGTTCTTGTCGAGGGAATCCACGCGGCTGTCGCCGCGCTGCATCGACTGGAACAGCAGGAGATCGCCGGCCACGTGCTCGTGGATCAGGTCGAGTGCCAGCAGGGGGTGCCGCAGGTGGTAGAGGACGCCCATGAAGATCACGAGATCGAATTTTTCGCGCAGCTGTCCGACATCGTAGGCTGACATCTTGCGGAATTCGATCCTGAGCCCGTTCACCTCGGCCGCGAAGCGGGCTTGCGCAAGATATTCGTCGTCGGTGTCCAGGCCGAGGACGCGCTCGGCGCCGCGCCGCTTCATCTCCATGGCGTAGAAACCGGCATTGCAGCCGATATCGAGCACGGTCTTGCCTTCGAGGCGGTCCGGAATGATCCCGGAAAAGCGGCGCCATTTCACGTTGGGATAGTCGCCGAGAAAGTGTGAAGGCGCTGTCGGCACGCCGTTGAGGTCCAGATTGTGAAACCATGGCCCGAGCGCATCGACGCGCTGGCGGATTTCCTCGCGGGAGAGGGCGCCACTGCTCATGCGGTCACTCCATTGTTCATTACCTGGGCCGGGCGGGCTGCCTCCGGCGAACCGCCGGCCAGTAGTCGAGAGCGTCCGTTCCCGGGAGAGCTTTCCGCGAGCAACGCCATTGCCGTTCGGTAGCCGTCGATGGTGCCGACATCGACATAGGATTCGCCAGCCTTGACGCCGAGACCCTGGCCGCCGGCCGCGATGTAGGCATTGACGAGCGTCCCGAAATATTCATCCCGGCGCTCGCGCTTTGTCCACAACGACTGGAGTTCGCGAAATCCGTTGCCGGACATCTTGAAGGCGCCCCATATCCATTTCGACGCCGCATCCGGCTGCTTGACCTGGATCTCCGTGACGCGATCGCCGTCGAGCACGACGGCATCGAAGAACTCGGGGTGCTCAACCGGAAACAGCAGAAACGACAGGTCAGCGGCCGGCAACGCCTGCAGGGCCGCCCTTGGGAACCAGACCGTGTCCGGAAGTCCGACCAGGATGTCTTCGTCGTGGCCAACCACCGTGCCGGCCCTGAACACAGCATCGCACAGCCCCGACGCATCGGGCTGCACGACATAGGCGAGTTGGGCGCTGCCGTAATGATCGCCGAAATATTCGAGGATGTCCGATTTTCCGGGGGAGATCACGAAGCAGATCTTGTCGGCCCCCCCAAGGATCAGCCGCTCCAGCAGATATTCGGAGACCGCGCACGGACGGTCGATGCCGTCGTCCCGTTGGCTTCCGACCGGAAGCAACTCCTTGGAGAAGGCAAGCGGCTGGATGCGGCTGCCGCGGCCCGCGGCCGGAACGATGCCCCACATGATCAGGCCTCCTCGGGTTGCTGTCGGCGCGCGCCAAGGGATGCCGTCTGCTCGAACAGCCAAATCAGTTCGGCTGCGCGCTTGTCGGATGTGTGCTGATCCATGGTCCGTTCATATGCGCGCCCGGCGATGTGCTGAAGCTCGGCGTCGGTCATCGTCAACGCGGCGAGCGTGTCCTTCGCATCGCGTGCGATCAGGATCTCCTGCCCGGGTACAAAGAATTCATCGAGTCCCGGCCAGTCGTCGCTGAGCAGCGGGGTCTTGCAGGCAGCGGCTTCGAACAGGCGGCCGGAGGGGCACCAGCCCATCTCCGCCATGGCCCGGCGCGTGACGTTGAGTGTCAGCCGGGACGACGCAAAGAACGACGCGTGCTCAGACGGCGGCAAGTGCTGCACGAAGTAAATGTTTGGCGACCAGGGAAAATCTTCCGGGTATTGTGCACCCCCGATCAGGAAGCGCCGATCCTGCCTGCTACGTGCGGGTTCGACGAAGAGGGCCTCGAGCGCGCGCTGGCGATCCTGCGAATATGTGCCGAGATAAGACAGATCCGCACGGTAATGCGGCTGCGACGGCACCGGCCGATGAATGTCCGTATCGACATGGCCGTAGAGCGGACGGACATTGCCGGCGCCGAGCCTGTCGCGAAATTCGTTGCAGATGCGGGAACCGCCGGTGAAGCTCAGGACCAGGGCGAAATCCCGCAGGCCCCGCGGCCCGATGTAGGGAACGGTCTCGCCAGCCATCAGCTTCGCCAGCGTGACCGGCGTGTCGAGGTCGTAGAACACGGGCACCGCACGACCCTCGGACAGGACGAGCTCCGTCGCGGCGATCGCGTCGGGACAATAGGAGGTCACGATCGCGACATCGGCATCACGAATGTCGCTGCGCGCCAAAGGAAGCACATCGTCCCAGTTCGAAAACAGTCGCAATTGCCCACCGGGCAGTTCGTGCAAATCCCGCGCGCCGGCGTAGTACGGCACGTCGCGCTCGAAAAAGACGACGCTGTGGTTGGCGCGCGCGAGATGCTTGCAAAGCCCTCGCCACAAGGTGGCGTGACCGTTGCCCCAGGACGAGGAAATTGTCAGGCCGAAAATGACGATCTTCACGCTGGCACCCGCTGATTGATCCTGGTGATCTTGAGTCCGCGATTGTCCACGCTGAGGGTGCTGACGCTGCCGGGGTCGATCTCGATCGAGAGGAAGTCGTCGAGCTCTTTCCGGGAATAATGCAGCAGCGCTGCGCGGATCGGTTCGGCATGGCTGACGGCGACGACGACGGTGCCGCTACCATGATCATTGCGCACTTGTTCCAGATGGGCGACGACGCGCTTCTGGAGCGACCGCATGCTTTCGCCGCCTGGCGGGCGGTTCGTTCCGCGTTGTTCGTTCCAGCGCGACCATCGGGGGTCTCCGGCGAGCGCCTCGAATGACAGTCCGGTCCATTCGCCGTAGTCGAGCTCGTCGAGTGCCGGCACGATCTCGACTGGCAAGCCGAAGCGCGTCGCCAGGATGCAGGCCGACTGCATGCAGCGCCGCTGCGGGCTCGACTGGACCATGCTCGGCAGCGGCGTGAAGGTATCGGCGCATCGCGCGATTTCCTCGCAGCCGAGATCATCGAGCTCTACGCCCTTCATCCGGCCACAGAGCGTGCGGCCGAGCAGGGCATGATGCCCATGGCGGATCAGATGAATGATCTCCGCCATCAGGCGTACGCCTTGTCGTCGATGAAGGCGCGCGTTCGCCGTCCGGCCTCCTCGTCCGTGAACTGCTGAGGCGGCGACTTCATGAAATAGCTCGACGGCCCCGTCAGCGCGCCGGACTGCCCGCGGTCCATGGCGAGCTTGGCGCAGCGGACCGCGTCGATGACGACACCCGCCGAGTTCGGGGAGTCCCAGACCTCGAGCTTGACCTCCGCGCTCAAGGGAACGCCGCCGAACGTCGTGCCTTCCAGGCGGATAAAAGCCAGCTTGCGGTCGGTCAGCCACGGCACATGGTCGCTCGGGCCGACATGGACATTATCGGCATCCATGGGCACATCGAACTGGCTGGTCACGGCCTGGGTTTTGGAGATCTTCTTGGACGTCAGCCGCTCGCGCTCGAGCATGTTCTTGAAGTCGGTGTTGCCGCCGACGTTGAGCTGGTAGGTTCTGTCCAACCGCACGCCGCGTTCGCGGAAGAGATTGGCGAGCACACGGTGCAGAATGGTGGCGCCGACCTGGCTCTTGATGTCGTCGCCGACGATCGGCAGGCCTGCATCCTCGAATCGCCGCCGCCAGTCGGGATTCGAGGCAATGAAGACCGGGATGCAATTGACGTAGCCGCAGCCGGCCTCGATCGCGCGCGCGGCGTAAAATTCGCTCGCGCGCTGCGAACCGACCGGAAGATAGGACACAAGCACGTCCGTGCGCGACGTCGCGAGCACCTCGGAGACGTCGGCTTCCGCAACATCCGCAATCGGAACGTCGTCCTTGAGATATTGGCCGACGCCGTCCATGACAGGGCCACGTTGGACCATGACGCCGGTGGGCGCGACGTCGGAGAAGCGGTGCGTGTTATTCGGCGCTGCGAAGATTGCCTCGGCCACGTCGCGTCCGACCTTGCCGGCATGGACGTCGAAGGCCGACGCGACCTGAATGTCGCTGATGTGGTAGCCGCCGAGATCGGCGTTCATCAGCCCAGGCACCGGCTCATTCGATTTGGCGTCCCGGTAATAGGAGAGCCCCTGAACGAAGGAGCTCGCACAATTGCCGACACCGACGATGCCGACGCGCACGCGCCGCCTGTCCTGAAGACGAGAATGCATGGATCTAGGCCCTCCGGAAGACGTGCAGCGTTAAGGCATGCAGTGTTGAAGACGTACTGTGTTAAAGACTTGCAGTGTTGAAGACTTGCAGTGTTGAAGACTTGCAGTGTTGACGTAAGTACGTCGGCGAACGTGAGGAACGTATGTTCGTTCCTGAACTCACGGCACTACGTCAGATTCCGGCCAAAAAAATTTCGCGCCCTTAACCTGGGATAGAATCCCGAGCAGTTTGGCGGGAACTAAAAGCTTCCATGATGAAGATGAAGAAGATGATGCTCTGAGAGAGCCCGACACCACGAAAGAACAAATCCTTCCGTCCGGCGTTCACGGCGAACAGTCTGACGCGACGACCTATTCGTCGCTCGCTCTTTGTCAGCAGTCGAGGTGTGACATGTCAACCAAATCACAAACCAGCGAAGCCCAGCAGACCACCAGCCATGACGTGATCCGGAAATGGGCGGAGGAACGCGGCGGAAAGCCCGCGACGGTCAAGGCTACCGAGGAGGACGGACACGCCGGTATCCTGCGCATCGATTTCGATCCGCCCGACGAAGGTCTCGACCGGATCAGCTGGGACGAATTCTTCGCGAAGTTCGACGAGACCGGCATCGCGTTCCTTCACCAGGACCGCACCAAGGACGGCAAGATGAGCCGTTTTCACAAATTCGTGCGGCGTTGATCGGATCACCGCGAGTGTCGGTTAGTTGGACGGAAGCGATGCGGGCAGGCGACTTCGAACGCGCCTGGGCGATCAGCGACCGCGATCTGGCGATGCTTGCGTATCCACCCAAGCACACCGGGCCTCGGCACCTGCAGCGTATCTGGCGCGGCGAGGAGCTGACGGGCAAGGATGCGCTGGTCCGCTGCTACCACGGGCTCGGCGACACCATCCAGTTCCTGCGCTTCATGCGGCCGCTTCGTGACGTCGCGCGCCGGGTCACGGTCTGGTGCCAGGGCGAGCTTCTGCCGCTGGTCGAGCGAACGGCTGGCGTCGATCGGGCCTTTGCGCTCCATGATGGTACGCCTGAGGTCGACTTCGAAGTCGATGTCGAAATCATGGAGGTGCCGCATGCCATAAGGGCGGGGCGGGAGCACGTCGAGATGCGGGCACCTTACGTATCGCTGCCGCCGGCGGTCGCGCCAGCACTTGCGCAAGTGCGAGGTCTTGAACTTCGAGGTCTCGAAATTCCAGGTCTTGAAGTTCCAGGTCTTGAAGTTCCAGGTCTTGAAGGTCCAGGTCTTGGACTGCGAAGGCTTGCCGTCGGTCTGGTTTGGGAAGTCGGCAACTGGGACAAACGAAGGACCATCCCGCCGTCCCTGTTGGGGCAACTTGACGTTCCCGGCGTGACGCTCTGCTCGCTGCAACGCGGGGCCCGAGCGCGCGAACTGGCCGAGATCGGCGCGAGGGACGTCAGCACGCCTGACATTACGGTTCTCGGTCATCTCCTCCAGCGGCTCGATCTGCTCATTTGCGTCGATACCATGGTGGCCCATCTCGCGGGAGCACTCGGCTGTGATGCGTGGGTCTTGTTGCATGCGGATTGCGACTGGCGCTGGCCGTCATCCGAGTCCCACTCCCTTTGGTATCCGAGCCTGCGGCTGTTTCATCAGAGGACGCCAGATAATTGGGATGATGTCATTGGAGAAGCGCGGCAGGCCCTGATTGCACGCTCCGCGATCCGTCAAGGTGTCGTCCGAAACGGGCTCAAGCGAGCGCAAGGTCCGCCGTAAGTGGCCTGAGACGCGAGGACGACGCATCGTCGCGGCTGGACTGAATGCCCAGGTAAGTCGGATCGAATCTTGCGAGCCGCACGAGTCCCGGCCAGTCCGTGATCGTTACCGTCTTACCCTGCCATTGCAGGAGGTTGCATCGTCGCAGTTCCTGAATTGTGCGGTTCGCATGCACTGGGGAAATGCTGCACGCTGCCGCAAGGTCCGATTGGGTAAAGGGTGACGGCAGCCTGAGATCTCTCGCCAGGCCGACGCTTTGCAGGCGGGTGGTGATCTCGCACAGCAGATGCGCCACTCGCGTCAATGCATCACGGCTGCCCAGGTTCACCGTCCAGTTGCGCTGAATGGCGTGGCTGGTGAGCAGCATCAGCAGCAATGCGCGAGACATCGCGGGCGAACGCGCGGACAAATCGTGAAAGAAGCGGTGTGGCACGAGAGCGACGATGGCCGGGCCGAGTGCGATCAGGTTGCCGTCAACGCGAGGACGATAAAGCGTGTGTAGATCGGCGATGTCACCGGGAACATGGATTGACGTGATCTGCCCGTCCGCACTCTCTGCATCCTGCCAGGACAGATATCCCTGAAGCAGCAGGCAGCACTGGGTGGTATCATCGCCATGCCGCAAAACGGCCTGACGCGAACTGAGATGCGCGATTGTGCTTGCCATGTCCGCGAGCAGGTGGAGATCGTCAGCCGTTACGGGAGTGAGGCTCGCCAACCGGTCGGCGAGCTTGGAGAACGCAAATCCTGCCTGCATTGGTCGCCTAATAACTCAGAACCCGTCCCCAATTTGATCGATGAGAACGACAGAACGCATTAAACTTTGATAGTTTCGCTCCATGCAGGTGATTGTTTGTCTGCCTCGCACGCGCGAAAAAGGCGACGCGCCATCGGCGCCCGGGATCAGGTCTGCGTCGATGACGAGGTTCTTCTCCCGGTGAGGGCGGCGTATCCTGCCGCAATTGCGCGGAGCCGATCGACAAGCTAAGTCGTTGATCTCTTGAGCGGTGAAGCGGGCAAGCCTGATTGTTCGCGCACGTCTTCTGCCCAAGGGCTGTGACGGTCAAACCCGTACATCCGGCCTCGGCCTTCGTTCTGCGTGGCCGGTGCTGAGCGAACTTGGTGGCAGCTGTCCGCGAAAATCCACCATCAATGTGCCGTCCGTTTCGACTCAGGGAGGGCGCGCGGAACATCGCCGACATCGTCAAGGTCAGGCGCCTGGCCGTATCCCATGCGTTTCATCTGCTCATGTACCTGCGCCATTTCAGCGTCGCTGAGGCGCGGCGGCTCGCCGATAGCCAACGCATGGACATACATCTTCGCCAGCGTCTCCACCTCCACGGCGAGCCAAAGCGCCTTTTCGAACGTTTGGGCCGTCACGATCAAGCCATGATGGCCAAGGAGGCAAGCGTTGCGATCTTCGAGGGCCTTGAGGGCGTAGTCCGATAGTGCCTGAGTGCCGAAACAAGCATATGGCGTACAGCGCACATCGTTGCCACCCGCAACTGCAACCATATAGTGGAAGCAGGGAATGCCACGCTCATGAACGGCGAGAATCGTGCTGAAGGTGGAATGCGTATGCAGCACGACGTTGACGTCTTCGCGTGCTCGCAGAATATCGCGATGAAAGCGCCATTCGGATGAAGGCCGATGGTTGCCCTGGTAGTTCGCGGCAAAATCCATCGCGACAATGTCGTCTGGCCGCATCCGATCATAGGGCAGACTGGTAGGCGTGATCAGCATGCCGTTTGGAATCCGGTGCGAAAGATTGCCGGATGTGCCCTGATTGAGGCCGTTTCGATTCATCTCCCTGCAGGTATCGACAATGCCTTGGCGGAGATCGGCATGATTATGGTCTGTCATGAAGACGGCTCCGAGAAAGCGATCCAGGACTGGTAGGCGGCGGAAAGGTCGCGCGGTTCGAACCCATCGTTGCTGAGTGATGTGACGGCTTCAAGGATCACGCTCGAAACCGGCAGCGTACGCGAGAACCGCCGCCACAGCAGCGCAGCGCCAAGCGCCGTTCCGTCCGGAGACCGACTCACCCAGACGCTCTGCGAGGATCGCAAAGTCGCAAGGCAACGGGCGAAGGGCAGGTTTGCGGCAAAGCCACCATCGATGACTATGCGTTGTGAGCTCTCGAGCGCATCAAGACAGCGGTTTGCGCTGAATGCTGCGTAGAGCACCGCTAATGCCTGCCATTCGGCAGGCGTTTCGGGGGGCGGTCCGATGACCCGTCCGCGGCGAGCCGCGCCCGGAAACAGTCCATCATCGCCGACGAATGAGGGGAGCGCCAGGGTTCCCCTCGACAGCAGGGTGGGCAATGCGGCAAGGACGGCTGCATCGGAAGCACAATTGTTCCCGCGGATCAGGTCGTATTCGCGGCCGGTCGCGATCAATGTCGAAGGTGCATTCTCGCCATCGACATCGATATTGAGAACCATCGCGCGCGTGCAATCGAGTTTGTCCAGGGGGAGGCCGCGCTGAAAGCCGATCATCCAGGTACCGGTCGATAGGATCGTGGCATCGGCCATGCCGGCGGCCTTGTAGCGGAACAGGTTGGCGTTGGAATCATGGACGCCACAGAGGATCTCGGTCGATTGCGCCAGGCCGGAGCGCCTGGCTACGGATTCCGAAACTGTCCCTAGCACCTCGCCGGCGGGTACGCATTCGGGCAGCAGATGTGTCCAGCCGCGCTTGCGCATAAGAGAAGAAGGCTGCTGGTGGATGAGGTCCCAGATATGGCTCTGAGCCGCGAGCTGTGAGATTTCACTGGCCGCACGTCCGCCAAGCCGCAAGGCAAAAAACTGCGCGGTGGTCAGATAGGTTTTTGCGCGGGCGAATTCGAGGGGATACGCGCTTTCCTGCCACAGCAGCTGTTTTCCTAGCCGCATCGCCCCTCCGATTCCGCAAAACACTTCATCGCAACCGGGCGCGATTCGCGCATATGCTTCATCGATTGCCGGTGGAGAGACGGCATCATAGTCCATCATCGGCAGCACTGGCGTATCACCGTCGACGAGAACCGCACCGCATCCATGCGCAGCCACGATCACGGCTCCAATGGCATGGCGTTGAGACACGACGGCAAGGGTATCGAGAAACCACTCTTCTAACCCGGCAAGGTCATAGGCGAGGTACGAGCCCTGAGTCATCGGCACATTTGGAAGCGCATGTGTTTCGAGCGGCCAGCCGTCCTCGCTCGCCACTAGCAGTTTGAGATTGGTCTTGCCAATGTCGAGAACTGCGATACGGGGCGAGGCGATCGAGCGCATCATCGCTGGCTACCGCGGCGCTTTGCCGGCGAAATGAGGAACCGCCGCGACGGCAATCAAGATTCCACCCCAGATCGCCAGCGTGAGGAATTGGCTGAGGTTCAGAAGGTTGAATGCCGATGAGATCACCTGAAGGATGATCAGCGCAAGCAATAGCCCGCCGACTTTGCCGAAGCCACCAAACGGATCGATGCCGCCGAGGACGGCCGCGAGAATGGTGACCAACAGATAGCTCTCGCCGTATGCTGCGTTGGCCGAATTGAAACGTGCCAACATGACCACCGCTGCCACGCCCGCGAGCAAGCTGGAAAACACATAGAGTTTGAGGAGGACGGCGCGTGTATCGACGCCGGAGTAGCGGGTCGCCTTCTCGTTCGAGCCGATCATGTAAACCTTTGCCCCGAACGGCGTCGCGTTCAGCATGAGCGCGACGGGCAAGGCGCAGAACACAAGTACGATCAAAGCAAAGGGTACCCCGAAAACCGTTCCATTGCCGATAAATACAATGGGCTCCGGAAATCCGGAGATGACGTTACCGCGCGACAGGCCGATCGCGATGCCCTTGCAGAGCGTCATCGTGCCGAGCGTGGCCAGGATCGGCGAAACGCCGAGATAGGCGATGACAAAACCGTTGAGGAGGCCGACCAATGCGGCCACTGCGAATCCTGCAGCGATCGCCAGCACCTGAATGCCGACCCAGGCGAGGCCCTGACTCCCCGGGATGTAGTGCGTCAGCAGGAAGGCGATGGTCAGTCCGGACAGATTGGCGGTCGCGATGATGGAAAGGTTGAGTCCGCCGGATAGCAAGGCCAGCATCATCGCAAGTGAGAGGATGCCGAGTTCGGGCATCTGGAAAGCCATGGATTGCAGCGTGTTGACCGAGAAGAACCGGTCGCCGATCGTGATCGCGAACGCCACCCAGAGCGCGAACAACAGCAGGGTGAGGGTGGTGACCGTGCCGCTGCCGGCGAGGCCGACCATACGCCGGCGAAGCGAGAGGGCGGGCGCATTGCTCATCGGCGCGCGCTCCGGGTTCGCCGCTCTCGCTGCGACCAGGCGGTCGCTGAGACCGAAATGAGAATAACCAAACCGACGAAGAACGGCGACCAGTAGGACGAAACGCCCAACAAAATGATTCCGTTTTGGAGCACCGCGAGCAGTGTCAGGCCCAAAAACGTGCCGAGGACTGTGCCGACGCCGCCCATCAAGCTGGCGCCGCCCAGCACGACGGCGGCGACCACATCGAGTTCCTTGCCTACCAGCACTGTCGGGGCAACGGATTGCGCGAGTTGTGCCTGGATCAGGGAGGCGATTCCGGCCATGACACCCATGTAGCAATAGACCAGTATGTTGAGACCGAAAATGTGGAAGCCGAGCCGCTGTGCAGCGTCGGCATTGCCTCCCATGGCATAGATTTGCCGGCCGATATTAGTTCGATTAAGCAGGAGCCAGGTGACGAGAAACGCCAGCGCGAGCGCAAGGATCTGCAGGTTGATGCCGTACGAGCTATCCTTGCCCCATTCGAATTCGAACCAGAATATTCCGGTCGCAAACCAGTCGGGCAACGAATAGATGTATTTGCCGCCGGTGAAGAAGATCAGAAGTCCATAGAAAATGTTCAGAGTTGCGACCGAAACGATGATCGATGGTATTCGAAGTTTCTGGATGAAGATCGCGTTGAGGGCACCCAGCGCACCGCCAATCCCAATCGCGATCGCAAAGACGCTGATCCAGTTCGCGCCGTAAGCATTGGCAAGCGAGAGTGTGACATATTGCGCCACCGACGCGGTGGCGGTGAACGAGATGTCGATACCCCCGGCGATCAGCACGACCAATAATCCGAGCGCCAGGATGCCGACGAAGGCGTAGGAGGTCAGCAGATCAAACAGATTCTGCACGGTCAGGAATTGGGCATTCGCGAAGCCCAAGCTGGCGCAGAGCCCGAGGATTACCATCAGCAGCCAGAACTCATGGCTGCGACGAAACCTCCCAAATGATGCAATGCGCGATTCAGGCATTGACGGCCTGCCGAAGCTCATCTTCGGAAGTGGCTGCGGCAGCCACATCGGTTGTCAAACGTCCTTCCCGCATCACTAGCACGCGATGACTATGATAAAGGACCTCCGGGATTTCGTCTGATATCATCAGCACCGCAACGCCGTCGCGGGCCAGCCGCCGGATGATTTCATAGATTCCGTCCTTGGCGCTGATGTCGACGCCCACCGTAGGACTATCGAGGATAAGCACCCGCGGGCTGGTCGCCATCCATTTGGCGAGCACGACCCGCTGCTGATTGCCCCCGGAGAGGGTCTTCACCGCGTTGGCCGGGTTGGAGACCTTAATCCCGAGTTCGGCGACCCACCGAGCCACATGGCTCTGTCGCGCGCCTGCGGCAATCAGGCCGAATGCGCCAGCCAGACGTTCCAGCACCGTGAGCGTGACGTTCGCCGTGACGGACTGATTCAGGATGAGACCAAGCGTAAGCCGATCCTCGGATACATAGGCAATCCCTCGGTCGATCGCCTCTGCATTTGTCCGGAGCGCGATCGGCTGCCCGTCAAGCAAGATGGTGCCGCGGTCGGGCGGCTTCATGCCGAACAGCGATAGCGCGAGTTCGGTTCGACCCGAGCCGAGCAGACCGGTGAGACCCACCACTTCCCCTGCGCGCAACTGCAAGCTTACATCCTCATACTCACCCTGGCGGCCAAGGCCCTTCACTTCCAGCACGACCGGGCCAGCGGCAAGCTCAGGCGCCTGCACCTGATACTCGAAGGACTTACCGGTCATCAGATGGCTGAGTTTCCCCCCGTCGATTGTGTCTGCAGCAAAAGTACCGACTTTGGCGCCATCCCGCAGCACAGTTACGCGTTCGGCGATTTCAAGCACCTCGTCGAGGCGGTGACTGACGAAAACGACGCAGATGCCAGCACGCTTCAGCTCCCTTACGAGCGCGATCAGGGCGTTCACCTCGTGGCGGGTCAACGATGCCGTCGGCTCATCCATAATCAGGAGTTTGGCATCCGCAGCCAAGGCGCGGCAGATCGCGATCAGCTGGCGTCCGGCAATGCTGAGCTCTGAGACTTTCGCGTCCGGGTCGAACTCGACGCCGATCCTTGCCATTGTGGTCCTCGCGGTGGCGCGCATTGAGGCCCAGTTCACCGAATGGAGGCCGCCAAGATGGTGCGCCATCGCGATATTCTCGGCGACGGTGAGGTTGGGGAATAGCGAAAGATCCTGGTAGATGACCTGAATGCCGCAATGCGTGGAGTAGACCGGGTTTAGTTTGGGATATTCCTTGCCGGAAATTGCGATACGGCCGCCAGGCTCCGCTGCCTCGACGCCCGAAATGATCTTGATCAGTGTGGATTTTCCGGAGCCGTTTTCACCGACCAGGCAATGCACCTCGCCGACTTCCAGAGTGAAATCGACGCCGCGGAGCGCGTGCACGCCGCCGAAGCGCTTCGATATGTCGGACATCTCCAGGAAAGTCGCCAAAGGTTCGCCTGCAATGGACGTTCGATCGTGCGATCACTCGAGTGGTACTGCATTCCCGACCGGAAGGGCCGGGAATGCAGCGCGATGAGGCGACTAAACGGGTGTCGGCCTAGAGCCCTCCGGCGATCAACCCGTCGATGGTTTCCTTGTTGATGCGCATGATCTTGTCCACCTTGATCTGCTTTCCTGCAACGTCGACGGCTGCCTTGCCAAGGCCGGGTACATCGACGCCATCCGTGATCGGTTTGCCATCGAGCACGAGTTTGGCCACCGCGACCATCGCGTAACCCGCATCGGTGGGATTCCATAGAAAACCTTCGCGGATCGTATCGTCCGCGATAAGCGACTTCGCCTGGCTCGGCAGCACGGTGCCGACCACGGCGATCTTCTTGCCAAGGCGTTGCTGACGCACAGCATTTCCGGCCCCGATTGGTCCATTCGAACCGAAGCCGAGAATACCACGCAGGTTCGGATAGGCCTTGATCACGTCGAGCGTCGTGCGTTGGCTGGTGTCGATCTCGTCGGCGCCGGGGAAGCGGTCGGCGACGAGCTTCATTTTCGGAAAATTCTTCTGCTGGTAGGCAATCGCGGCATCGGCCCATTTGTTGTGAAGCGGCGTCGTAAGAGTCCCGACATAGACCACATAATCACCTTCGCCGCCCATGTCCTTGGCGAGACGTTCCATCTGCACCTCGCCGAAGCGAACGGAGTCGATCAATTCCACATTCCAGTCACGACCTTCCTGTTCCGGACCCTCATGCGTGATGACCTTGATTCCGGCGGCCTGGGCGCGCTTCAGCACGGGCTCGCAGACTTTTACATCAAGCGGGACCAAGCCGATCACGTTGACTTTCTTGGCAATCAGATCCTCAAGGAGCTTTACTTGCTGTGCCGGATCGACGTTCGCCGGGCCAACCATAGTGGCATTAATGCTGAAGTCCTTCGCACCCTTCTGGATTCCCTTTTCAAGTGCGTTGAACCACGGAATTCCCGCGATCTTCACGACCGTGACCATTTCCTTTTGGGCTTGCGCAAAGGCAAGGCCCGGAAAACCGGCACCGGCAAACGCGGCCGTACCACCGATCAGCTTGAGCGTCTGACGTCTGTCCATTGTTCCCTCCCAGGAAACTATCTTGGATTCCGCACCCTCGATCTGAGAGTCGATGGGTGGGGGCAGTCGAGCCTGTTCTTGCTTGGGGGCAGAAAGAGTTGCCTGTCCAACCGCAGGACCTTGAGGGAGATTAGAGACCGGCACTCCAGAACGTGTCAAGCAAGCGAGATGTTCGCCAGCCACCGTCGCAGTGCGATACCTGATCTCGCCTTCGAGCTGCTGAGTGAGGAGCCGCGAGCGATCGGCGTTTCTACAGCCATCGTCTCACCGAAGGAGCGCCACGCCACCCCGCCGGACGAAAGCAAGTAGTCCCGGCTTCTGGCTTCAATCCAGCTTCAGCAATCGGGCTTCGTTCGGCTTCGCGTAGCGATTCACACTTTTCCCTGAGTGTCATTTTTTTCGTGACGCGCGTGGATGCCACCATGAAAGGCCGGCCATGGCCGGCTTCGCCGTTGCACAATCCCTTGCCGCCCACGAACATCCGACTGTCATTGTTACGTTTTCTGCTTCCCGCAATTGTCGTCGGTTGGCCGTGCGTTCAGATCGTGTCTCGCGCCGGAGCGTCCGCCCTCGGCTTGTCAGCATCGCAAGTTGCGTGCCATCCTAACGCAACACGCGCACGGGAAGGTCAATTCCCGGCATGGCTACGCGCCGCGTTAGGGTGGAACACAAACGCTCAGGGAGACACGACATGGTGTGGACGCTTCGTCTGGCGGGGCTGGCTTGCGCCGGCTTGCTGTTGTCATCGGTGAGTGCTCTGGCAGGTCCCAAGGTCGTCTCCGGCCCCGGCGCCGACCCCGCCTGCTTCAAGCCATGGTCGTCCGAGACCAAATTCTTTCAGTGGCCCAAGAAGGCGGGCCCCTACAGGATCGCGCTGGTCAACGGTTTTGTCGGCAACACCTGGCGCATCCAGATGGTGAAGACTGCCAAGGCTTTCGCCGATCAGCCGGGTATCAAAGAGAACATCAAGGAGTTCAAGGTCGTTTCCACCGGGACCGATGTGGCGGCGCAACTTGGCGCGATGGAGGACTTCATCAACCAAGGCTTCGACGCAATCGTTACCATTGCGGTCGCTCCCGACGGTTTTGATCGCATCATCCGTCTTGCCGACAAGAACAACGTCGTGGTGGTGCCGTTCGACAACGTCCTCGACACCGACAAGGTGATGATGGTCAACGAGGACCAGAAGGAAATGGGCCGTATGTCGGCCAAATGGCTGATCGACGAGAGCGGCAAGAAATCCGGCGACATCCTCGAAGTCCGCGGCCTGCCGGGAAATTCCGTCGACCGCGACCGTCATCTCGGCTTCCGCGAGGTAATAGAATCGCCCGGCAATAGCTTCAAAATCACCGAGGTGGTTGGTAATTGGGACACCGGCACCTCGCAGAAGGTGACTGCGGATGCGCTAGCCGTCCATGGCCATTTCGATGGAGTATTCACCCAGGGCGGATCCGACGGCACCGTGCAGGCGCTGATGGCTGCCAAGCATCCCTTTGTGCCGATGTCGGGTGAGGGCGAGAACGAGTACCGCAAGCAGATCGCCGATCACGCCAAGGACGGACTGAAGGGAATGTCCTACGGCCAATCGCCGGCGCTGGTGGCGATCGCGACCAAGGCGGCGATCTCGGCGCTGCAGGGCAACATTATGCCGCAGCTGATCTCGATCCCGATTCCAGTGGCGACCTACAAGGATCTCAAGCCGGGCACGAATTACTGGCCTGAGCTCAATGCCAACTTCTTCGCGCCGAATCAGTTCACGCCGTGCGGCGTGAACTTCACTGCGCCGGAGATCATGTCGCAGAGCGAGAAGAACACCCAGTGACGGCTCTAGCGATGTCTCTGTCACGGCCCGGCATTCGCCGGGCCGCCGTCGCGTGAAGGCCCGGGCATGCCGGTTGCCGACCCGACGCAATCCGCCTTCCTGGAGCTTGCCGGCATCTCCAAGCGCTATGCCGGCGTTCGGGCGCTGGAAGGGGTCGATTTCGCCTGCGAGCGCGGCAAGATCCACGCCGTGCTGGGCGAGAACGGCGCCGGCAAGTCGACCCTGATCAAGATCATTGCCGGTGTGGTGCAGCCCGACAGCGGCCGCATGCGCCTCGCGGGGAGCGAGGTCAGCTTCGCCACGCCGTCGGCGGCGAATGCAGCCGGTGTCGTCTGCATCTTTCAGGAGCTATCGCTGATGCCCGACCTCTCGGTCGCGGACAACATCTCCATTGCATCCCCGCCGCGGCGGTTCGGCCTGATCGATGCGAAGGCCCAGCGCCGCCGCGCCGAAGAACTGTTGTCCGAGATCGGCTGTGAGGACGTCAACCCCCTGAGGCGCGTGCGCGATCTGCCCCTATCGAGACGCCAGGTGGTCGAGATCGCGAAGGCGCTCGGCAAGCGGCCGCAGTTGCTGATCCTCGACGAGGCGACATCGGCACTGACGAGCGCCGATGTGGAGAAGGTTTATGCGATGCTGGCACGGCTCAAGGCCGAGGGCGTCGCAATCCTGTACATCTCGCACCGCATGCACGAGGTCGAGGCGCTCGCCGACCGCGCCTCGGTGTTTCGCAACGGCCGCCATATCGAGACCTTCGACAAGGGGAGGCGTTCGACCGCCGATATCATCCAGCTCATGATCGGGCGTGACATCGCGGCCCAGTATCCGCCGAAGCCTGCGCGAAATGCCGCGAAGCCGGTGCTGGCGCTCGAGAACCTGTGCTGGGAGAGGCAGCTCGATCGCATTTCACTGAGCATCGGCGCCGGCGAGATCGTCGGGCTCGGCGGTCTCGACGGGCAGGGCCAGAAATCCCTGTTGCTTGCTCTGTTCGGTGTTTTGCGCGGCGTCACTGGTCGTCTCACGGTGGCGGATCGCGAAGTACGTCCCGGCTCCCCGGCGGCGGCAAAATCGGTCGGCATCGCGCTCGTCCCTGAGGACCGCAAGACCGAAGGACTGATGCTGCCGATGTCGATCGCGGACAATCTTGCAATCGCATCGCTCGACGCGCTTTCCACTGGCCCATTCATCGATACCGGCCGGGAACGCACCGCGATCCAGCGAGCCATCGCGAGGCTGCAGATCAAGTTGGACGCTGCGAGTGATGCGGTCTCGACGCTGTCGGGCGGAAACCAGCAGAAGGTCGTGCTCGCCAAATGGCTGATGACCGATCCGCGCATCATCCTGCTCAACGATCCCACGCGCGGGATCGACGTAGGCACCAAGCAGGAGCTCTACCGGCTGATGCGCGAACTCGCCGACCAGGGCGCCGCAATCCTGTTCTACTCGACCGACTATGACGAGCTGATCGGCTGCTGCAACCGCGTCGTCATCATGTATGACGGCCGCATCGTGCGCGAGCTCGAGGGCGACGACCTCACCGAGACCAACATTGTCGCAAGCTCCCTGAATGTCGACACCGATACCGCAGCGGGGGCGGCGCATGCTTGACGATATCGCGATCAGGATCCGCCAGAACATCGGTCTGGTCACCGCCATCCTGTTGTTCTGTGCCCTCTACATTTTCTACAACGCCGCGCATCCCCGCGGTTTCTCCTCCGCCGTGCTGGTGCAGAATGGCGACGAAATCTTTGCGCTCGCCATGCTGGCGATGGCGCAGACAGTGCCGGTCTTGATGTCGGGCCTTGATCTCTCCGTCGGAGCGGTCATGACCATGGTGGGCTGCTTTGCGAGCTACCTCCTGACCGGCGCGGCAGGTGGTGCGCCGCTGCATCTCGACATGTTCGGCGTGCATCTCGGCCTCGGCACCTTTCCGGGCGGCGTGAGCGGCATTCTGCTCGGGATCGCCGTGTGCCTTGCGATCGGCGCGGCTGCCGGCTTTATCAATGGTTGCGTCGTCGTCTATGGGCGCATCCAGCCGATCATCGCGACGCTTGCGACCGGCGCGGTCTACATCGGCATCGCGCTTTTCCTGCGTCCGACCCCGGGCGGCAAGATCGATGTTGATCTGAACTGGGCGCTGACTAACTCGCTCGGCGATTTCGCCTCGACCGTGCACATCTTCGACGATGGCGCGGCTGCCTGGTTTGCGCCGTTCGCCTGGATCCCGGTGCCCTTTGTGCTTCTCGTTCTCATTCCGCTGCTGGTGTGGGTGCCGTTCCGCCGCTCCGTTCTCGGCCGCGCCGTCTATGCGATCGGCTCGGCCGAGGGCGCGGCTTATATGTCCGGCCTTCCGATCGAGCGCGCCAAGATCGCCGCCTTCACGCTCGCGGGCTTCTTCGCCGGCTGCGGCGGTCTCTTCCTTGCTATCCAGACTTCGTCTGGGAATGCGGACATTCCGCAGGCCGGCGCCTATACGCTCAACTCGATAGCCTCCGTGGTGATCGGCGGCACGTCGCTGCTTGGCGGAACCGGCAGTGCGATCGGGTCGATCTTCGGCGCCATGGTCTTGCGCGTGATTTCCTTCTTCTTCCGCATCTTCGACATTGCCCCTCTTCTGCAGCCGCTGTTCGAGGGCGTGATCCTGCTCGCTGCCGTCAGCATCGGCGCGTTGGGTATGCTGCGCGTCAAGAACACGTTGGAGCTGTTTCGATGACGGCGGCCTCATTCAGCCTCTCGCGCGACGATCGCCCGATCCTGATTGCGGCGGTGTTCATCGTCGTCATTCTCGTCGCGGGTACGGTTTACACATTCGCCCGTTTCGGCAGCGCTCCCCTGTTGTCTCCGGCCTATCTTCTGCAGCAATTGCAGATCGGTGCGTTCCTCGGGATCGTCTCGGCCGGCATGATGATCGTGATCCTGATCGCGCAGATCGATCTGTCGGTGCCCTGGACGCTCGCCGCCGCGGCCATGATGGCGACCTCGGTCGGCGGTCCTCTCGCAATTCCGGTCGGGCTCGGGGTCGGCGTTCTGGTCGGGCTCGTCAACGGCGTCGGGGTCGCGTATCTGCGGGTCCCCTCGATGATCTTTACGTTGGGCGTGAACGCCGTGATGCGCGGCCTGATGGTCGCGCATACTGGCGGCTACGCACCGCAGACCGGGGCGACCGACCTGATGCGGATGCTGGCGGGCGATCGTACGCTCGGCATTCCCAACGCGCTGTTCGTCTGGGCCGCGGTGTCCGTGCTGGTGGTCGTCATCCTGCAGCGCATGTCGCTCGGCCGCTACATCTACGCCATCGGCAACAAGGAGGCGGCGGCCTATCTGGCCGGCGTCAACACGCGCCGCGTCACGGTGGTCTGCTTCGTGCTCTGCGGCCTTGCTGCCGCGCTCGCGGGCGTGCTGCTCGCCGGCTATTCCACCAAGGCCTACCAAGGCATGGGAGACGCCTATCTGCTGCCCTCGATCGCCGCCGTCGTGATTGGAGGCACCAACATCCTCGGCGGCCGCGGCCGCTATCTCGGCACCCTGATCGGCGTCGTCCTGATCGTGCTCCTGAACAGTGTATTGTCGATCATGGAGATGCCGGAGGCGGGCCGCCAGGTGATCTATGGTCTCGTTATCATCTTCATGCTGCTCGTCTACGGGCGGGGCGAACGCGTCACGAGCTAGATGGCCGGCCTAAGCTTACACGGCGGCGCGCGTATTGAGGAAGATCGAATACAACGAGGTCTGTCCGCAAATGTACAGGCGGTTGCGCCGTGGACCGCCGAAACAGACATTCGCCACGATCTCACCGATCGGGATCGTGCCGATATGCGTCCCGTCGGTCCCGTAGCAGAACACGCTCCGTCCCGCCGACGTCCAGATGTTGCCATGGATGTCGCAGCGAAATCCGTCATAGAGCCCGTCGGGGCAGGCGGAAAACAGCGAGGGCTCAGCGACCTTGTCTCCCTGCACCTTGTAGGACCAGATCGTCGCGGGCAGCCCGTCGACGTGGGTCGCGCCGGTATCGGCGACATAAAGCAGCTTCTCGTCTGGCGAGAACGCCAGCCCGTTCGGCTGCACGCGGTCAGAGACGACCAGGCTGATCTCGCCGCCCGCTGGACCGATCCGGTACACGTTGGAGGCGCCAATCTCGGATTTGGCCTGCCGGCCCTCGTAATCGCTGTCGATGCCGTAGGTCGGATCCGAGAACCAGATCGAGCCGTCCGATTTCACCACGACATCGTTGGGCGAGTTCAGCCGACGCCCTTCGAACTGCTCGGCAAGCACCGTGATGGAGCCGTCGTGCTCGGTCCGGGTGACGCGGCGCATGAAGTGCTCGCAAGTGACCAGCCGCCCCTCGCGATCGGTCGTGTTGCCGTTCGAGTTGAAGCTCGGCGAGCGGAACACCGACACCGATGAATCCGTCTCGTCGAAGCGCATCATCCGGTTGTTCGGAATGTCGGACCAGATCAAATAGCGGCCGGCCGGAAAGTAAGCGGGTCCTTCGGCCCAGCGGCAGCCGCTGGTGAGTTTTTCGAGATTGGCATGACCAAAGACCAAGCGGGCAAAGCGTGGATCGTGCGTGACATAGGGGAGCATCGTTCCTCCTTCGTTGCCGCAGGTCGTGAAGTGCCCGCGTGCCGGTTCCGCTTTTCTTAGCAATCCGAATGTAGGAGCGGAATAGTCTTGTACGAGACCCGCAATCCTCGCGTTGACACCCGACGGCAAATACATACGCTGCGCGTCGCTGCAATGAGACGAGCGCGCGATCAAGGCGCGAAGAAGGAAGAGCAATCCACCATGATTTCGCAATCAGCTTTGCCGCGCCGCACACTTGGCCGGACCGGTCTCGAAGTCTCCATCCTCGGGTTCGGAACCGCACCGCTCGGCGATCTCTTTCTCGAGCTCGACGACCACACTGCGATAGCCGCCGCGAGCCGCGCCTTCGAGCTCGGCATCAATCTGCTCGATACATCACCGCACTATGGCAACGGCCTGTCGGAGCATCGCTGCGGAACGGCGCTCCGGCGCGTGCCCCGCAAGGATGTGGTGCTTTGCACCAAGACGGGTCGCTGGATGGATCCGTTTCACCAGCCGGAGACTCGGTCCGGATTTGTTGGCGGACAGCCGCACCGGGCCGTCGTCGACTATTCCTACGACGGCACCATGCGCTCGGTCGAGCAATCGCTGTTGCGGCTTGGCACCGACCGGATCGACCTGCTGCTAATCCATGATGTCGATGTGTGGACCCACGGCAAGGACGCGATCGAGGACCGGTTTCGCGAAGCGATGTCCGGCGCCTATGTAGCGCTCGACAAGCTTCGTTCCGAAGGTGTGGTCGCGGGCATCGGGATCGGCGTCAACGAGGCCGAGATGTGCGTGCGCTTTGCGCAGGCCGGATCCTTCGAGGTGATGCTGCTCGCGGGGCGCTATTCGCTGCTGGAGCAGCCAGCACTCGAAGAGTTCATGCCGCTGGCGCTGAAGCAGGGCATCGCGGTGCTGCTCGGCGGCGTGTTCAATTCGGGGATTCTGGCGACGGGCGCCACCAAGGGCGCCAAGTACAATTATCAGGACGCACCGCCGCAGATCCTTTCGAAGGTTGCCGAAATCCAGCGTATCTGCGCAGCTCATGACGTAGCGCTGCCGACGGCCGCTCTACATTTTGCGCTCGGTCATCCCGCAGTCGCGAGCGTGGTCCTCGGGGCGCATAATGCGCAGGAGGTCGAGCGCAACGTGGCAGCGCTGACCACCACAGTGCCAGCCGCGCTCTGGAGCGATCTCAAGGCCGCGTCCCTGCTGGAATCGGAAGCCCCTGTTCCGAGGTAGCCCGGATGAACGCGCTTGAATCGGTACAAGGCGAGGACTCGGATCACGTCTCTCCGCGGGGGAGAGGTGATCCGAATGATACGGTCGGAATCGTGAATTTTTGCATCGATGCGCGGGCGCGCGTGGACCGCGTAAGAACGGCGGCTTCTGGCGGGCTATCAAGGCACGAGGCCGGGGGTTAGGCTGCCCTCCGGTAAGCGAACAGCGCCTCCACAGTAGTGGGTTTGGCACCGTAGCGGTCTCCCGCTACGATTTCCCCGAGCTTCGCATGTGCGGCTTTGACCTATGGGAGGACTACCCGTCGGGCAAAACACCCGCCACCCCGTCAACCCCTCCCCACAAAAATATTCCACTTTACCGAAATTCGGAATTAGCGTATGTGTCGTCCATCC
Source organism: Bradyrhizobium sp. JR4.1 (assembly GCF_040548605.1). Classification (NCBI taxonomy): domain Bacteria; kingdom Pseudomonadati; phylum Pseudomonadota; class Alphaproteobacteria; order Hyphomicrobiales; family Nitrobacteraceae; genus Bradyrhizobium; species Bradyrhizobium sp. JR4.1. The sequence continues at coordinate 299,946 of NZ_JBEPRY010000004.1, forward strand.
CGGCTCATCCTTGAGGGGCGATCTTGTGGTCGTCATGTTCGCGAGCCGGGCTTGCGGTGGACGCGGCAGCGTTCGGGTGCGAGTGGCCAAGGGCAGGGCGGATTGCTCTCCGTGAGCCCAAGGCTTCGTTCCGACGAGCGGCGCTGCTAGGCTTCGTCTCGTCATCAGGTCGGCGGCAAGGTGCACAACGTCGTCGAAACCGGTGGTGAAATGGCGGGCCGTGCGTACGGCAAAACCGTGTGGTCCTGGCCGTCGTTGCTACGGTCAAGCCCTAGCGAATGCGGCATCTGCGTCAACCGGCGTGGTGTCGGTGAATTTCGCTGGGGTGAGGGAGGCCAGAACGAACTCGGCTCCCGGGAGAGCACGGCATAAGCCGTCCGACCACTGCGCAGGGAAGGCCGAGTGATTGGCTACACCTGTATGCTGCTGTGCGGTTTTCCTGCGTGTGCTTTTCGCGCAGCGGACCGCGGGTGCCAGCCGGCACCCGGCCTTCCCTGCGCCCTCTTGGACAAGAGGGTGGAATGACGAAGCAAAGCTCGGGCGAAACGCGTCGCGAGAAGGCGAAGGTGCGTCTGTTAGGCCGTAGGATGGGTAGAGCACTTGCGAAACCCATCATGCTTCCGCGCGGATGAAACATGATGGATTTCGCTTCGCTCTACCCATCTTACCAGCGCTGCTACAAGTGCGTGACTGGCTAGCTGCAGCTCAGCGGCACCGGCTGGCCGGGATGCAGCTCGTACCAATCATAGCAATCCGGACCGGCGCCGTAGAATCCATATCCGGGGCGGAAGCGGCCATCGCGGTGAAACGTGTGCTGGCCGAAGCCGCGGGTTGCGGCATGATCGCCGAAGCCTAGGTGCTCGCCGCCGAACCGGGTGCCGCCGCCGAAGCCGCCCTCGTGCCCCATGCCGCCGAAATGCGCGCCGCCGCCAAAGCCCGCATGTCCGCCGCCGAATCCGCCACCGCCAAATCCGCCGTGGCCGCCGCCACCACCACCACCGCCGTGCGCGTCGGCCGTGCCGATGGCGAGCGTCGAGGCGAGCGCCGCTGTTGCCAGAATCATGATCACTCGTTTCATGGAAAACTCCTCTCGTGTTGAGCCCGGCCATCCCTGAAGCCCGCTTCCGCGCCGCGCGGTACGCGCGAGGCTGCTTGATGGCCGGGTGTGTGACGCTGGAGAGGTAGGAGCGCTGCGCGGCAATCCAACTGAATTCGAGGTCAGACATTGGGGTCAGACATCGGGCTCGCCGCCCACGAAGGTGATCGCGCCGCGCGTAGCCGCGACGCACGCAAAGGAGCGGGCTGACGAGATCAGTCCGCTCCCTGTCATTCGATACGCGTCCGGCCGGCGAAGTCACCCGGCCGGATGCGTTGGCGCGATCAGAAGAAGCTGCCGGTGCCGGGCTCGCAAGGCACGTTGTTGCCGGTCCACGGCGCGGTGGCGAAGGCGCCGACGCGCGGCGCCGGCACGCAGCCACGTTCGCCCTGATAGACCGGCGCGCTCGTTGCGACCGTGTCGGCCTCCATCGCGGGCTGCCGCACGAGGCGGTGATGCTCGCGCGCCATGGCGGGGCCGCCGAGCATGGCGGCCGCAATCAGTCCCATCGACAACAGTTTGGACGTGGTCATTCGCTCTCTCCTTTGATGACATCAGGCCGACCAAGCCGGCTGGTCGTCGAGGTGTGCGCGATCGGGCCCGATTCAAATGCACGATTTGCTCACCGCAATTCAACGGCCCGTGAGCCGATGTGACGTCGCAACCACGATCGTGCGAATCCATAACATCCGTTGTCCCCCGGACGACTGCGAGCGCGTCGAGCTCATATGTTCGATGCAGCGCAGTTCGGAGCGGAGCCCACAAGATGATCACGACATTGGCAACACGCATTGCCCTTGCACTGGCGCTGCTGGCGCGACGCGCAGCTTGCATCATGAACTGCAATTCAATGGCGCCCCATGCGCCGCAAGCCTATCCCGTACCGCAGCGAGTGGCCGGCAACAGGCGACATCAAGGCCGCGCGTTCGACGAGCACGGGCATCGCACATGACCCAACGCGTCGCCGAGCCCACGCGCCCCTACCGCGCGCCGAGACGCCGCGTGGAACGTGGAGCGAGGGTCATGAACCGGATTCTCCTGATCGAGGACGACGCCGAGACCGCCGAGGCGATTGTCGCCGAGCTTGCCGACCGCGGGTTCGAGGTGCATTGGTCCGCCGACGGCGTCGACGGCCTCGACCGCGCGCGCGTGTCGAGCCCCGATGCCATGATCGTCGATCGCATGCTGCCGGGAATGGATGGGCTGACCGTCATCGAGGCACTTCGCAACGACCAGGTCAGGACGCCCGTTCTCGTCCTGAGTGCGCTCGGCGCGGTGGACGACCGGGTGCGCGGATTGCGAATGGGCGGAGATGATTACCTCACAAAACCGTTCGCGATCATCGAGCTGGTCGCGCGGATAGAGGCGTTGCTGCGCCGTCCGATCGACAGCCGCGAAACCATCCTGCATGTCGGACCGCTCGAGCTCGATCTGATCGAGCGGACCGCGCGGCGCGGCGAACGCCGGCTCGAGCTGCTGCCGCGCGAATTCCGCCTGCTCGAATACATGATGCGCCGGAACGACCAGGTGCTGACGCGTGCGATGCTGCTGGAGGAGGTCTGGAACTACAAGTTTGTTCCGGCAACCACGAACCTGATCGACGTGCATATGGGCCGGCTCCGTCACAAGGTCGACGGCCCCGGAGAGGTGCCGCTCATCCATAACGTCCGAGGCTCCGGCTTCGTCCTGCGTTCGCGGCAATAGGGGCCGGCGATGCGTCAGATCCAGCTGATCCGCTCCAGCACATTCCTTTCGGCCCTGGCCATGGCGGCCGGCTTCGCGCTGTTCGTCGTCGGCCTGTTCGCATTCATCTACTGGAAGCTCGACAATTATCTGGTCGCGCGATCCGATCGCATGATTACCACCCAGATTCACTTCATCTCAGACCTGTCGCCGGCCCATCGCATCAGCGCGATCGCGGATCATCTCGATCAGGATTCCAGGGGCGTGCAATACGCGGGACTGTTCGATGCCGCGGGCACCCGCCTTGCCGGCAATATCGACCGCGTGCCGCGCGAGCTCGGGCTCGACGGAGCGGTGCAGGGTGTGCGCCTCGATCTCATCAAGTCGACGGCCGTGCACTATCCCGTCGTCAGGGTGATCGGCAAGCGCCTCGACGGCGGCGATGTCCTGGTGGTCGGACGGAATGTCGATGAGACACGCGAGATCTCGAGCGTGGTGGGGCAGGCGCTGGCCCTGGGCCTGCTGCCGGCCTTCAGCCTCTGCCTGCTGGCCGGTGCCTGGCTCAGCCTCCGCGCCCAGAGGCGCGTAGAGGAAGTGAACCAGCGGGTCCAGCGCATCGTGGCCGGCGAGCTGCGCGAGCGGCTTCCGCAGGACGGGACGGACGATCCGTTCGCGCGGCTGGCCGGGATCGTCAACGGCATGCTCGACGAGATGGAGGCGATGATCAATGCGCTCGCCGGCGTCGGCAACGACATCGCCCATGATCTCAGGACGCCGCTCACGCGCGTCCGCCTGGCGCTGGAGCGCGGGCGCTCCCATGCGGCCACGCTGGAGGAGCTGCAAGAGACCATCGACAAGGCCATTGCCGGCATCGACCAGTCGCTCGCGATCGTCACCGCCCTGCTGCGCCTGACCGAAATCGAGAACAACCGCCGCATGGCGGGCTTTGGCGAGGTCGCGCTGGACGAGATTCTGCGGGAGGTGTGCGACGTCTACGAACCCATCGCCGAAGACAAGCGTGTGGGGCTCGGTGTCGTCATCGAGCGCGATGTGCTTGTGTGGGGCGACCGGGACCTGCTGTTCGAGGCGGTCGCCAATCTCGTCGACAATGCCGTCAAGTTCACGCCGTCAGGCGGTCGGGTCGAGCTCGCCCTGGAAGCGGACGACGACACTGCGCTGGTGCGCGTCAGCGATACCGGGCCCGGCATCAGCGAGCAGGAACGCGAGGCGGTGCTGCGGCGGTTCTATCGCTCCGACAAGATGCGCCATACGCCGGGCGTCGGCCTCGGACTGAGCCTGGTCGCCGCCATCGTCAAGCTGCACGACTTTCGGCTGATCGTCGGTCCCGCCCCTGGTGGACGGATCGAGATCCTTGCCTGGACCGGACGGATGGGCAAGGCCGCCACGCGCCGGTCGCGGACATTGCTGCGCGCAGACGCAGACCAGATGGGATGAGCCACATGGTCCACGATGCTTTCGAGATTGATCAGCCGGCCTGGAGTGCGGGAGCGACAGATGCAGACTAGCCACGAAGTGACGAGGATCAATCCCCCTGCGACGCCGGTCGCACCGGTGTCGGTGCCGTTCCTCAGCGCGTATTCCGCGGCCATCGGGCGCTACGACTTCCTCGAGCCCGGTCAGGAGCAGCAGCTTGCACGCCGCTGGCAGCAGACGCGGGACCGAAGCGCGGCGGACGCGCTCGTCACCAGCCATCTCCGGCTCGCGGCCAGGCTGGCGCGAGGCTACAAGGGATACGGCCTTCCGATGGTCGATCTGATTGCCGAGGCTAATCTGGGCCTCGTGATCGCAGCGTCACGCTTCGAACCCGGCCGCGGCGCGCGCTTCTCCACCTACGCGGTCTGGTGGATCAAGGCCGCCATTCACGAATACATCCTGCGGTCCTGGTCCCTCGTCAAGATCGGCACGACGGCCGCGCAGAAGAAGCTGTTTTTCAAGCTCCGCGGCGAGATCAGGAAAGCCACCGGCAGCGCGATGTCGGGGCTCACGCCTGACGTTGCCGAACTGATCGCCGGGAAGCTCGAGGTCACCGCGCGTGAGGTGATCGAGATGGACGCGCGGCTGCACGGCGACATGTCGCTGAACGCGCGCGTCGGTGGCGAGGACAGCGGAACAGAGCTGGAAGCGTTGCTCGTCGACGGGGCGGTCGACGCCGAGACGGTGCTGGTCGATCACGAGCAGACCGAGCGGCGTGCCAGCGCCTTGCGTGTTGCGCTCAGCGGGCTTGCGGCGCGGGAACGCCGCGTCTTCGAGGCGCGGCGGCTGACGGAATGCCCCGTCACGCTCGATCGGCTGGCCCACGAACTGTCCATATCCAGCGAACGTGTCAGGCAGATCGAGATGCGCGCCTTTGCCAAGGTCAAGCGCGCGGTGATGCTTGCCGTGCAGGATGCGCAGCGGGGCACCGCATGCAGCGTCTGAATTCGTTTTCATTTGAACGCAGGTCCGGCCGTTCTCACCTGTCCGACGATCCCGCCTAACTCCCTCCAGGCAGACCACCATGGGAATTGTTCGCTTCGCGTTACGGCTTCCGCACACATTCTATGTGCTTGCCGCGCTGATCGTGTTCCTCGGCGGCATCGCGATCCGCTCGATGCCGACGGATATTTTCCCGGAGATCCGGATCCCCGTGGTCACGGTGATCTGGAGTTACACGGGCCTCTCGACGCCGGAGATGGAGCAGCGCGTCAGCACCTATAGCCAGTATTCGATCAGCGCCAATGTCAGCGGCATCAAGAATATCGAAGCGCAGACCCTCAACGGCCTCTCGATTCAGAAAATCTACTTCCAGCCGGACGTCAATCTCGATCTCGCGATCTCGCAGATCGTCTCGGGGACCAATGCCATCCGCGCCCTGATGCCGCCGGGGATCCAGCCGCCGATCATCGTGCAGTTCAATGCCTCGAGCGTGCCGGTGCTCCAGCTCAGTCTCCAGTCGAACAGCCTGAACGAGCAGCAGCTCTACGATTTCGGCATTTACCGCGTCCGCCAGCAGCTGGCTCCCGTTCCGGGCGTGACCCTGCCCACGCCTGCCGGCGGCAAATACCGCCAGATCATGGTCGACATCGATCCGAACAAGCTCCTGTCGCGCGGATTGACGCCGCTCGACATCGTCAATGCGGTGAACACCCAGAACCTGACGCTGCCGACCGGCACGACCAAGATCGGCGATACCCAGTACACCGTTCGAACCAATGCGACGCCGGCCACGATCCAGGATCTCAACATGATCCCCGTCAAGTTCGTGAACGGGGCCACGATCTTCCTGAAGGACGTCGCCCAGGTCCGCGACGGGGCCCAGGTCCAGCAGAACATCGTGCGCGAGGACGGCCACCGCGCCGTCCTGCTCAGCATCATCAAGAACGGAAATGCCTCCACGCTCGCTGTCGTCAACGGCGTCAAGGCGGCGTTGACGTCTATCCGCGCGGCGGCTCCGGCGGGGCTGAAGATCAACGAGCTGTTCGACCAGTCGATATTCGTGACCCATTCGGTCAATGGCGTGCTGCGCGAAGGTGCGATCGCCGCCGGCCTGACCGCGCTGATGATCTTGGTGTTTCTGGGATCGTGGCGGTCGACGCTGGTCGTCCTGATCTCGATCCCGCTGGCGATGCTGTCTTCGCTGATCGTGCTGTATTTCCTCGGCGAGACCCTCAACACGATGACGCTCGGCGGGCTCGCCCTCGCGGTCGGTATCCTCGTCGACGATTCGACGGTGACGATCGAGAACACGCACCGGCTCTGGACCGAGGAAGGCATGCCGTTGCCCGAGGCGACCCTGCACGGAGCCGCTGAAATCGCCATCCCGACGCTGGTCTCGACGCTCGCGATCAGTTGCGTGTTCACCTCGGTCGTGTTCCTGGAGGGCCCGGCCAAATACCTCTTCACGCCGCTCGGCCTGGCGGTGGTGTTCGCGATGTTGGCGTCCTACGGGCTGTCGCGAACGCTCACGCCGATCACCATCGGCCTGCTGCTGAAGGGCGAACGGCGTCATGGCGAGAGCGCGCGCCCGTCAGGCATCTTTGCGCGCGCCTCCGCTGCGTTCGAGCGCGGGTTCGAGCACCTGCGCGAGGGCTATTCCGATCTCCTGCAAAAGTTGTTGCGGCGTCGTGCCGTCGTGCCCGTCGTCGCCGTGCTTGTGCTGGCGCTCGGAGCCACCATGTTCGCCTATGTCGGCAGGGATTTTTATCCCGTCATCGACGGCGGCCAGATCCAGCTCCATGTTCGCGCGCCAGCGGGTACGCGGATCGAGCGTACGGAAGCGATCTTCCAGGCGGTCGAGGACAAGGTCCGCGAGGTCATTCCGGAAGGCGACCGGGCGTTGATCGTCGACAATATCGGTCTTCCGGCGCGGGCCTACAATCTCGCATTCACCGACGGCTCGACGATCGGAGTGAATGACGGCACCATTCTGGTATCGCTGAAGGATGGGCACAAGCCGACGGCGGATTACGTCAGGAAGTTGCGGCAGGTGCTGCCAGCGGCGTTCCCGGAGGACACCTTTTATTTCCAGGCGGCCGATATCGTCACGCAGATCCTGAACTTCGGGCTTCCCGCGCAGATCGATGTCCGCACGGTCGGTTACGGCAGCAACAATCTGGCCGTGGCCAAGGAGCTGCAGAAGAGCCTCGCGGCGATCCCCGGCGTGGTCGATGCGCATCTGCAGCAGGAGGTCGATGCTCCCGCGTTCTACGCCGACATCGACCGCACCCGCGCCGCACAGCTCGGCCTCAATGCGAGCACGGTGGCGACCAATATCAATGTCAGCCTCAGCTCGTCCGCGCAGGTCTCGCCGAATTTCTGGACGGACCCGACGTCAGGCATCCCCTATTACCTTGCGGTGCAGACACCCGAATACAGGGCTGATTCGCTGAACGCTTTGGGCAACACGCCAGTGTCGGCCTCGGCTGCCGCAAGCGGTCAGACGGTGCCGGGCTTGCTCAGCAATGTCGCGACGTTCAAGCGGGGGACCGTTCCCACCAATTCGAACCAGGCCAATGTCCAGCCGGTGTTCGACGTCTATGCGAGTGTCCAGGGCCGCGATCTCGGCAGCGTAGCGGCCGATATCGAGAAGGTGACGTCAGCCCTGCAGAAGCAGCTCCAGCCAGGCAATTCGATCCAGGTTCTGGGACAGATCCAGAGCATGCATCAGTCGTTCCGCGATCTCGGGATGGGACTGCTGTTCGCCGCTATCCTGGTCTACCTGCTGATGGTCGTGAACTATCAGAATTTTGGCGATCCCTTCGTCGTCATCCTGGCGCTGCCGGCGACATTTTGCGGCATCGTGACGATGCTGTTCATTACCGGGACGACGCTGAACGTGCCATCGCTGATGGGAGCCATCATGGCGATCGGCGTTGCCTCGGCAAATTCCATCCTGCTCGTGACCTTCGCGCGTGACGAGCAGTTGAAGGGGCATTCCGCGTTCCAGGCGGCGCTGAGCGCAGGCCGTACGAGGATCCGGCCCGTCCTGATGACCGCGGCCGCGATGATCGTGGGCATGATCCCGATGGCGATCGGCGGTCCGGGCGAGGAGCAGAACGCGGCGCTCGCGCGGGCGGTCATCGGCGGGCTGCTGTTCGCAACCCCGACCACCCTGCTGATCGTGCCGTATCTCTTCGCCATGCTGCGCAAGAGCAACGATGGCAAGCCTCGGCACGGCGTATTTGAGGAGCAACCGGAATGAGCGACGTTCGCGCAAGAACCGATGACGACGGTGCGAGAGATCGCCCCGGGGCGGAAAACCTCCGGGTTGTGGAGCTGCCGAGCAAGGGCGCACGATCCGGACGCCCTTATGGTGGGGCGCTGCTGGGCGGAGGCCTGCTCCTGCTGCTTGCGGGCGGTCTCGGCATCGGCGGCTGGCGGCACTACGAGGTTGCGCGTCAGGTGGCCGCCGTGGCCGAACAGGTTCGGACCAACATTCCGGAAATTCGGGTGGCGACGGTCAAGCCCAGCGGCGACATCATGAAGGTCAGCCTGCCAGCGACGACGACTGCATTCGAGGCGGCCAACATCTTCGCGCGGACCAGCGGCTACATCGAGAAGCGCCACGTCGATATCGGCGATCGCGTGAAGAAGGGCGATCTCCTCGCGGAAATCACCGCTCCCGAGCTGGATCAGCAGATCGCGCAGGCGCAGGCGACGCTCGCCCAGGACCAGGCTGCGCTTCAGCAGGCGCAAGCCAGCCGGGAGCTGGCCGACGTCACCAACTCGCGCGACAGCAATCTTGTCAAGCAAGGCTGGTTAACGGCACAGCAGGGCGACAACGACCGTCTCACCCTGCGCGCGCAGCAGGGGGCTGTGGGCGTCGCCCAGTCGAACATCACGGCGCAGGAGGCGCAGATTCGCGTTCTCCAGCAAGAGAAGTCCTACCAGCGTGTGGTGGCGCCGTTCGATGGCGTGGTCACGCAGCGGAACGTGGACAATGGCAGCTTGGTGCAAGCCGGCTCCACCTTCATGTTCACGATGATGCATTCCGATGTGGTCCGAACTCAGGTCTTCGTACCGCAGGACGAGGCTTTCGGAGTTGCCCCGGGCGTCGATGCGGACATCCGCGTTCCCGAGATTCCGGGGCGGACGTTTGCGGGCAAGGTCACGCGGATCGCAACCGCGCTGCAGCCGGGGAGCCGAACGCTGCTGACCGAGATCGACGTGCCCAATCCAGATGGTCTGCTCAGTCCCGGCATCTATTGCACCGTCGAATTATCGATACCGCGCAGGACGCCATCAATGACGATCCCGTCCGACGCGCTCGTCTTCGATCAGAATGGCCTCCACGTCGCGGTCGTGCGGAACGGCACGGTCCACTTACAGCAGGTCTCGATCTCCAGGGATTTCGGCACCACGGTGGAAGTGCGCGACGGCGTGCAGCCCGGCGATCAGGTCGTGCTCAATCCTGCGGTCACGCTGGCAGAAGGCAGCAAGGTCACCGTTCGCAAGCTTGAGACGAGCTAGGGACACGAGAGATGATACGGTTCGCGTTTGCAATGATGGTCGCTTTCCTGCTCGGCTTCTCTCCGGGCCAGGCACAAATCGCAACGACCGGCAGCACCGCAATGGATCTGCCGACGGTGCCGGGCGCGATCGTGATCTCGCCGCTCAACAGTCCGGGGCCGTTTTCCGCAACGACTGTGCCGGGTGCTCCGGATACGACGCTGGCGCCCGTTCCGCTGGCTTCGGATCCGGTGACGCCGGGGACAGTGGTCATCTGCGCGCCGCCATCGTCATCGCTGTCGCCGGTGCCGGCGACTCCAGCTGTATCGCCCACGGGTCTTTCGCCTCCGGGCATCGCGGCTCCGATCCTGCCGCTCACGGGACAGAGCGGTAGCTCCATCGGGACGATTCCCGCGGCCGCTCCGGCGGGAACAGGTGCAACAGTGGCCTGCAGTTCAACGCCGGGAGGACAGGTGACCAGCGCTGCGTCTCTGCCGCTTTCGATTTCGCAAGTGCCTGCAAGCCCCGCGCCCGGCACGATCCCGGCGGACGCCAGCAACGCCGGCGGCACGGGCATCGACCCGAACGCCACCGTCGTGCCGAGCCCTAACAGCTCGGCTTGCGCGGAAGGGGTCTCTATGAACCTGGCGGAGCCCGCGACGGTGGTGCCGGCGAACGCCTCAGGCGCTGCGCCGACGCCGGGCGTATCGCCGATCCTGCCGCCGGGATGCTGAGGTGGACTTGCAGGGCTTCCGTGTTATCGCATCACACGGCATTCGCCAGTCATATTGCCGGGCGCAACTTGCGGACTTGGGCATCCGGGGGAAGCACGCTTCCACCATCCCTATATTTCCAGTCTACCATGACGGCCTTGTTGCCCCTGACCGCGGTGCGACCGACGAATGTTCCCATCGTGCTTTGATGATCGATCGAACGCCAAATTGCCGGTCCAAACGGTGTATCGAAGCTGACATTGCCAAACCCATCCGCCATCGTTTCGGTATCGAGGCTCCCGAGCCGCTCGATCGGAGCCACGATGGAGCTGATCATGGCGTGACCGACCACGGAGCCCATGGTGGGAGCCTCGCCGTAGCGCGCGGAATAGGCCGACGCGAATGAACTGTTGGCCTGGTCCAGGATCTCGGTCACGGGATAGCCGGTCACGATCCATCCTGTCGGCGCGTCCTCTCCGAGCGGATGGAGATATTCGGGTTCGCCTGTCGTGAACGACACGACATCTCGTCCTTCGAACAGGCCGCGATCCTTTCCCTGCCGGACGAATTTGGTGAGATCGGGCCCGAAGGTGATATTGAGGATCGCCTCGGGATTCTGCTGTGCGAGCGCGTTCACGACCACGCCGGCATCGATGGCAGCCAGCGGCGGCCATTGACTGCCAACGAACGCGACATCGGGGCGACGTTGGCGGAGAAGCTGCATGAACCACCTTACGGCCGACTGCCCGTACTCGTAGTTCGGAGCGATTGTCGCCCATCGTGTCGCCTTGAGTTGAGCGGCCTCCTCAACCAGCATCGCTGCCAGCATGTAGGTCGAGGGGCGGAGCCTGTAGCAATATCGATGTCCCCGCTCCCAGACGAGGGCATCCGTGAGCGGCTCGCTCGCCACGAACAAGACCCGGTTCTGCCGGGCGAAGTCGCTGATCGCGAGGCCGACATTCGACAGATATGCGCCTGCCAGCAGATCGACGTCGTTCCTGCGCACGAGTTCCTCTGCCGCGCGGATCGCGACGCTGGGTTTGCCTTCGTCGTCCCGGCTGACGACCTGCAGCTCGCGACCGAGAAGGCCGCCTTTGGCGTTGACCTGCTCGACCGCCAACTGCCAGCCGCGACGATAGGGCAGGGTGAACGCGGGGGCGCTGCTATAGGAGTTGATCTCGCCGATCCTGATCGGTCCCGTGCCCTGCGCACGGATGATGCCGGGCGAAAACACCGAAGCGCCGATGCCGCCCAAAATCTGTCGTCGAGAGATGTTCATCACGCAAGGTCCGGAAGATGGAGTGAAGGGCAGTGTCGGCCGAAAGGCATCGCAACCTAATGGCAGGTGCAGGATGGGAGCCGGTCGCCGTCGGATGTCGAAAGCGAGATGCCCGGTATTTCAGCCAGAGTGCGGGCAAAGGCGAGTGCGGGAAGGTCAATCTCCTGATCGAACAGCGCGCTCACCGGGCCCACAAGATCAAGGGCCGTCTGCTGACGGTTCGATTTCGCCATGATCCCTGCCCACGCAGCCGCAACTTTCAACTCGTAGAAGCGGCATTGCTGGTCCCTGGCGATGGACAGTCCCTCGGCGAACAGCACCTCGGCTCGCGAAAGATCGGATGGTCCGTTGGCCAGGAGTATCTCGGCCTTGATCCGCAATAGGTCCGCAAGGCACCACAATTGCCGGCCTTGCCGCGACATCGACAAGGCCTCTTCCACCGCGGCCAGGGCCTGCGCAGCCTCACCGATCGCGAGCAGGCCTTCGGCGAGCGATCCGAGAAACTCGGGATTGCGCATCAGCCAGCCGTTCTCGGTCCGCGCCTTCAGGCCGCTGCGCAGCAGCGCTATTCCGTCGTGATGCTTGCCTTGCAGAACCAGCAATTGTCCCTTCAGGCAGGACGTCCAGCTGGTCCAGAAAGCTATTCCCTCGCGCGTGACGAGTTCGAGAAGGGAGGATATCGCCTGATCGGCGGCGGCAAGATCATGCGTCATCAGCGCGATCGGGCAGACGGCGTTGCGGAGTGCATAGGCGATCGCAAGCTTGTCCTTCTCGCGCTGGGCCTCCTCGAGGCACTCGGCGGCCAGAGATCTGCTCTGGGCGATCTTTCCCTGCAGCAGCAGGACGCGCGCCAACATCGCCTTGGCGAGGACACTCTGGTTCAGCAAAAACCACATCTGGTTCGCACCGCCGTTCAATCCGTGAGCCGAATGGTCCAGGGACAGCGTCAGCTCGCGTCGTGCATCCTCCTGCATTCCAAAGAAATGCGTTGCAGCGCCGATCAGGCGACGGCCTACCGCCTCGTTGGCGGGATTTCCGGTGCGTAGCGCGATCTCGAGGTAGCGTTCGCCAACCTCCTTGGCCGCGGCATATTGGCCCGAGTTGAGATTATAGCTCCACAAGGTCCAGACCGCCTTGAGCTGAAGCTCGAGATCGGACAATTCCTCGGCGAGCACGAGACCGATGCTCAGCGCCGCCTTCATGCGGTCCGCTGTTCCCGCCGTGTTGAGAAGTGCGAAACCCAACGCGACATAGAGCTGCGCCTTGAGCTTCGGAACGCAGGTGAACCCGGGACCGAAATGCGCAAGCGCGTGCTCGATCCGCGTCGAGCATTCCACGAAAGACAGCAACTGCATCCATACCGGAACGAATCCGGCCGTCAGTTCGATTCCAAGCGCGGTCTCTCCACCGGGCGAGAACGCCCAGTCGAGCGCGGCGTGCACGTTGCCGATCTCCTGAGCGAAACGGGAGATGTCGTCGGGAGCGGGAGAGGCATCGCCGAGCGGTGCGATGATCTGCCTGAGAAAGCCGGCCTGCCGCCTTGCCGCCCGCTCGACGAGGCCTGCCTCTGCGAGCTTCTCCAGCGCATAAGCGCGGGTGCTCTCCAGGAGCCGCCATCGTCCCTCGAATGAGGGGTCCAGCGACACCAGCGATTTCCCGACCAGATTGAACAGGGTTTCAATGACGTCCGACCGCGACAGAGTGTCGTCCATCATTGCACTGGCCGCATCGAGCGTGAAGCCGGCCGGAAACACCGCGAGCTGGCAAAGCAGGTGCTGCTCTGCCGGGGTCAAAAGGTCGTAGCTCCAGTCCAGGGTCGCCCGCAGGGTCTGGTGTCGCGGCAACTGGTCACGGCGGCCGCCATTCAGGAGCTCGAAGCGCTTATCGAGACGGAGCAGTACGGTGTCCACCCCGAGATTGGCGGCCCGGGCCGCGGCAAACTCCAACGCGAGCGGAATGCCGTCGAGGCGGCGAGAGATGGCGGCGATCTTCCGGAGCTCCTCCGCGCCCGCAACGAAGGTCGCACGTAGGGCCCGCGTTCGCGCGACGAACAGCTGCACTGCGCTTGCCCGCAGCAGCAAGTCGGGATCGTGCATATCGGGATCGGGAACCGACAGCGCCGGAATGGCCGCAACATATTCGCCGTCGATGCGGAGACCTTCGCGGCTGGTCGCGAGCACGGTGACGTTCGGACAATAGCGAAGCACGGCACTGGCAATCTGCGCGGCGACTTCGATCACATGCTCGCAATTGTCCAGGACAAGAAGCAGACGGCGGGTTCCGATGGCCTGCGCAATGCTCGCGGCCGAGACTTCCTTGTCGTTCGAGGCGAGCTTGAGTGCACGGGCGCATGCGGATGCCGCAAGTGCCGCATCCTGCAGGGTCGCGAGTTCGACCAACGCCACGGAATCGTTGAATGCGGGTGCGACGCTGCGCGCCAACTCGATAGCCAGCTTCGTCTTTCCGATGCCGCCGGGGCCGACCAGGGTCACGGCACGATATGCCGAAAGCACATCGACCAATTGGCTCATGCAATCCTCGCGGCCGATGAGAGGCGCGCGGATGCTCGGCAGGTTGTTGGTAAAGGGTGCGTCGGCCGCAATCGTTACCGGCGCGGCCGCAGGGTGCTCCAGATGCCCGCTTCGCCAACTCCCGGCGAGCGTATAGCCGCGGCCCGAAACGGTCTTGAGGAGATTGCGATCCTCGCCGAGTGCCTTGCGGACGGCCGAGATATGGACCTGAAGCGTGTTGTCTTCGACGGTCAGGCCCGACCAGACGCTTCCGATCAAATCATCCTTGGTGACCAGGAGACCCGCGGAGCCGACCAGCCTCTCGAGAACCTCGAACGCGCGGCTTCCGATCGGCACTGTGACGTCGTTGTGCCTCAACTCTCTTCGTTGGCAATCGATATGCCATTGTCCGAAAGAGTAGGTGCGATCAACCGACATAAGGGGGCCCGTGATTCAATTCCGCCGCCGTGATCCGGGGGAAATCACGAGCCCGCCCCTTGAGGTCACCGATCCCTGGCATGGATTTGAAAGCGTCAATGCGGTTGGGTCTCCTACAGGGGAGATCGTCAGCGTGTCAAGAAGGCCCGCTCAGTCGCCGGGGCTTCGTTCATTATCAATGCTGACACCCGACACGTTGGTGATCGATACACGAATTCGTGACGACGTTCGGGCGCGTGTCAGAATGGAAAGGGTCCCTCGGAGGGAACCTGATGCCATCAAAGGAAGCATCATTTACTCGGCATCGCCGAGAATCGTCAGCGCAAGAACTCCGGAGCCCAAATGCTTCCAGGAGACGTGCACCAGTCGCAAGAACGGCGGCCTGGTCGTGAGCCGCCGTCCTTCCTTCCGCCGAGAGGTCAAAATCCGGAACGTTGAGGCGATCAACTTCCGGTCGGCGTCAACCGGACTTGCTCCGGTTCGCGAACTCAATAGCCCGAGGTGGGCTCGCAGGGCGGCCGGCGCCAGGGGGCGGTCGCGTACGCACCGACGTCGGGAGCACGGGCGCAGCCGCGCTTGGCGGAGGCCGGCACGCGCTGAGCCGACGCATAAGCCTCGACATTGGTACGCTTCGCGTTGCCTTCGCGGGCCATCGCGGGGGAGGCAATCATGGCCGCGACCACGAATCCGGCCGACAAGAACTTCAGTGTCGTCATCGAACATCTCCTTGAGAAAGCGACGCCGAGAGCGCCTCGGCCCGCACCTGAGACATGTGCATGCATGCGCCGGATCCGCAGTGTTGATCGAACGAACATTTTCCTCTTTGCACGAAGCCGTCGCGGTGCGTTGAATTCAAACATCGACGGCTCATCCGACAGGGAGGTTCGCGCGCTAGTTTGGTGAGGACGTCGCCTGGTCCGTGCGTCCATCCAGCAGTTGGCCAAACCATTCCCATCTTTCGCCGGTGAAGCGCATCATCCGGAGCTGCTCGATCGGACGAAAGTCCGTCGGTGATGTCTTTATGCGAACACCGGGAATGTAGGCTTCGAGGTCGAGATCGAGATCGGTGGCCACGCGCATGATCCTTTCGTGCGTGAGATCGTCGGCGCAACGCCTGATCACCTCCACGAGTGCACTCGACATGTTGAAGGCCACCAGCGGCCCGCTCTCCGATCGATCTGCCTCCGGATAGTATTTCGCCATGAACGCGCGAAAATGCTGCATGCCCGGATGGCTGTCCCACTGCGGATCAGTCACGTCCATCTGATACCCCGCGCTGAGAATTCCCTTCGCATTGTCCAGTCCGGCGGGCTTCAGCACCGCGCCGACCGAGACCGAGACGTTCGTCACGATGTGGATGGGACGCCAGTCCAGCTCGGCGAGCGTCCTGATCGCCTGGGCGGCGAATTTGGGTGTTGCGACGTCGATGAATATGTCGGGCGCAGCGGCCTTGACCGCGGCGACCTCGGAGTCGATCGTCGGGGTGCTGACCTCATATGATTGGCTGGCAATCACCATTTGCGCGTACTGGTCCTGCAGCACGTCCTTCAGGCCGAGCAGATAGTCGCGTCCAAAGTCGTCGTTCTGGTACAGGATACCGATCCTTGCCCCCGGATGGTGCCGCAGAATGTAGTCCGCATAGATGCGTGCTTCGGTTCGGTAGCTCGGTTGCCAGCCGATGGTCCACGGAAAGTGCTCGGGATCCGCCCAGCGCGATGCTCCGGTGATAACGAACAATTGCGGCACATGCCGGCTATTCATGTATTTCTGGATCGCTGCGTTGCTGACCGTGCCGAACGGAGCGAAGATCGCAAGCACCTCGTCGTCCTCGACGAGCCGTCGCGCTTGCTCGACCGCTTTGGATGGACTGTAGGCGTCGTCGTATGAAATGAAATTGATCTTCCGGCCGTTGATCCCGCCATTGTCGTTGACCATGCGGAAATACGCGCTCATCGTCCTGCCGATGATGCCGTAAGCAGATGCCGGGCCACTGTAGGGCATGATGTTGCCGATCCGGATCTCGGTGTCGCTTGCGCCGGGATCATATCGTGGCTCCGCGGAAGCGCTGCCGACTGCAAGCGCAGCGCAGGAGATGAAGAGCTTTCCCAGGCGCCACGCGTTGCCCGAAATCGAATAACCAGTCCTGCCTGCGATCAAGCGATGCCTCCATGGCGCTGCCGGTCTTTGCACATGCCAACCCTGACGAGGCGTGGCTCGGCCGCGCCCGCTCGAGGCGGCGGACGAGCGCGTGCAGCAGTCGGCGTAGCGACTATAGCGCGGACGGCGCTACGCGCCCGGTTGCGGATGCTGAAGAACTGTTAAGTTTCGCAGTTTTTGGGTCGGCTATCCGAATCGATGCAATCGGCCCTGCCGCGAAGCCGGCAGGGTGCGCCGCATGGCGCGGTCGCACTCCCGGATTACCGGCACCATCATCCGCACCTGCAGGAAGCAGAATACTGGATTGTGGTATCTCGTCATCGATGCCAGTTGTGGTCGCGAAATTGGCCTATGCCGAAGACGGGCGCGCCACCGCCCGGCCGTTCGAGACCCATTCGCCCGGCGGGCGTCAGTGCGCCGCCATTCAGCACGTCGCGATCGGGGTACATCGATGCAAAGGCTGCCGGCTCCTGATCAGCGAAAGACCAGGCTGCGGACGCCGACGATATCGTTGCCGTTGAGAGTAGCGCCGCTGCGATTAGAATCTTGAATACACTCATAGCGATTCTCCATTGTTTGCTCCGTGCGGAGAGTCGCTTGGCGATGATCGCTGCTCGGCTGGTGGCGTTTCCGAAGTTTTTTTGATGAAAATGATCTAGGTCGTCGGAGCGGAAAGTCCCGGTGGATCTGAATCACTCCTGCGGGAAGAGTCTGTCACGCTTGTCAGGATTCTCGCGCGTTTGTGCGTAGTCAAACGCGTCCGGTGTCCGTTTCTGGGAGGCGGATAGTTTGAATACCTGGAGTGTGAGCAATGAAATCATTTGCTGTTGTTTGCGTCCTCGCCTGCGTTGCGCTTTCGGGCACCGCGTCCGCCCGCGGCGGCATGGGATCGCATATGTCGATGGAGAGCGGCGGTGCGCTCGGGACGAGCGCCGCCGCGCCGGGCACGAACTCGCTGGGCACTGCGCTTTCGTCGTCCGACGGCGGTGGTCACGCGATGAAGGGGCCGTTGCTTGGCACAGACCAGACCATCGACAAGGAAGATGCCCGGCTTGAGAAGATGCTGGAAGGATCGATCTGCCGCGGCTGCTGAACGGCGCGCATTGAGAGACAGGGGCCGGCGGCCGCGCCGCCCGGCTACCTGTGTCTTTCGACGGGGTTGGTGGTAAGCTGGACTGAAAATGACGAAACCGCTTGGGGCTGTCCCAATGATGGCTGAGCCGGGCCAGCGTCCCGTCTACATTTGCGCGGAATGGGAAATCGATCTTGCCAGACGCGAATTGCGCTCGAACGGCGAACTCGTTCCGTTGGGGGGGCGTGCCTTTGAGATTCTTGCGGAATTGGTTCAGGCGCAGGGCCAGCTCGTCACCAGGGACGACCTGAAGGAGCGGGTCTGGCGGGGCGTCTTTGTCGAGGAGAGTGCACTTCGCGTGCATATCGCTGCGATCCGAAAGGCGCTCGGTTCCGACCGCGACATGTTGTCAACCAGCGTTGGCCGCGGTTATCGTTTGCTGGGAGCATGGCGGGTTCAGCATACGGACACCCCGCTACAATCTGCCGCAACCGGCCTGCTGCCGTCGATCAACATTCCCAGCGCATCATTCGATCTCATCGGCCGAACGGCTGCGATCGCACATTTGTGGCGGCTCCTGTCGGCCTATCGCATCGTGAGCCTGGTCGGGCCTGGCGGCATCGGAAAGACGTCGCTCGCGCTAGAGGTCGCCAGAACGCCGCCGCCCGGCTTTGTGGCTGACCGGTTGCTGGTCGAGCTGGCCCCACTGTCCGATCCGAAGCTCGTCTGCTCGGTCATCGCCAGTGTCCTCGGCACCAAGCTCGAGGGCGAGGAGATCTCGCCTGATGCCATCGCGCGCGCGATCGGCTCTCGGCCATTGCTGCTCATTCTCGACAATTGCGAACATGTCATCGACGCCGTGGCGCAGGTGGCCGAGTTGGTTGTCAGCCACTGTGCGGGGACGGTCATTGTTGCGACAAGCCGGGAGGCGCTGCGTATCGAGGGGGAACATGTCTACCGCGTGCCTCCTCTGGGCGTACCGCCTGAAACCTGGCACGAGCCCACTGACGCTTCCGCGTATAGCGCAGTGGAATTGTTCACGAGCAGAGCGAAGGCGCTGGGTTCGAGTTTTGTACCCGACGAGGAGAACATCGGCGCCATCGCATCCATCTGCCGCCGGCTCGACGGCATTCCGCTGGCGATCGAGTTTGCGGCGGCGCGCGCAGTCATGCTTAGCCCGCCGAAGATCGCGTCACTTCTCGATGACAGGTTCAAATTCCTGACGACCGGCCGGCGCACGGCGTTGCCGCGGCAGCAAACGCTACGCGCAACGCTCGACTGGAGCTACGACCTCTTGCCGGACGACGAGGCGTGGCTGCTCCGGCAGCTCGGCATATTCGCCGGCGAGTTCCAGCTCAATGCAGTGATTGCTGTTGCTGGCGAGAACATCGGCGATGTGACCGGCCAGCTTGCCAGGCTGGTGGCAAAGTCGCTCGTTCTCGCGGATATTTGCGGCGACAGCCCGCATTATCGTCTGCTGGATACGACGCGTGCCTATGCATTGGAGAAGCTACGTGCCGGCGGAGAACATCCCGGCGCAGCCTACCGCCAGGCGAAATACTACTGCGGATTCTTTGCCAGCGCCGAAGCCGACAGCGAAGTGAGGCCGCAGGCGGAGTGGCTCACCCTCTATGGCCGACACATCGACAACGTGCGAACGAGTCTCGATTGGGCCTTCTCCCCCGGCGGGGACTCGCAAGTCGGGGCCGCCCTGACGGCGGCCGCGGTCCCGCTCTGGGTGCAATTGTCGCTGCTCGCCGAATGCCGCGAGCGGACCGAACTCGCTTTGGCGCGCCTCGATCCGACGGCTGCAAACGCGCCGCGACTTCGGATGCAGCTGTCGGCCGCGCGCGGCTGGTCACTGATGTACGGTGTTGGCAGGGCCCGGGAGGCCGGTCCCGCCTGGGCTGCGACCCTACAGCTCGCCGAGCAGCTCGGTGACAGGGATTACCTGCTGCGCGCGCTGTGGGGGCTCTGCATCGATCAGTTCAATAACGGCGAATTCCACAAGGCGCTTGAATTTGCTAATCGCTTCGCGGAGGTCGTGGCCGATTCCGGCAATCCCGTCGATCGCATGATGGCCGACCGCCTTCTCGCAACCACGCTGCATTATCGCGGCGACCAGCGACTCGCCTATCATCATATCGGCCGAACCCTGTCGCGGCTCTCGGAACTTGCGGCAAAGCCGCAGGTCATTCGTTTCCGGTTCGACCTGCGGGTCTCGACGCGCTATTTCCAGGCGCGGATCCTGTGGTTGCTCGGCCTCGCGGATCAGGCCTTGAGCGTCGTCGAGCACAACGTCGAGGAAGGCCGGACCAGTGGTCACGCACTCACGTTTTGCAGCGTCCTCGGCCAGGGTGCCTGCCCGATTGCGTTCCTGGCCGGCGATCTCGACGCCGCCGAGCGCTATTGTACGATGCTGCTCGAACACACCGAGCGACATCCGATCCGCCTGTGGAATCTGTGGGCGCGCGCCTTCAGAGGAATGCTGATCTCGCGCCGGGGTGACCTCGCGACCGGATTGCCCCTGCTGCGCAAGACGTTTGAGCTCGCGGGCGAGGCGCGCCACCTGCCGCGCTTTCTGCTTCCCCTCGGTGAACTCGCGGTATGTCTCGGCGACGCCGGCGAGGTATCGCAAGGCCTTGCGACCGCCGACGAGGCGCTCGCGCGATGCGAGGCCAGGGACGAGGGGTGGTACGTCGCCGAACTCTGGCGCATCAAGGGCGAATTGCTGCTGCTTCCCGGCGAGCACCGCTCGGCGATCGCCGCCGCGCAGGCCTTCGACAGGGCATTCGAGGTGGCGCGGAGCCAGGGCGCCTTGGCTTGGGAGCTGAGAACGGCGATCAGTGTGGCACGATTGAAAGTGAGGGAGGGGCATCCGGCCGATGCACGCCGTGTTCTCGCGTCCGCATACGGCAAGTTCACTGAAGGTTTCGAGACGGCGGACCTCCGCGACGCGCGTGCAATGCTGGCGAAGCTCGGATCGTAGGTCCTAGATGCCCCGGGGAGCGGCATCCGATTCAACCAATCGGATGCCGGTGCAGCCTCGGCGAGCACCGCATCGGTCGGGGCAAAAGGCGCTTATGGATCAGGAGAGGATCATTTGGCCGCAGACGCGTACGGGCGCGCCGGATTCAGCTCGGCAAGCAACGCTCTCGCCATCTTGAGGCTGCGCGTATCGAAGCCCTCGGTAAATCGCAGATAGACGGACGCAAGCATATCGTGCGCCTCCTGGCAGCGACCGCCTCGCTGCCATAGTCTCGCAAGCCCGATCGCCGCGCGAAGCTCATAGCCCAGCGCTCCTTGATGACGAGCGAGGTCGAGCGCCTGCACGAAGCTCATCTCCGCCTGCGAAAGATCCGGATTGCTCTTGTGCATCAGCGCTTCAGCCCTTGCGCGCAGCATGTCGGGCATCTCCATCATGAAGTTGCAGTGCCGGGCCTGGGCAATCGCCTGATCAATGGTGTCGAGGGCTTCGTCACCGTGACCTGTAGCCGACAAGGCATCGGCGAGGGACATGCGCAACCCTGCCACCGCACCGAAGCTCTGGCTCTGCAGCTTGTCGATCGAGCCTTTCAGCATAGCGAGCCCGATGCCGGTCTCGCTTCGGGCCAGCAGCGTAATCCCCTTCATCGCCTCGCCGACCATCTGGAGAATGGCGAGGTTGTGCCTTCGAGCCTCCACGACGAGCCTGTCGATGTGTTCTTCGCAATCCGCCAGATCGCCATTCCAGAAGAAGACGTCGAATGCCCATGCTAACGCTCGGCAGAACATGACCGGATGGTTCGTCGCGATCACGTCGGAGATCGCCCGGCGCACCATTTGCGCTGCTTGATCCGGATATCCCTGAAGCCAGAGGACGCGCGCAAGGGTGATTTGAGCGCGTTTAGGGTATTCGAGGGTGAGGCCGCTAAGGATGTCCCCATCCATGCCCGGATGACGCAACGCCGCTTCGATGTATGAGCGGGACTCAACGAACCTGCCGAGATATTGGTAGGAGATGCTGAGCAACACGCGCATGCGCGCGACGGCAATGGGATCGTTGCTGGTCAGCGCAACGGCTTCGCCGCGTTTGGCGGTGGCCAGTACCTCATCATATCTGCCGACGAACAATTGCAGCAGGTGCAACTGGTCGATCAAACGGATCTGCCCTTGCACGTCGCCGATCTTCTCGGTCAGTTCAAGCGCCCGGTTGAGATGATTAACGCCCACTCCGTCGAGCCGTCCCGTGAGCATGCGGGCGGCGCCCAGCGCAGTGTGAAGGACGAGACCCTGCCTGATGCTTCCATTGGCTTCATCCAGTGCTTCGATGGCGCGAGTGACCCAGAGTTCGCATTCCGCCAGGAGCGACAGCTTGAAAAACAGCGGAATCGATGCCGCAGCGAGCGCCACGCCGATTTTGCGGTCTCCCTGATCGGAGAAGCACCACGTCAGCGCGGCGCGGACGTTACCGAACTCCTCGGCAACCGCCGAAAGGTCTCGGTTCGCTTCGCTCCCGATCCTTTCAAGGAGACCGCGAAAGTAGCAGGCGTGACGTCGCGAGATCGCGCCAGCGTCCCCGCTGGTGACAAGTTTCTCTTGCGCGTACGCCCGGGTCGAGTCGGCAAGGCGGTAGCGGGTTGGTTGCGAGCCGGTGTTCAGTGTAAGCATCGACTTGGCAACGAGGCCGTCGATGATCGCCAGGATCGTGTCGTCGTCCTCGGTGGCCACGGCGATCGATCGGGCGGCGTCCAGGGTCATGCCGCCGACGAACACCGACAGCCGGCCGAGAATCACGCGCTCCGGTTCGGATAGAAGATTGTAGCTCCATTCGATGGTTGCGCGCAGCGTCCGGTGTCGGGGCAGTGCCGTGCGTCGCCCCTCCCACAGCAAATTGAGGTGCTGATCGAGGAGCTGGACCATCGCCCTCGCGCCGTATGCGCCCACATGGCCGGCGGTGAGTTCGATGGCAAGCGGGATGCCGTCGAGCCGACGGCAGAGGTTGCCGACGTCCGGGGCGTTCGCATCCGTCAGCGTGAACTCGCCGCCTCCTGCAGTCGCACGCTCCACGAAGAGTTTCACGGATGGGTAAGCGAGGGCGTTCGCGGCCGTCAGAACGGCCTTCTCCGGCGGGCTCGGGAGCGGCGGGAGACGGTATGTGAACTCGCCTTCGACGCGCAGCAACTCCCGGCTCGTGGTCAGGATGTGCAGCTCCGGGGCCGCCTGGTAGAGCCGCTCGGCCAGCGCCGCCGTTGCTTCGATGACATGCTCGCAGCAGTCCAGAATGAGCAGCATGCGCCTGTCGCGCAGGAATGCTGCCAGGCTGCTCGCCGGATCATTCGATCGCGCCGGCAGTCCAAGTGACGATGCGACGATCGCCGGCACCGGAGCGGCGTTGCCGGTTTCGCCGAGACCGATGAAGTGGACATGTCCGGCGAATTCCGCGAGCAGGGCGTGGCCCGCGGAAATGACGACCGTGGTCTTGCCGATGCCGCCGGGGCCGACAACCGTGACGAAGCGGTGGGCTCTCAGACTTTCCGAGATGTCCTGAATGGTATGCTCACGCCCCACCATCTGCCGGGGATGCGCCGGCAAGTTGTGGACATAAGTCGGATTGGTCGGCGCAGCTTGCTTCTGTTTGGGGCGTGAGACCGCGGCGACGAAGCAGTAGCCTTGGCCGGAGACCGTGCTCAGATATCTGGCGCCGGCATCGCCGTCTCCGAGTGCTTTGCGGAGTGCGGCGATATGGACACGCAGGCTGTTTTCCTCGACGTTGGCACCCGGCCATGTCGTGGCTATCAGATCCGTCTTGCTGACGACGTTGCCGGCCTGCCGGACCAGCGCGAGCAGGATGTTGAACGCACGATCCGATAATCGGAGCGGGCTCCCGTTTCGTTCAATCCGCCGCTGCGAGAGGTCGAGGCGAAACGGCCCGAAGAGAAAGATCTCATGGGCGGACTCGTCTTGAGCGGAGCGGCCGGCTTGGGCCATCATGTCGTTGCTTTGCCAGCGGGGGACCATTTTCGGATATCAACCCGGCGCACGACTCGTCACGTTCTATGACTTGGAAGCACACCAAGACGTGTGAACGCAGTGGCCCTTAAACGGTAACATCCGGTAGTTTCGGGGTAAAGCATCGGGCTCTATCACTTTCGTCTGAGGCTTGGATGTGCGGCGCCACGATGCGCGCCTTATCCGATCAATGTCGGCTTGAGAATGTCTTCCAGTCCGATCCGGCGGAGCAGTTCCGCGCGGACGCTGTCGGCGACGGTGTCGACGGCTGCAGCCCCGTCGTCGTCCGGACCGAAATGAACGCGTAGCGGACGCTGTCCGAATGGCATATCGACGATATCGGCTATGGCGGTCGCGACGTCTTGCGGAGTTCGATCCTTCGCCGGAAGCTGCCCAAGTGCCGACAGCGCGATCTCGCTCAAATCGGCCGTCGGACCATCCGCGTATTCCTCTGCCCGAACGGTGTCCAGCGGCCGGCCGGAGCGAATGTAGTGGCCGGGCCCGAGCGCGCTGGGAACGACGATGGTTGTCTCGACACCCCAACGCGCGAGCTCGCCGGCATAGCCGAGCGCCAGCGCATCCAGGGCGGCCTTTGAGGAAGCATAGGCGCCCAGGAAAGGAACCGAGCCGCCTCGCGCGCTGCTCGACGAGACCCATATCAGCAGGCCATGGCCCTGCTTGCGCAACTGTGGCAACGCGGCCCGATTGAGCCGTTGCGCACTCAGCACGTTGGTGTCGTAGAGTTCGGCAAGCTGGGCCGGTGTGAAGGCCTCCGCCGGCCCGTAGAGGACCTGGCGGGCATTGTGCACGATCACGTCGAGGCGGTTGTTCTCAGCGACGATGGCGTCGATAGCCGAGTTGACGGAGGCTTCGGAGGAGACGTCGAACGCGATGGTTCGGAGGTCCGCGCCACGCTTGCCGTCCTCGGCTCCGCCATCCGCGCCGCCGTGCTCATCCACTTCCGGCATTGAAACGTAGACCGTGTGGCCGGCCTGTGCCAATTTCCTGCAGGTGCTTCGTCCGATGCCGTTCGCAGCTCCTGTGACGATGATCACTTTGCCCATTCGAATCCCAATCGCATTCCACCTTCCGCAAAGACGCCAGCGCCATCGCGACACGTTCGTCGTTTGGCGATTGATCCCTGGCCTTGTGCGAAGAGTTCCTGAAATACAGCCGGGCGCAAGACGGGTCTTTCGAGCCCGGCGGCTGATTTCCAGATCGCACGAAATATTTCGAGAAAGCCCGAAAGCGGATGAGGACGGGTCTCCCGCGGACCGGGCAGGCTCGAACGTGCCTTCGCGAAATTGGCGTTGGCTTTCAGAAGATCGCGGCTGTGGCCGCCGACTACAAGAGCCGCTCGGCAGAACGGGCCGTGTGACGCGTCTGTGTCAGCTCGCTCGTTACGAGGAGAAGCGATGAATCAATCAGGCAAACTGCCGCGTTCGGGACTCGGACCGCTCGTGTTGATAGCGGCCATCCTCGGAGGCGGGGCTGCGGCGTTCGCGTACACTGCGGGCTGGCTCTCGCCGGGGCGCCTGACGCCGGAGCAGATGATTGCGGCGCTGACGCCTCCGAGCGGCGCACCGCTCGGGCACCGGCGAAATCATGCGAAGGGGATCTGCTTCACCGGCATCTTCGAGGCCAACGGAAACGGCGTAGAACTTTCGCGGGCCAAGGTCTTCGAACGCGGCACGTATCCGGCGCTGGGTCGCTTCAATCTCGGCACTGCGGATCCGAACGCCGTGGATGCAACTGTCCGTGTGCGCGGTTTGGGATTGCAGATCGCCGCAGCGGATGGCGAAGAGTGGCGGATGGCCCTGATCAACCCGCCGTTCTTTGCAGTGTCCACGCCGCAGGCGTTTCACGACCTGCTGATCGCATCCGCCGAGAAGGAGCCGGAGGCGATGAAGATTTTCATCCACGCAAATCCGGAATTTGCCGCCTTCGCGACCTGGGCGAAGACGGCGCCCTGGACCACCAGCTATACGGAGGAGCCTTACCACGGGCTCAACAGTTTCATCTTCACGAACGCGAAGGGCGGGGAGCACGCGGTGCGATGGTCGCTGCTGCCCACTGTGCAGCCCGTTCCGGTTTCGCAAGCCGAGCTGGAAAAGCGCGGCCCGGATTTTCTCGAGCAAGAGATAGTGGAGCGAATCCGGACCGCCGGCCCGCAGCGCTGGACCATGGTCACGACGGTCGCCGATCCCGGCGATCCGACCGCGGACCCGAGCAAGGCCTGGCCCGAGGGGCGCCGTACGGTGCAGCTCGGAACGCTTGTCGTGCAGCGGATCGAACCCGAGCGGGATGGACCCTGCCGCGACATCAACTTCGATCCGACCGTGCTGCCGCGGGGAATCCGGCTGTCGGACGATCCTTTCCCGGCCGCGCGCTCGTCGGTCTACCGCAAGTCCTACGATTTGCGTGCGGCCGAAGCCGGCGACTATCCGCGAACCGAGTCGGCGAGGCCATGAGCAACGCTCCGCATCGTTTCGCCCTGATCCAGCGGCTGCTGCACTGGCTGATGGCAGCCTGTATCGTTGCCATGTTCTTCATCGGCGTCGGCATGGTGTCCACCGTGGCGCCGAAGTACTTGCCGCTCATCCTGATCCACAAGACGCTCGGCGTCACGCTTCTGGTCCTCGTTGTGATCAGGCTGGCGCTGCGGCTCCATTACGGCGCGCCGCCGTTGCCGGCAGATCTTCCGCCGGCGATCAAGCTGGGAGCAAGATTGTCGCATCGGCTCCTCTATGGCTTCATGATCGTCATGCCGTTGCTGGGTCTCGGCATGCTTTGGGCTGCGGCTTATCCAGTCGTCCTGTATGGCGGGATTCGAATTCCGGCGTTGCTGCCGCAGAGCGACCGCGTGCACACATTGCTATGGAATGCTCATTTTTACCTGGGCTTCGCGTTCTTTGCCCTCGTGCTACTGCATCTGGCGGCGGCGCTGTTCCACGCTTTGGTTCGCCGCGACGGCGTGTTCGGGACGATCGCACCCTTTCGACTGCGGAACAGGACGACGCCGGCGGAATGAGCGCTTCGCGTGCCGGCGAAATCCGCACCTCAAATTTCTAAACCTCCAGCAAGGATGACGACAATGACCAAAGCAGATCTCCAAAGCCCGACGGATCTCGGGGCCAATGCGAACCGGGACGTTCCAGCCGCGCTGAGAGCGCTGCTGGCTGATGTCTTTGCGCTGTACCTGAAGACCAAGAACTTCCACTGGCACGTGTCGGGTAGGCACTTTCGCGACTACCACCTCATGCTCGACGAGCAGGCCGAGCAGATCTTTGCCATGACCGACGACATTGCCGAGCGGGCACGCAAGATCGGCGGAACCACGCTGCGCTCGATCGGCCAGATCGCGCGCGAGCAGCGCATTCTGGACAACGACGCGGATTACGTCGATCCGCAGGACATGCTGGCCGAGCTGCGCAGCGACAACCAGCAACTGACGCGAGAAATGCGCCGGGTCCACGAGCTCTGCGACGAATACGGCGATGTCGCTACCGCAAGCCTGCTGGAAAACTGGATCGACGAGACGGAACGGCGGATCTGGTTCTTGTACGAGACCGGCCGGAGTGGTCCGAGTTCGTAGGTGCGGGGCATGCCGTCACTGCATCCTCAAAAGATAGCCCCGGGCAGGTCCTTGTAAGCTTGCGCTCATTCATTGCCGGCGGACCGGTCGTGCGAACGAGAGTCGAACCATGGCTGACATGTCGAATTCGAAGGCCGGAGTCATCATACCGTATCACCCGATCCTGGCTTCGTTCACTCCTCCCGACATTCGCCCTAGCCGGCAACGGTATCGGGCATGATGACGGAGTCGACGTATACGAAGCAGCGGGAGATTGCCTGGCGCGGCGGCCGCACGAGGTCGACGTCGCGATTTGTCGCCGAGGAGAGCGCCATCGCGCTCACCTACAACGGATCGACTCATGCGGTGATGATGGGGACGCCGGCCGATCTGGAGGATTTCGGTTTCGGCTTCAGCCTCACCGAAGGAATCATTGACCGCGCAGACGAGATCAGGAGCATCGAACTGATCTCGAACGAGCTCGGCATGGAAGTGCGGATGTGGCTCCATGGCGACCGCGCCGCGATCTTGGCTGCGCGCCGTCGCGCCATCAGCGGTCCGGCCGGATGCGGGCTATGCGGCATCGAGAGCCTCGAACAGGCGCGCCGCGCGTCGGCACGGATCCAGGGCCGCGGCATTGCCTTTCATGCGCGGGACCTGCTGGGCGCCATGCTGGCGCTGTCTCCCCTCCAGATCCTGAATCAGCAAACGCGGTCCGTCCACGCTGCGGCCTTCTGGCATCCCCGCAACGGCATCGGCCCGGTCAGGGAGGATGTGGGCCGGCACAATGCGCTCGACAAGCTTGCCGGATCGCTCGTTCGCAAGGGAACATCGGCTTGCGATGGCGCGGTGCTGCTGACGAGCCGCGTTTCGGTCGAGATGGTGCAGAAAGCGGCCATGATCGGCGCACCGGTCATCGTGGCCGTTTCCGCGCCGACCGCACTCGCAATCCGGACTGCGGACGAGGCGGGGATCACGCTGCTCGCGATCGCCCGCGATGACGGATATGGCGTCTTCACGCACCCGTGCCGCGTCTTGCTGCCTGACGAGGCTGCGCGACGCACCGAGTGCTGACCCCGCGGGCCGACCAGTATGGCGATGCAAGCCGCATCTTCCGCGTCGGACGTCGAGGCGCCCATCGGCATCTATGCTCCGGAGCGATCCCTTCTCGTCGCATCGGTACTGAGCATGTCAGGGGGCTTCCTCGACGCCTTTACCTGGCTCTCGCTTGGTGGCGTGTTTGCCAATTCGCAAACCGGCAATGTCGTATTCGTCGGTGTCTACGCGATGTCCGGCCAATGGCAGCAGGCGGCCCACCATCTGCTCCCGATGGTCGCGTTTCTCCTCGGCGCGTCGATCGCGATCCGCATCCAGGCGCCGCTGCGCTGCCTCGTCGGAGAGATCGTCTGCCTGGCGGCGGCGATGCTCTTGCTTCATCACGTTCCGGATATGGTCGCGATCCTCGGAATCTCGTTCGGTGTCGCGCTGCAGTCGGCGAGCTTCAGGCAGGTGGAGCGTTGGAAGTATCTCTCGACTACCGTCACCGGCAACATGTTCCGCGCCATCGACCAGTCCGTTGCGACATCCGATCGTGATGCGGCACGTGGCGCCGGAGTCATGCTCCTGCTCAGCCTGATGTTCCTGTTGGGAGCCGCCCTCGGCAGCTGCGCGACGAGGTGGCTGGGCGCGTGGAGCCTTGCCCTGCCGATTGCATCGTCGATGCACGTTCTTTGGTTCTGCCGACGGCATCGCCATCGACGAGACCAAGGCTGACCATTCGAGCCCGGAGACTTCGAAACGGGGCGCCGATGTCAGACGCTCCTTATGTTCGGGCCTTCGGCATGACGCCTGGGCTGTTGTCCGGCCACTGGGCGATCAGCTTCTCGTCGATGTTGAAATGCTGGGCGACCAGGCTGGGGGGCGTGTGCGTCAGCCAGTTGGAGAGCGACACCTCCTCGTAGCGGGGCGCACGGAACACGCCGACGAACTGCAATTCGGTGTCACCCACATTCTCGATATAGTGGCCGAGATTGCGCCGGACATAGCCGATGTCGCCGGCCGAGAAATCCGTCGTCAGCGCGTTGGGGCCGGTGTCGAACACCGTCATCCGCGCCTTGCCCTTGATGTAGTACTGCCACTCGTCGGCGTTCGGATGCCAGTGCATCTCCCGGACCGCTCCCGGCGGCATAGTCACCAGCGCCGCGGCGACGGTGGTGGCGACCTTGAAGTTGCTGCTGTCGGCGACGCGGATGCTGCCGGCGGAGCTCTCTTTCATCGGCGCCGAACTGCCGAGCGAATGGATGAACGGATAGGGCGGTGCTTCCGCATTCGTGGCGATTGCGGCGCGATCGGCGGCGAGATCGCCGGGCACCGTACCCTGGAAGATCCAGCGATTGTGCAGCGGGATCTTCGCGAACACGTCGGCCGGAACGCCGAAATTCTTCGCCAGCACCTCGGGCGGCGTATGGGCGAGCCAATCGGTCACGAGGAGCGTGTTGAACTCATTGGCGTGGCCGTCGTCGAAGCAGATCACGAATTCGCAGCCGTCGGGACCCAGGCCTTGCAGCGAATGCGGCGCGCCCGGCGGGAAATACCAGAGGTCGCCGGCCTTGAGGTCGCCGATATAGGGGCGTCCCTGCGTATCGAGCGCGGTGATACGGCAACTGCCGTAGGTCATGATCGCCCATTCGGCCGCCTGATGCCAGTGCAGCTCGCGGATGCCGCCGGCGGACAGCCGCATGTTGACGCCGGAGATCTCCTTCGAGATCGCGAAATCCTCGACGGTGACTTGCCGTGCCCAGCCGCCGTTCTGAATCCGCTTCGGTGCGTTGTTGAACGAAGCCCAATCCATCGGCAGGCCACCGATGTCGGTCGCGGGCGGGGTTTGGACGGAGGGAAACTGTCCGGCGAGAGCCGGGTTCTGCGGACCAGGATCGGTCAGGCTTCCAGGGCTCCTGGCGTTGATCGCGCCTTGCGGCGGCTCGTCCGGATTGCCGAAGGTCGCGGCCTGTGCGCCGGAGCCGACCATGGCGGCGCCTGCCGCGGACATGGCCAGCAAATCACGTCGGGAAAACATATTGGGGCCTCCTGAGAATAGTCAAAAGCCCTCTGTGGCGACGGGGCTCCGGATTCAAAGCCTAGTTCCTGGCTGCCGGCACAGCTTCCGCGAACGGCCTTCCTTTTTCCGGAATGCACTGGCTGCTTCAACTGGCGGGGCCGAGTCCGAACGTGTGCAATTGAGAAATTCGGCTTCGTTTTGAAAAGACGGCTCTGCCTGCACGATCCTTAACTGGCTTGGAGAGTTGCTCATCGAGAGATATCGAGATGACTGCGAAATCGGTTCGTCCCTACCATGAGCCCGCCGGCGGCTGGGGCGCTCTCAAGGCGCTCAGCGAAGCGCTGTTGGTGCAGCGGGTACCGTTGAAGGGCGCAGCGACGCTGAGCCGGATGAATCAGCCGGATGGCTTTGATTGCCCCGGCTGCGCCTGGCCCGATCCGAAGCACACCTCATCATTCGAATTTTGCGAGAACGGCGGCAAGGCGATCGCCTGGGAGACAACATCGAAGCGCTGCACTCCGGAATTCTTCGCCGAGCATACTGTCACGGAGCTCGCGAGCTGGAACGATCACGATCTCGAAATGGTCGGGCGGCTCACCCATCCGATGGCTTACGACGCCGTGTCCGACCGCTATCTCCCGGTGGAGTGGAGCGATGCGTTCGACATGATCGGTCGCGAGCTTCGGGCGCTGCCGGATCCGAACATGGCGGAGTTCTACACGTCCGGGCGAACCTCGAACGAAGCCGCCTTCCTCTATCAGCTCTTCGTGCGCGAATACGGCACCAACAACTTTCCCGACTGCTCGAACATGTGCCACGAGGCGACCAGCGTCGGCCTGCCGTACTCGCTGGGCGTCGGCAAGGGCACGGTGCTGCTGGAGGATTTCGACAAGACGGATTGCATCTTTATCTTCGGCCAGAACCCGGGCACCAACAGCCCGCGGATGATGACCAGCCTGCGTAACGCGGCACGTCGCGGCGCCTCCATCATCTCGTTCAACCCGTTCCGTGAGCGGGCGCTGGAGCGCTTCCAGGCGCCGCAGAGCCCGGTCGAGATGATCACGCTGTCATCGACGACGATCAGCTCAAAACTGTTCCAGGTGCGGGTCGGCGGCGACGTCGCTGTCCTCAAGGGGATCATGAAGATCCTGGTGGAAGCCGACGAGGCCGCCCGTGCCGCCGAGCAGCCGGAGATACTCGACTGGGATTTCATTCGCGGCCACACGGTCGGCGTTGAAGCGCTGATCGACGACCTCAAACGCACGCAATGGCCGGATATCGAACGTCAGTCCGGCCTGACGCGCGAGGACATGGAATATGCGGCCGGCGCCTATATGAAGGTCGAGCGCGCCATCCTCGTCTACGGCATGGGCATCACCCAGCACTGGCGCGGCGCGAACAACGTCCAGCAGATCGCCAACCTCGCGCTGTTGCGCGGCAATGTCGGGCGCGATGGCGCCGGCGTCTGCCCGGTTCGCGGTCATTCCAACGTGCAGGGAGATCGGACCGTGGGGATCACTGAGGCCCCCAAGGCCGACTTCCTCGAGCGCCTGGAGCAACGCTTCGGCTTCAAGCCTCCGGCCGCGCCGGGACACAACGTAGTGACCGCGCTAGAGGCGATGATCCGCGGCGAGGTGAAGGCGTTCTTCGCAATGGGCGGCAACTTCGCCGCGGCCATTCCGGATTGGCAGGCGACCCAGGCGGCGCTTGGCAAGCTCGATCTGACCGTCCACGTCTCGACCAAGCTCAACCGCAGCCACCTGATCCATGGCCGCGCCGCCCTGATCCTGCCCTGCCTCGGACGCACCGAGATCGACGTCCAGGCGTCGGGGCCGCAGTCGATCACGGTGGAGGATTCGATGTCGATGGTGCATGCGTCGGGCGGTCGCAACAAGCCGGCATCGGAGCATCTTCGCAGCGAGGTCGCGATCGTCGCCGGCGTTGCCAAGGCGACGCTGGGCGAGCGCACGGTGGTCGATTGGGACGGCTTCCTTGGCGACTACGACCGCATCCGCGACGCGATCGAGGCGGTATTCCCCATCTTCCAGGGCTACAATGCCCGCATCCGCGTCCCCGGCGGCTTTCACCTCACCTCGACGGCACGCGAGCGTGTCTGGGCGACGCCGTCGGGCAAGGCGAACTTCCTGGTCTTTCCGGGCTGCGGCGAGGATCCGCCGCAGAGTGATCCCGATTTCCTCTGGCTCACGACGATCCGCAGCCACGATCAGTACAACACCACGCTCTACTCGATGTCGGACCGCTATCGCGGCGTGTTCGGCCAGCGCGACGTGGTGTTCCTCAACGAATACGAGTTGAAGAGGCGCGGACTTGCTGACGGCGACCGCGTCGACCTGATCACCGCCTCGACCGATGGCGCCGAGCGGATC
This sequence comes from Bradyrhizobium sp. JR4.1, assembly GCF_040548605.1. Classification (NCBI taxonomy): domain Bacteria; kingdom Pseudomonadati; phylum Pseudomonadota; class Alphaproteobacteria; order Hyphomicrobiales; family Nitrobacteraceae; genus Bradyrhizobium; species Bradyrhizobium sp. JR4.1. The sequence continues at coordinate 332,852 of NZ_JBEPRY010000004.1, forward strand.
GTGCGCAACTTCCGTGTCGTGGCCTATTCCTTCCCGACCGGCTGTTGTGCGGCGTACTATCCGGAGACCAATCCGCTGGTACCGCTCTACGCCTACGATCCCCTCAGCTTCACGCCGTCATACAAAGGCGTTCCGGTCCGCCTGGTACGTTTCCCTTGGAATAGCTGTAGAGTCGTAGACGTCGCGCTCAGGTATCGGCGTGGAGGTCGCAGCGCGGCGAATCCGCCGGGACGGAGACCGGCAGCGTGAACCAGAAGCGGGCGCCGCCATTCGCGCCGTTGCCGTCGGCGCCGATCCTGCCTCCATGCGCCTCGATGATCGACCGGCAGATCGGGAGTCCCATGCCCATCCCGCTGTCCTTGGTCGTGAAAAAGCTTTCAAACAGCCGATCGACATGTTCGGCGATGCCAGGACCGTTGTCCTCCACGGAGCAGCACAATTTCGACGCGTCCTGTGTGACCGTGCTGATGACGATCCTACGATCGTCACATCCCGCTTGCGTCATCGCCTGCACCGCGTTGATGGCCAGATTGACGATCACCTGCTGGAGCTGGGTGCGGTCACCGAGCACCTGCGGGCTGGTCGGATCAGGCCGGTGCAGGATCGTCACGCTGCGGGATTCCATCTCGTGTTGAAGGAAAAGAAGTGCTTCGCGGATGATCTCGTCAAAGGACAGCAATGCCTGCTCGGGGGCTTTCCGGGAGGCCATCCCGTGAACGCGCGCCACGATGTTCGCGGCGCGCTGGGTATCCACGACAATGTTCTCGATGGTCTTGCGGATCTCGAGGATATCGGGCGTGGGCCTGTTCAGCCACCGTAGGCCGGCGGCGCCGTTGGTGGCGATGGCGGCCAGCGGCTGATTGACCTCGTGCGCGATCGACGCGGTGAGCTCGCCGAGCATCGAGACGCGCGCGGCATGCGCGAACTCGGCCTGTGCCTGCTGGAGCTTCTGCTGGGCGCGAATGCGTTCGGAAATGTCGATGGTAACGACCAGGCTTGCTTCGAGATTGTCAATGGGGCCGACGCGAGCCGTCGTAAAGAGAACGTCGACGATGCGGCCGTCCCACGTGACCATCTGGGTCTCTTCCTCGAAATTCGTTTCTCCGCGGAAGCGGGACTCGATAGCCCGGCGGAACGTATCTGGACGTTGCTTCCAGGTCTCGGCCATGGAACGTCCGACATAGCCTTCCCCGAAACTCTGGATGGCCCGTTCGTTGGCCTCCTGAATCGAGAGTGCGTCCATGCAGGTCCGGAGGAAATCGGGATGGCTATCGAGATAGAGGCCCAGATCGGTAACGCCCTCGGCGCGCAACTTTCGGAACAGCGCCATCAGCCTGCTGGTGTCGAGCTGCCGAAGCGCGATCGGCATCCGGCTGAACAAATGGCGGTAACGCTGCTCGCTCCGCTCCAGCTCGCCATGGGCCTTCTTCTGCGCGGTGATGTCCATGACCGCGCCGACGAGCGTCAGCGAAGCGGCCAGAAAAGCAGCGAAAGCGATCGCCGTAAAATTTTCTCCAAGCAGTGAACAGGCGAAGGACAGCAGGGTCAAAACAAGGCTACCCCAAGCCCACAGCAGAATCCGATCCTGTATTGTCTGGATCGGCAGCAAACGGCGCCACCATCGGCGAGGCTGTACGGGGTCGGAGCCATCCAGGCATTCGAGCGTCATGCAAAAGGTTTACCGCCCCGCCGGAGGCCGGTCTTTTGCGTTTTCGTCGGCGCTTTGTCAAAACGCACGAAGCTGTGATCGAGCTGGCATCATGCCGCCAGTTAACTACTCAAGCGGATTCATGGCGCAATCCAGTATCCGCTTCGCGCGTGGCTGGAGTGGATGTCTCGGCCGACCGCGGCTTGCGTCCGGTGAGCCAATTGCTGAGCCGGTCCAGATAGAGATAGACGACGGGCGTCGTGTAGAGCGTCAGGATCTGCGATAACATCAGACCGCCGACGATAGTGTAGCCGAGCGGCTGACGCAGCTCGGCGCCGGTGCCGGAGCCGATCATCAGCGGTACGCCGCCCAGCAGCGCCGCCATCGTCGTCATCAGGATGGGGCGGAAGCGCAGCGTGCAGGCCTGGTAGATCGCCTCTTCCGGGCTGAGCCCGTGCTGGCGCTCCACCTCGAGGGCGAAATCGACCAGCATGATGCCGTTCTTCTTGACGATGCCGATCAGCAGGATGATGCCGATGATGGCGATGACGCTGAGATCCACGTGGACCGCCAGCAGCAAGAGCAGCGCGCCGATGCCTGCCGACGGCAGCGTCGACAGGATCGTAATGGGGTGGATCAGGCTCTCATAGAGCACACCGAGGATAATGTAGATCACGATCAGCGCCGCGCCGATCAATAGCGGCGTGCCCGACAGGGAGGACTGGAACGCCTGCGCATTGCCCTGGAACGAAGCTGTTAGCGAGGCGGGCTTGCCGGTGCTCTTCTCGATGTTCTGGATCGCCGCCACCGCGTCGCCCAGTGCGACGCCGGGCTTCAGGTTGAACGAGATTGTCACCGAGGGGAACAGGCTCTGGTGGTTGATCAGGATCGGCGCGGGCTTGATTTCGCTGTGAACCAGCGTGCTCAGGGGGACCTGCTGGCCGGTGGCCGAGTTCAGGTAGATGTCCTTGAGCGCTTCGGGGCCGTACTGAAAACGTGGGTCGACCTCCATCACGACATGGTACTGGTTCAGCGAGGTGAACATCGTGGAGACGATGCGCTGGCCGAATGCGTCATCGAGCGTGTTGTCGATCGTCGTGGGCAGGATGCCGAAGCTCGATGCGACCTCGCGATTGACGGTGACCTCCAGCCTCGGGCCGGCATTGGCCTGGTCGCTCGCGACATCGGTGATGAGGTCGAGCGCGCGGAGCTTCTCCAGAAAGATCGCCGACCAGTTGGTGAGCTCGTTGGAATCGGCGTCCGTCAGCGTGTACTGATACTGAGTCTTCGACAGCCGTGCGCCGATGGTGATGTCCTGCGCGGCCTGCATGTAAAGCCTGATGCCCTGAATATGGGAGAGCGCAGGCCCTAGCCGCTCGATGATTTGATCGGCGCTGGCCTTGCGCTCGGGCTTCGGCTTCAGGACGATGAAGATGCGTCCCTGGTTGAGCGTCGCGGTCGGGCCGCCCGGGCCGATATAACTCGCCACCGACTGGACCGCTGGATCCTTCGAGAGGATGTCGACGACCGCCTGCTGGCGCTCGGACATGGCGGGGAAGGAGATGTCCTGTGCGGCTTCGGTGATGCCGACGATCTGCCCGGTGTCCTGTTGCGGGAAGAAACCCTTCGGTATGATGACGTAGAGGTAGCCGGTCAGCGCGATGGTCGAGAGCATCACCAGCAGCGTCACGAAGCGATGGCGCAACACGATTCGCAGGCCTCTCGCATACAGTGCGAGCAGGGCATCGAAGCCGCGTTCGAAGGCGAGGTAAAGCCGGCCGTGCTTCGCCCGCGAGTCGTCCTTCAGCAGGCGCGCGCACATCATTGGCGTCAGCGTCAGCGAGATGATGAGCGACAGCAGCAGCGCGGCGGTAATCGTGATCGCGAATTCCTGGAACAGCTTGCCGACATAGCCGCCCATCAGGAACAGCGGGATGAACACCGCGATCAGCGACAGGGTGATGGAGACGATCGTGAAGCCGATTTCGCTGGAACCTTTGAGCGCGGCCTCCATCGGCGTCATACCCTGCTCGAGATGGCGCACGATGTTCTCGATGACGACGACGGCATCGTCGACCACGAAGCCCACCGCGATCGACAGTGCCATCAGCGAGAGGTTGTCCAGGCTGTAGCCGAGCACGTAAAGCACCGCGAACGTGCCGACCAGCGACAGGGGAACCGTGATCGCCGGGATGATCGTGGCCCAGAAATTCCGCAGAAACAGGAATATCACCATCACCACGAGTGCGACCGTCAGCATCAGCGTGAATTGAACGTCGGAGACGGCGGCGCGAATGGTGGCGGTCCGGTCGGCGGCAATCGTCACCTTGATCGCGGGCGGAACGGAGGCCTGCAGTTGCGGCAGCAGCTTCTTGATGCGGTCGACGGTTTGGATCACGTTGGCGCCGGGAACGCGCTGCACCGCCAGGATGATGGCGCGATCATTGCCGTACCAGCCGGCCAAGAGGTCGTTCTCGGGCCCGTCGACCGCCGTGCCGATGTCGCGTATCCGCACCGGTGAGCCGTTACGATAGGCGATGATGAGGTCTTCATAGGCGGCGGGCTTGAGCAACTGATCGTTGGTGTTCAGCGTATAGGTAACGCGCGGGCTGTTGAGCGTGCCCTTGGGCAGGTCGACATTGGCGCCGGCGATCACGTTGCGGACGTCTTCGAGGCCGATGCCGCGCGCAGCGAGCGCCTGCGGATTGACGCGAACGCGGATTGCGGGTTTCTGCTGGCCGCCGATGCCGACGAGGCCCACGCCCGGCACCTGCGAGATCTTCGGCAGCAGGATGTTCTCCGCATAGGCATCGACCGTGGTCAGCGGCAGCGAGTCGGACGTCAGCGCGATCAGCATGATCGGCGTCTCCGCCGGGTTCACCTTCCGGATCGTCGGCGGGTAGGGGATATTCGGCGGCAGGAACGGGCTCGCGGCATTGATCGCGGCCAGCACGTCCACCGCCGCGCTGTCCACCGTGCGCGACAGCTCGAATTGCACCGTGAGCTGGGCCACGCCGAGCGCACTGGACGAGGTGAGCTGAGTGATACCGGGAATCTGGCTGAGCTGCTGCTCGAGCGGAGTGGCCAGCGACGAGGCGATCGTGCCCGGGTCGGCGCCGGGCAGTTGCGCCGAGATCTGGATGGTCGGGTAGTTGACGTTCGGCAGCGCGCCGACCGGCAACAGGGGATAAGCCGCAAGGCCGCACAGCAGCAGGCCCGCCATCAGCAGCGCGGTTGCGATCGGCCGCAGGATGAAGGGCGCGGAAATGTTCATGGGATCGCATCCTGCACGGCGCTCTGCAGGTCGGCTTCACGCGCGGCCTTGCCGTGCAGCTCGAGAACGCGGCTGCCTTCCGTCAGTCGATACTGGCCGTCGACGACGACAACGTCACCGGATTTCAGGCCCTGGTCGATCAGGGCCTGGCCATCGGTGATCTGGGCGACGTGAACGGGACGCAAGGTAACCGTCTGGTCAGCGGATACGACATAGACATAGCTGCCGTTCGGGCCCTGCTGCACGGCCGAGCCGGCGACAGTGAGCGCATCCTTCTGAATCTCGAGCAGCAGGCGCGCATTCACCAGCTGCCCCGGCCATAGCCGGTGCTCATGGTTCGGGAACACCGCCTTGAGCTGGACGGTGCCGGTCGTTCCCGCGATCTCGTTGTTGACCAGCAGTAGCGTGCCTTCGTCGAGCTTCGTCTTGTTGTCCTGGCTGTAGGCGATGACCTTCAGGGCGCCCTTTGCTGCGTGCTCCTGGATCCTCGGCAGGTCTGCCTGCGGCAGGGTGAACAGCAGCGAGATCGGCTCGATCTGGGTGACGACGACGAGGCCGTTGGCGTCGGTCGGATGAATGACATTGCCGACATCGATTTGGCGAACGCCGGTGATGCCGGGAACGGCCGACGAGAGGCGCGTATAGCTCAGCTGGACATTGGCCTCGTCGATCTGGGCCTGGTCCGCCTTCACGGCGGCCCTGAGCTGCGCCACCTGCGCCGTCTGCGTCTCGATCAGTTGCGGGGTCGCATAGCCCTTGTCGCCGAGTTGATTGTAGCGGGAGAGATTGGCTTCGGCATTCGCGAGCTGCGCCTGGTCCCTGTCGCGATTGGCCGTCAACTGCTCGATCTGGGCCTCGTAAGGACGTGGATCGATCTGGGCGAGCAAGTCGCCGGCCTTGACGGCCTGTCCCTCGGTGAAGGCGATCTTGACGATCTGTCCTTGAATCTGGCTGCGCACGACGTCGGTGTTGTAAGCGATCACCGTGCCGATGCCGTGCAGATAGATCGGAACGTCCTTGCCCGTGACCGTGGCGGCGACCACCGGCACCGCAGCGGGCACGGGTGCGGCTGCCACGGCCGGCGATCGGTCGGTGCCGAAGAACCAGAAGCCCGCGCCGAGCATGATCGCAGCGAGAGTGAGGAGCGCAATGGTGAGGTTCCGTTTCACGGTGATGATCCTCCATGATTTCAGGGACTGCCGGAATTTCAGGGACTGCCGGAGCTGTCGATCGATGTCGTGCCGTTCAAGGACGTTGTGCCGTTCAAGGGCGTCGGGCCAGCCACCGGCACGGACGGACTAATTCCGGCTCCTCCGATTTCAGTGGCGCCCAGCGGAATTCCGACGCGGCCGACCGTCGATGTCGAGGGCAGGGACGGGACCGCTGCGGTGCTGCCGGCACAAGTGGTCGATGAGGTGCCGGACAACCCGCCGCCGTCGAACAATGCTCCGGTCGATGCGGCGTTGCCGGACCCGGCGCAGGCGCTCGTGCTTGGCGCAGGGTTGATCGGCGAGATGCCGGGCGTTACGATTTCGGTCGATCCCAACGGAATGCCCACTGGCCGCGTGGATTGCGGGTTGAGCGGCGACGTCGCAAGCATGCCGGCGGGAGGCTGCATTCCCGGCGCCGTTGTTTGAGCGATGGCCGCAGCCGGGACCAGCCACAGCATGGCGGTCGCAAGCATCACACCGTTGTATGTTGAATATTGTTGTCGCATGGATGAAAGCTCCGGCCGACTGCGATCGAACAATAGGAAGCTGCGCCGGCGCGGGTATTTCCAGAACGCACGCCCTGCTGCCCGGCTGCACGACGACGAGGCGAATCCGGTGCGTCGTGCATCGCATTCTGTCTTGCGCGACCACGTTCGACGCATCGCCTCGCCGTTGGCCTGAGATAGCCTTCGCTATCTCAGGATGGCCCGGGCGTGTGCGATCTCCCGACTGCACGCGGCGAGGTCGCCGCCGCGATTGGCGGTGCGCGCGCGATCGAGCGAGTCGAGCGCCTCGGTGAAATCGATGCCATTGCCACCAGCTGCTTCCGCGAGCGAGCGGGGCGTGGGTTGATGGCCGCGCAGCGCGCTGAGGCTCTCCGGCTTCCAGCCGTGGGAGCCAGCGTCTCTTTCTATGGCCAGATCGAGCTGGGCCTGGGTTTGCGCGATGTCATCCGTGCAGGTTCCGGCACGAGCCGGCATTGTTGCGTACAGCAGGGCGAAGAGGGCCAAGCTGCACTTTGCGATGGATGTCATTGTTCGATCCTATGCTTGAATTTCGAGTGACGTCAGGAACGTTGCCTTGAATGACAGGGCGCGCATCGATCGTCTTTCGTGTACGAACGCCGGCCGTTCACGCTTGCGAGAGGTCATGTCATGAATGTCAGCGTACATAACGTGAGCCCCCAAAAATGCCTCGCTCAACGGGGCTACGTCCGGAGGATGTTCCAGCAGCGATCGTCGCAGCTCGCGTGTCCGGGCGTGCGAAGTGGCAAGGATAGTTGTTTGCGGAAATACGCAAGCAAGCCTTGAAATTAGTATCGCGTCATTCCAACCCGGAGTGATCCCGACATGAAACACATCAGCGCCAGCCTCGCCTTTGCCGCCGCTCTCTCCTTGTTCTCGGCCGTCGCCCCTGCGCGCGCGGAGCCCCTGAAGAACATCGTCCTGGTGCACGGCGCCTGGGTGGATGGGTCCGGCTGGAAGCCGGTCTACGAGATCCTGAGCAAGGAAGGCTTCCGCGTCACCATGGTGCAGGAGCCCGAGACCTCGTTCGCCGACGACGTCACTGCGGCCAAACGTATTCTCGATCTGCAGGATGGCCCGACGCTTCTCGTCGGTCACAGCTACGGTGGCTCGATCATCACCGAGGCCGGCGTACATCCCAACGTCGTCGGTCTTGTCTACGTCGCCGCACATGCGCCCGACGTCGGCGAGGACGAATCGGCGCTGGGCAAGAAGACGCCGAGCGTGCTCGGGAAGACCGAAGGCGTCATCAAGATGACCCCCGACAAATTCACCTATCTCGATCCCGTGCAATTCCCGAAACTGTTCGCGCCGGATCTGCCGCGCGAGCGGGCTGAGTTCGTCGCGCGCTCGCAGGTCCCGGCCGCGACACAGGTCTTCAGCACGCCGCTGACGGCAGCGGCGTGGAAGACCAAGCCGAGCTGGGGCATCGTCGCCGGCAACGACCAGATCATCAGTCCGGATCTGGAGCGCTGGTACTATGAGCGCGCCAAGAGCCAGACCACTGTGATCCCCGGCGCGAGCCACTCGGTCTACGAGTCCCGTCCGAAGGAAGTGGCGGCGGTCATCGCCCGCGCCGCGCGCAGCATTCAGTCGCCGGTCACGCGCTGACCGTGCTTTTGCTGGTCCCGACGCACGACCGGCAGAAGGAAGGACGGCGGGAGTGACAGCACTCCCGCCGCCCCGAATATTCCATCCGGAGAATTCCCATGAAAATGATCGAGACGACCAGCTCCGCTCTGAACTGGAAGGTGACGACGGTGAAGCGGGCCGGACTCAGCCGCGACTTGCCGTCCGGCAATCCGGATTTGATGTGGGTCGCGAATTCGTCGACGCTGATCTACGGTGAGCGGGATGCGGTTCTCGTCGACACGTTCCTCACCGCCGGGCAGTCGAAGACGTTGCTGGACTGGGTCGTTTCGTGCGAGCGAAATCTGACCACGATCTATGTCACGCACGGGCACGGAGATCACTTCTTCGGCCTGGCGCCGCTGCTCGATCGCTTTCCGCATGCGAAGGCCGTTGCAGTTCCCGAGGTCGTCGAGGAGATGAAGGCGCAGCTTGCACCTGAAGCGCTCGATGGCTTCTGGCGCAAGCGCTTTCCGGGCGAGATCGCAGAGCGTCTGGCCGCAGCTGCGCCCCTCGAAGGCGAGCTTACGCTCGAGGGACACAAGCTCGTCGTCGTCGACATGGGACGAACCGATACGGCCCGCTCAACTGCTCTTCATGTCCCCTCTCTCGACCTGATTGTCGCCGGCGACACCGTGTACAACGGCATTCATCCCTATCTGGTCGAAACCGATACGCAGAGCCGGCTGGAATGGATCGCGGCGCTCGGCCGGCTCGATGCCTTGAAGCCGCGCTTCGTGGTGGCCGGACACAAGAAGCCGGACAACGACGACGATCCGCGCAACATCGCTGAGACCCGCCAATACCTGCTCGATTTCAACCGCCTCGATAAGGCGACGACATCGCCGCGCGAGCTTTACGAGGCGATGCTCGAGCTCCATCCCGACCGTGCCAATCCGGGATCGCTCTGGAGCGGAGCCAACGCCGCAAAGGAGCTGAGGTCGTGACGAGCTGGCAGAACAATCGAGCCGCGCGCGATGCGCGCATTGCGGCAGGAGCCGGCCTTGCCCGCGGCAAGGTCGTTGAAGCGCACGACGTCACGCGCCTGCTGGAGGCCGTGGTCCGATCGGGAGACCGGGTTTGCCTGGAGGGCGATAACCAGAAGCAGGCGGATCTCTTGAGCCGCGCGCTGCTGGCGGTCGATCTGTCCAAGGTCAACGATCTGCACATGGTGCAGTCGGGTGTGGTTCTGCCCGAGCATCTGGACCTATTCGACCGCGGGGTCGCAAAGCGGCTCGACTATGCTTATTCAGGACCGCAATCGGCGCGCATCGCGCGCATGCTGTTCGGCGGCAAGATCGAGCTGGGCGCGGTTCATACCTATCTCGAATTGTTCGCCCGCTACTTTATCGACCTTACGCCGCACGTCGCGCTGATCGCCGCCGTCAGCGCCGACCGCGAGGGAAATCTCTACACCGGCCCGAATACCGAGGACACCCCGACCGTGGTCGAGGCGACCGCGTTCAAGGACGGCGTCGTGATCGCACAGGTCAACGAAATCGTCGACACCGTTCCGCGGGTCGATATCCCGGCGGACCGTGTCCATTTCATCGTCAAGGCCGACAAGCCGTTCTTCGTCGAGCCGCTGTTCACGCGCGATCCGGCGGCGATCACGGAAGGCCAGATTCTGACAGCGATGCTCGCGATCAAAGGTGTCTATGCGCCCTATGGCGTACAGCGGCTCAATCACGGCATCGGCTTCAGCACAGCCGCGATCGAGCTCCTGCTGCCGACGTTCGGCGAGAGGCTGGGGCTGAAGGGCACGATCGCGTCCCATTTCGCGCTGAATCCCCATCCCGCGCTCATTCCGGCGATCGAGTCCGGCTGGGTGCGGCAGATCCACTCGTTCGGGTCGGAGGTCGGCATGGACGACTACATCCGGGCCAGATCCGACGTCTACTTCACCGGTTCGGACGGCTCGTTGCGCTCCAACCGCGCCTTCTGCCAGACCGCCGGTCTCTATGCTTGCGACATGTTCATCGGCTCCACACTGCAAATCGATCTGCAAGGGAACTCGTCGACCGTGACCACCTCGCGCATTGCAGGCTTCGGCGGCGCCCCGAACATGGGGGCGGATGCCCGCGGGCGACGCCATCCGAGCGAGCCCTGGCTGAAGGCCGGAGCAGAGGCCGATCCCGACGGTTCGGCACTGATGCGCCGCGGCCGCAAGCTGGTCGTGCAGATCGGCGAGACGTTCGGCGACAAGAACGTGCCGCTGTTCGTCGAGAAGCTCGATGCGATCGAGCTCGCCGAAAAGCTGAAGCTCGATCTCGCGCCGGTCATGATCTACGGCGACGACGTCACGCACATCATCACCGAAGAGGGCGTGGCAAACCTCTTGCTGTGCCGCACCGCGCAGGAGCGCGAACAGGCCATTCGTGGCGTTGCCGGCTACACCGACGTTGGCCGACGGCGGGACTACGGCATGGTCTCGCGCCTGCGCGAGCGCGGCGTGATCCGCAGGCCGGAAGATCTCGGTATCAATCCGCTCGATGCGGATCGCAGCCTGCTGGCGGCGCGCTCGATCAAGGATCTCGTGCGCTGGTCGGGCGGACTCTACGCGCCGCCCTCAAAATTCAGGAATTGGTGAGGGACCGATCATGGAAGATCTCAACTTTCAACACCAGGTTCGCGCGCGAGCCGGCGGCACCAGGCAACGCGCGATTGTCGGCGTGGTCGCTTCCGGAAATCTGGAAGTGCTGGTCGAGCGGAGCTTGCCGGATGCGGAATGCGTCGTGGACATCAAGACCGCGGCCATAGGCTTCGGAGCTGTCTGGAGCGCCGTGATCGGTGATTTCGTCGAGCGCTATTCGCCGGGCGGGCTGAAGTTCTCGATCAATGACGGTGGTGCGCGTCCCGATACGGTGTCGCTTCGGCTCGCGCAGGCGGTGCGATTGATCGCGGAGGCCGGCCAATGACCGCTCCGGTCAAGGACATCAGCCCGGCCGAACGGGCCCGCAGCACAAGCTTCTACGAGGCGTCGGCCCGCACGCGGCTGGACCTGCTGCTCGACGCCGGCAGCTTCGTCGAGTTCATTGGACCGGAGCAGCGCGAAGTCAGCCCGCATCTGAAGATATTCGACCTTCCCGAGCAGTTCGACGACGGCATCATCGTCGGTCACGGCCGCCTCGACGACTCGCCGGTGTTCGTCGCTGCGCAGGAAGGCCGCTTCATGGGCGGTGCGTTTGGCGAGGTGCACGGTGCCAAGCTGACCGGGCTCCTCCGCGCCGCGCGTCAGATCGGCTCGATCCCCGTCCTGATCCTGTTCGATACCGGCGGCGTCCGCTTGCAGGAGGCGAATGCTGGCGAGCTGGCCATCGCCGAGATCATGCGCGCCTTGATGGAAGCCCGCAGCGCAGGCGTGAAGGTCATCGGCCTGATCGGCGGCAGGTCCGGATGCTATGGCGGCGGCGGCCTGATCGCAGGCTGTTGCTCCGCTCTCGCCGTCTCGGAGCCGGGGCGTATCGCAGTGTCGGGCCCCGAAGTGATCGAGACCAATCGCGGCGTCGAGGAGTTCGATTCCCGCGATCGCGCCTTGGTCTGGCGGACCATGGGAGGCAAGCATCGCCGTCTGCTCGGTGCCGCCGATGTCTTCGCCGACGACAATGTGCAGGATTTTCGCGAGGCCGCGCTGGAGCTGCTCGGCCTGGTCGGACCTTTCGGTCTCGACAGACTGAGGGCCGAGCAGCGGCGGCTTGCCGACCGGCTGCGTAGCTTCGGTGACTGCGGCGATGCCGTGGACATCTGGACGGCGGAAGGCATCGCGCATGCCGAGGCCGTTCCAGAGCTGCCGGCCGATCAGTTCATTGCTCTTGCCAACCGGATCGGGAGGACCAGCCGTGACGCTCGATAATATCCTCGCTTCGCTCTTTCCCGACGGCCATGAGGTGAGGAACGACAAGGGCGTCATCCTCGGCTCGGCGACGCTGCGATCCGGCGGCCGGATGATCGTGCTTGGTGTTGCAGACCGGACGGCGTTAGGCGTCGACGAAGCGATCAGGCTGTCGGGCCACGTCCTGGAGTCGATCGACCGGGACTCCGGGTCGATCCTGGTGCTCGTCGACAGCGACAGCCAGCGCATGAGCAAGCGTGACGAGCTGCTCGGGTTGAACGAGTTCCTCGCCCATCTGGCGAAGGTGCTGATCCATGCGGATATGAATGGCCACCCGACCGTCGGCCTTCTGTATGGTCACTCGGCTGCGGGCGCCCTGCTTGCGACGGGCCTAGCGACGCGCGTGCTGGTCGGACTGCCCGGGGCCGATCCCGCGGTGATGGACCTGCCGTCGATGGCGAAGGTCACCAAGCTGTCGATGGAGGCCCTGCAGGAAAAGGCGAAGTCGACGCCGGTGTTCGCGCCGGGCCTGTCCAATCTCGCACAGATGGGCGCCGTTCACATGACGTGGAGCAATGCCAATTCGCTCGCCGACCAGTTGGAGGCGCTGCTGGCCGGCATGCCGGCCGTGCAGGACCGGCGGGACGCGCTCGGCAAGGAGCGTGGCGGCCGGCTGAAGGCCGCCGAGATCGCGGAGCGCGTTCATGATCTCGCCCTGCAAGCACGGTGAGCGTCAACCGGGTCGTCACGACCTGGTCTTCGTCAGCCCCGAAGGCTGGCGCGCGATTCTGGACGCGCGCGACGACCTCGCAGCCGATTCCCTTCTCGCGCGCTGGCCAAAAATGCGATGGCCGACGATCAGGCGACGCGCTCTGCCATGCGAGGCAACCGGCTTCGCGCTAGGCCTGCCCTTGCCGCCCTCTGCCGGCAAGAAACGGGTCTCTCTCGTGGTTGATATCGACCACGTCGCCTCGGTCGCGAGGCCGCCGTCGCTGCGGCAGGCGCGGGCCTACGCGCCGCGCAACTGGTGGCCGACGCTCGACCGGCTCGACGGGCTGGCGCTTCGCCATGCGGTGGAGGTGCGCGTGTTCGGCAGCCTGGCCTGGCAGTCGCTGACCGGGCTCGACTACGTGACCGACCGTTCCGATCTCGATGTCCTGTTCGAGTTTCACCGCGAAACCGACATCGATCGCTTCGTCGCCGACGTCGCTGCGATCGAGACTGATGCGCCGATGCGGCTCGATGGCGAGTTGATGGGCGCCGACGGCGCTGCGGTCAACTGGCGCGAATTCCAAAGCGGCACCAGCGAGCTTCTGGTCAAGAGCCTCGCGCGCGTGGTCCTGCTCGGCAGGCATCAATTCATGTCGGGAGCGATGGGATCATGATCACCACGGCCGCAAGAGGCCTGGAACGGCCGGTTCTGCGCCGACCGCAGATAGCGCCCGATGTCTCCGCCATCGGCGCCGTCGCCGCCGATTGCCTCGTCCAGGAGCTCGAAACCTGGCCGAAGCCGGGGCTGGTGAGCCATGTCGACAACGGCAGCCACGACGACATGGATGCGGGCACGTTTCGTCGCAGTGCTGCGGCCATCAGGCCCTACCTGCAACGCCTGGCCGATGCGGGCGCGCTTGGCTGCGGCATGGGGCGGCTGCGCATCATCGGCCTTGAAGCGGAGCGCGCCATGCTGGCGGCGACCGCGGGGGTCAACACGCACCGTGGCGCGATCTTCGGGCTCGGCCTGCTGTGCGCGGCGGCCGGCGCGAGAGCCGGCGGGTTGGTCGATCCCGGACTTCCGCTTGGCGCTGTCGTGGCGCGCCTGTGGGGCGACAGCATATTCGATGGTCCGGTGCTGCTGCACAGCCATGGCAGCGCAGCCCGCCGCCGCTTTCGTGCGGGTGGTGCACGGATGGAGGCCGCAAACGGATTTCCCAGCGTCTACCGGATCGGCTTGCCGGCCTTGCGCGGAGCGACGCCGATTGCGCTGGAAGACACGGAAGCCGCCCGGGTCGAGGCGTGCTTTGCGCTGATCGCATTCGTCGAAGACACCAACCTCCTGCATCGCGGTGGGCTTGACGGCCTTCGCTTTGCACATGACGCGGCGCGTCGCTTCATCGCTTCAGGCGGCGTCGGCGTGTCCGGCTGGCGTGCGCGGGCGCAGTCGATCCACGAAAGCTTCGTCGCCCGTCGCCTCAGCCCGGGTGGATCGGCCGACCTGCTTGCGATGACGCTCTTCGTCGACGCCCATGAAAGGCCGATTTCATGATGTCCAACGCGATCCTGATGGCGCTGGTGCCGGTCTTCTTCGTTCTGTTGCTGGGATACGCCGCCGGAAAATTCCATATCGTCGACAATCTTCACGTCGACGCCCTCAACGCACTCGTGATGGATTTTGCGCTGCCGGCCTCTCTGTTCGCGGCGACAGCCTCGGCGTCACGCCGTGAGATGATCGAGCAGGTTCCGCTCTTCCTGGTGCTCGGCGTGACGATGCTGCTGGTCTATCTCGCCTGGTATTTTACCGCGCGTGGGGTCTCCAAGGTTTCCCGGTCGGAAGCATCGTTACAGGCGTTGACGATTGGTTTTCCGAATCTCGCCGGCGTGGGCCTTCCGATCATGACCTCAGTCGTGGGGCCGGCCGGCACTGTGCCGGTTGCCGTCACATTGGCGGCGGGCTCGATCCTCATCAGTCCGCTGACCCTGATCATGGCGGAAATGGGCGCCGCCAAGGCTCGCGGCGAGCAAATGGCGGCACGGCAGGTCCTGACGGCAATTCGGCGTGCGATCACCAAGCCGGTGGTACTCGCGCCCGCGCTTGGCATCCTGTTCTCGTTATCGGATGTGAGCCTCGACGCGTTGGCCCGTGCAAGCCTCGCGCTGATTGGAAGTTCGGCTGCCGGCGTCGCCCTGTTCCTCACCGGAGCCATTCTGTCGGCGCAGTCGTTTCGGCTGGACTGGAAGGTCGTCGCTGCAACGGTGGCTTCGGACATCGTGCGCCCGCTGCTGGCAGTTGCGGTCATTTGCCTCATTCCGATGACGAAGGACGCGGCGAAAACGGCTATTCTGCTCGCCGCGACGCCGTCGGGCTTCTTCGGAATTTTGTTCGCGGTCAACTACCGGCTGGATTCCGCAAGGGCAGGGTCGATGGTCATCGCCAGCACCGGATTCAGCGTCGTGACCCTGGCGATTGCGATCGCGCTGCTCTTTCCCCACTAGGCCGCGGCGATGACGCTTGCGATCCTCTGCTCGGGCCAAGGCGGCCAGCATCGGGACATGTTCGCCCTCACGGGCGACCCGCCGGACGCCGCGCAGCTGTTTGCGCGTGCGGCGGCGTTGCTCGGTGGCAGGGATCCGCGCGAATTCGTCCGCGGCGAACCTGATGAGGCCCTGCACCGCAACCGTGCCGGCCAGATTCTCTGTACCTTGCAGCCGCTCGCTGCGGCGTGTGCGCTCGCAGATGTCATGCCGCGTGGCGTCATCATTGCCGGCTATAGTGTCGGCGAAGTCGCGGCCTGGGGTGTCGGCGGACTGTTCGATGCGACTGCCACGCTCGATCTCGTGGCGCGCCGCGCAGAAGCCATGGATGCGGCCACGCGCGCCGGCGACGGTCTGATCTTCGTCCGTGGTCTTTCGCGAGACGAGATCGGTCGCCTTTGCGAACGTCACGGCGCGGCGATCGCCCTCGTCAATCCCGGCGATGCCTTTGTCATCGGCGGCGGCCGGGAGGCGCTGAGCGGAATTGCCGCAGACGCGCGGACGATGCACGGCGCAAGGATCGTCGCGTTGCCGGTTGAGGTGGCCTCCCACACCAAACGGCTCGCCGCGGCGTCCGCCGTATTTCGTGAGACTCTGCGCCTGGCACCGGTGGTGTTCCCGGCGAGGAGCGGTGCGCGCATTCTGAGCGGAATAGATGCGGCTCCGGTCGTCTCGCCCGAGAGCGGTCTCGACAAGCTTGCCGCGCAGATCTCGCACACCGTGCAATGGACGGATTGCCTGCAAGCCTGTGTCGAAGCGGGTGCAACGGGGTTTCTCGAGCTGGGGCCCGGACACGCGCTCAGCAGGATGGTTGCCGAGATCGAGCCCGGGCTTCCGGCTCGCTCGCTGGACGATTTCAGGAGCCTTCAGGGCGTCCGCGCCTGGGTTGCGCGTCACCTGAGCGCCTGAGCGCGACAAGTTTAGGAGACGATCGCGCTGCGCGGTAGAGAAAAAGGGGGCCGTCCTTGGCGGAGGACGGCCCCAAAATGCTCGTACGCCCAGGGAGGAGAGAGGCTCGAGCCGTGACTTGGGGTCTCAGTCACCTAACATGTGCAGTATCGCCGATCGCGCCGCCAAAGTATTTCGCGAACCCAGGCTATTTCTCATTTTGCATGATTCACGTGATTTCCGCGGGCAGCACGTGGGACACGGCCATGCGTGTCGCAGCCGGATCGCCGAGCCTGGACGAAGTCGACGCGTTCCGGCTGGCGCATCGCCAGCGCGCGGGAGTCTCACCCGTGATCCGCTTGAAGACGGTCGAGAAATGCGCCTGCGTGCAGAAGCCGACGGTCAGCGCCACCTCGGCGAGGACCGTGTCGGAATTCGATAGCAGTGATTTCGCACGCTCGATGCGCTGATGCAGCAGGTATTCCCGCGGTCGGTATCCCGTCGCGGCACGAAACTGAGCCGCGAAGTGCATCCGCGACAGTCCCGCCACCTTGGCAAGGTCGGACAGGGTGATGCCGTGGTCGAAGTTCGTCCCGACATACTCCTCGACGCGCCGCAGCCGCCATTTCGGCAAGGCATTGACTTTCGCGTGAGGGGGCTCGCGCCGGGCAATGTGCATTGCCAGCGTCCGCCCGATGCAGCGTGCGAATTCCCGGTCGGCCCAATGGCCGCGTTCGGTCAGTGCTTTCGCAAGCTGCTCGGCAAAGGGGTCGCGGAGCAGGACGAGGTCGTTGAGGCCTTCCGGCGCGGCGGGGCCTGCTCCAGGCCGTAGAGGCGGAAAATAACTGCCGGCAGAGACGTGGAAGTGCAGGAAATCGCACGGCGCGTAGAACTGCGCACTGAGCCGCTGCGACGGTGCGCCGATATACAGCGTGCCTGCCGGCATGACGCCGTCGAAGACGGTGTGGCGGCCTCTGGTCAGTTTGACCCGTGTTGTTTTCAAGGCGATGGCCAGGAAGTATCGGTCGCAAGGCGTCGCGGCTTCTTCGTGCCTTATGCCTGTTTGGGTCGAGGTCCAGCGCGAGATCGTGATGTCGTCGGACGCGGTGCCGCCATGTTGGCCGGGCTGGCGCCACCTTCGTTCGAGGGGAAATGCGCGAGACTCTTGCGGGGAAGCCGATTCGCGGCGGCTGGGTTGATACGTCACCCGGGCGCCGGCCGCTTGCATATCAGTAAGCATCGTTCGTCCCCATTTCCTGGATTCGGCTGCCGTCGGGACGGCAGCAGAATGCAATTGGTCCATGTTCGAACGATAGGTGCGACCGCGTCGGAAGGCTCGTTAAGGAAGCTGAAGCGGTATTAGATTTTGCAAGTGCGAGCGGGTGCGACCGCGTGTCGCGAAAAATTCAATTGGAATCAAAGGGATCAAGTGCATGTGTGGAGAGAACACACCGAACGAGGGTGCATGCGGTACTGTCATGTCCGGCCGGCCGTCTTCGTCTGATTCAGGGCAGGCGTGGCGAGGCGTCGAGGCCGGGTGTGAGGCCCGGTGCGATGGCAGCCGCTGGCGGAATGGCGGGTTCGCGCGAATACGGAACCGCTTCCACCTCGGGGGGCTGCTGGGATGTGGCCTGAAGGCAGTTCGCGCGAGGCGGACGTCCCGCGCCGAACAGATCGGCGACGGGATTCACGAAGTTCGTGCGGAATCGCTCAAACCGGCTTTGGGTTTCGCTTGAGGGCTGCCGGATCGTCACCGTCGCCGTCATGCCGGAGACCAGCGGCACCCCCGGAGGCACCGTGTCGATGGCGACGCGAACCGGCACGCGCTGCGCAAGCCGAACCCAGGTGTAGATGGGATCGACGTTGGGCAAGCCTTGGGTGCCGGATGCGGCGTTCGACACGCTGACGCCGCGGGTCACGGTTTTCACATGTCCCTGAAGCGGCTTGGAGTAGCCGACGAGCTGTGCCTCTGCGCGATCGCCCACGCACACGCCCGCCATCTTGGTCTCTTCGAAATAGCCGTCGATCCAGAAACTGTTGGCATCGATGATGGAGACGTTGCTGGCGCCGGTGGTAGCATAATCGCCGACGCGCAGCAGGAGGTTGGTGACGTAGCCGTCGACCGGACTCGTCACGTTGGTTCGTTTCAGGTTCAATTCGGCCTGAGCAAGCTGATGCGCCGCCGCCTCATACGCAGCCTTCGCTTGCAAGGCATTGCCGGCGAAGATCTGCTGTTCCTCCGGCGTCGTTGCGAGGTTGGACAAGCGCTGGCGCCGGTTGAACTGGGCCTGCTTCACTTCGAGATCCGCCGCGCGCTGGTCGAGGACGGCCTTGCCGACATGGGCGGCCACCTCGAAGTCGAAGGGGTCGATGACGTAGAGCACGTCGCCCTTATGGACGAACTGATTGTCGGTCACCCGCAGTTCCACGATCTCGCCCGAAACCTGCGGCGCGACGTTGGCGACCTGGACGCGCACGCTGCCGTTCCGGGTCCAGGGCGCGGTGACGTAATGCTGCCAGGTCGCGAGCGATATCAAGACGGCGACCAGTGCAATGCCGAGGGTCGCAAGATGTTTGGCCGCGCCGTGGATGAAGCGGCGGGCGCCCTCGCGCAGCACCTTCGCGGAGGGAGCCGCCTGTTCCGGAGGTTTGACGCCGGCCGCGGCGTGATCGCCGGTGTCGCGCGCTACGGTCTCCGGCATGTTCGAACCGTCCACGGTGTCTGCGGCATCCACCGGCGCGTCGGTCGTTGGCTCGCCATGAAGCGGGGCGGCGTTGCGGGGCAGGGTGGCTTCCATGGCTTTTCTCCCTAGAAGAACAGTGCGAGCATGCCGAACATCGCCACGTAGAGGCTGAGTTCGGCCAGCGAAGGGTTGCTGAAGAATCTCGTGAAGCCGACGAAGCGCAGCAGCGGGCGCAGCATCAGGAACGCGAGCATCGCTGTTGCCGCATAGGAGACGATGGGGGCAATCAGCACGCCACCGATGACGAGTTCCCGATAGGTGTTCATCATGGTGATGTCCCTCGGCTGGAGCCGGTCGGAGATTGTGGCGGCATGAACGCCGCACTTGCCGCAATCAGCGCGGCGATGGCTGCACTGGTGGGCAGGTTGCTTGGCGCTCCCGCCTGGTGCAGCGCCCCGGCCGAAGCGAGGATCGCACCGCCGTCCCGCCGGACGAGGGCCTCTCGCGCGGCCTGCGCCGCTCCGGCGAGCGGGCCCTGGCCGACCCGGTCCAGTTCGGCACGGCAACGTCGCAGGGCGTCGGCCTTGTCGAAAAAATGCATGGCCGTGCCGGCGATCCGATCATTGATTGCGGAGGGGCCGTTTGCGGTCACCATCTGTTCAATCCGCGCCGCGTCGCGAAAGGCGGCTTCCTCCGGCGCGAGATGCCGGGCTGGCCCGCTGTCGCGGCGGCTCAGCTCGCGCCGGACCTCTTCCAACAGCAGCCGAATGCGCCGGCCGCATGACAAGGGAGGCAGCAGCAACTGCGCGGCAAAGACGAGGACGGACGAAAGGCAGGCAAAGAAGCTCGTCAGCAGAAACACCTCGGGGTCGTAGCTCTGCGGATTTGTCGGTGCGAGCACCGCGAGCGTGAACACCAGGACGAGACGGCCGAGGGAAGACAGCATCGGGCTCGGCAGCGAGACCAGCAGCGCGAGGCCGATGACGACAGGCGCAAGACCGATCGCCAGCAGCTGAAACTCGGACACCCCATTGAAGACGAGATACTTCAAGATGCCGGCCAGCACGCAGGCGATCGGCATCGCCATCACCGCCACCAGCGTGAAGCTGCGTGGCGCGGGCGAGGTTGAGCCGAGGCCTATGATCACGGCGACGAGTGAAAGGCAGAGCTCTGTTGTCGGCCAGCCCGCCAGCACGAAGAAGATTGCGATCAGCGTGAACGCGATCGCAGCCCGTGCGCCGGCTTCGGCCGCAATGCGGCGCGAACGATAGAGCGGTGCGTGCCATGCACGATAGGGACGCGTCCCTGCACGCAGCGCATCGAGGCTGCTGCGCACTTGCGCGTTCTTGCGGCTGATTTCGATCCGCAGCCAGGATCGGGAAATCGCGATCAGCCCGGCCGCATCCTGGTCCGGATCGTCACCATTCTGCGCCGGAGCGGACGTGGCGGAGAGCGCTGCCAGCATGCGGCCGAGAGAGAACGCGCTGACGAGATCGACCAGCGCGGAACGCGCGGCCGCGGCTCTTGTCGGGCCCACGCTCGATTCCGCCGCTAGGCTCGCGATGTCCGGGCGCAGTGCTGCGATATCATGCAACAGGCTCGCCGCAACGGGTGCGGATGGCGCTTGGCCGCGCTCGGCATCTTGCGCGAGATCCGTGACCCGCCGGTGCAGCGCCTCGATGCGGCTTGCCAGGGCCGGATGATAGTTCGGCGCGGCCAGAATTTCATTCACGAGCGCCACCGCGAGGACCCCGACGCTGATGGCCGCGCCCCGCGCGACGCCGGTCGGGAATACTTGCAGCGGGCTGTCGATCTGCTGAATGGCAATCAGCGCGACCGTGGTGCAGCAGAGAGACGCTGCATAAGCGCGATTGCCGTCGAGCATCCCGACGGCGTAGACGCAAAGGCCGATCCAAATGCCGAGCACCGCGAGCAGGAGACCGTCGGTTTGGGAAAACATGCCGGCGATCGCGATTGATGCCGCCACGCCGACGGCGGTTGCAAGCAATCGGTAGCCGGCCTTTTCCATGCCCTGACCGCGCGTGGGCAGTGCCAGGATCGCCACCGTGAGGGCTGACGACGAGGGCGATTCAAGCTCGAGCCAGAAGCTCACATAGAGGGCGAGAAGCATCGCGAGCCACACCCGCAGCGCAAAGGCCCAGGAGCTCGCCGGAAACCCGGCGAAGACCAATGGGCGCGCCGCGGCGGCAGCATCGGCATTGATTTGCATCGCGCGAGATCCCCATTTCCCTCGGCAGAACAGCCAGCCCCGCCAATGTCGTGATACGCGCGCGAATATGAGGTGCGAGGGGCTCGCCGGTATTTCCGGTTCACCAACCTCGTTGCCGGATTGCACGTCGGGTTGAGGGAAAACGGCGCTCGTCCGCGCCAGCCGCGGGCCGGACTATTGCGGCCCGTTGCCTGCCAGCGCGTCTTCGAGGCAGCGGATGATCTCGTCACCGCTGGAAGGCTTGCCAAGATAGCAATGCGCGCCTGCGGCCATGACGCGCTGACGCACGGTTTCACTCGGAAACGCCGTCATGAAGATGATTGGAAAATGGCGGCCGGCGGCAACCAGCTGGGCCTGCAGCTCATCGCCTGTGATGACCGGCATCTGGACGTCGGCGATCATGCATGCCGGATCGTCTCCCTGCGCCTGCCGCAGGAAGTCCACGCCGGATTCGTAGGCCTGGGCCTCGTAGCCGACCGAACGCACGAGGCTCGCCAGCGATGCCCGAACGCCTTCGTCGTCGTCTACGATCGCAATCACCAAGCTTTTGGCCATGGGGGCGCCTAATCCTGGCCGCGGTGTTCCGCAAGGAAGAGCATCTCCCTCGGCGCGGCCGATGGCGCTTTATGCACCTGGGGCAGTCCCGCCGGAATTATACTCAGGTTTGGTCCGAAGTCCTGCGGGTCTGGGAAACTCCGAGCGCCTCGGCCTTGCGAACGAGGTCGGCGAACGACCGGACCCCCATCTTGCGCATGACGTTCCCGCGGTGGATCTTGACCGTGATCTCGCTGAGGCCGATCAGGGCGGCGACCTGTTTGTTCATCAGGCCGGCGGTGACATGGCCCATCACCTCGCGCTCGCGCGCCGTCAGGGTCTCGTACTGGGCGCGGATGTCCTCCTTGGTCGCGGCTTCGGCCCGGTGCTGCGCATCGCGTTCGAGCGCCGCGGTCACGGCATCGAGCATGTCCTGGTCGCGAAATGGCTTGGAGAGGAAATCGACCGCGCCGGCCTTCATGGCACGCACGGACATCGGAATGTCCCCATGGCCCGTCATGAAGATGATCGGATAGCTGATGCCCTGCCGGACGAGCTGGCCCTGCAGGTCGAGCCCGCTCACGCCGGGAAGGCGGACGTCCAGCACGATGCAGCCGGGGCCGTCGGGCAGCGAGCCTCCAAGCAGTTCGGACGGCGAGCCGTACAGGCGCGTATCGAGGCCGACCGATCGGAACAGGCTGTCGAGCGAGGCGCGGATGCCTGCGTCGTCATCAACGATGATAACGACCGAGTTGAGCGATTGGGCGGGCGATTGCGCGTGGTCTGGTCGTGTCATGGTCTGATGTGTTCTTGGCTGTATGGCAGTGTCAGGCGGAATGTCGCTCCCGCGCCCGGGGTGCTCTCGACCGACAACTCGCCACCGTGAGCTTCCACCGTCGTTCGACAGATCGCAAGTCCCATGCCCATTCCGCCGCGCTTCGTCGTGAAGAACGGATCAAACAGGCGTGGCATGTCGTCCGGCCGGATGCCGGGGCCGCTGTCCTGCACCGTGATGGCGAGTCTCTCGCCGTCGACGGCGCTGGCGCGCAGCATGACGGTACGGGAACCGCGCTGGTCCGACATGGCCTGGGCGGCATTGACCAGCAGGTTGACCAGCACCTGCTGAAGCTGGATCCGGTCGCCGCGAATTGGCTTCAGGCCAGGCGTCGTCTCGACAGTCAGGACGACGTCGTCATTCGCGAGCTCCCGCGCGACCAGAAGGGCCGCTTCCTGGATGATCTCGGCGATATCGAGACTGTCCTGCTGGGCAGGCGCCTTTTTCAGGAAGGTGCGGATGCGGGCCACGACCTCGCCGGCACGGCGGCCCTGCGCGACGACGTGAACGATCGTGGCCGCGACCTCCTTCAGATCGGGCACGTCGCGCCGCAGCCATCGCAAGCCGGCCTCGCCGCTGGTGACGATCGCCGCCAGCGGCTGATTGACCTCGTGGGCGATGGAGGCGCTGAGCTCGCCGAGGGTGGCAACGCGCGCGGCATGGGCGAGCTCCGCCTGCGCCGCGAGCAACGCATCCTGCGCCTGCTTGCGCTCGGTGATGTCGACGACGAAGGCGAGCACGTTGCGGTCGCCGTCAGGCCCGGAGGGGAAGGTGATCGTGAACAGCACCGGAACCTTGCGTCCGTCGAGCCTGACGAGCTCGGTTTCGCCTTCGTAGAACGGCTCGCCTTCCGCGAACGCGATCAACGCGCCGAGGAAGCTGCGGTCGTTCTCGCCGAGAAGCAGGTCCACATTCTCGATAAACGTCGAGGCGCCGTTTGCGCCTGCCATCTTTTGCAGGGCCGGATTGACGTCGGTGATTGCAGCGAGCCGGCGGGCATGCCGGACGAAATCGGGATGTCGCGCCAGATGGTCGCGCAGGCTGGCTCCCGCGGTGTCCAGCGATTGCAGTGCGGCTCGGAGTTCGCTCCAATCCTCTTCGACGACGCCGATCCGGCTTGCGTCGAACATCCGGCGGTATCGCTGTTCGCTTCGCACCAGCGCGTTGTGTGCGGCGACGCGGTCGGTGACGTCGGTGTGCGTTTCAAGGACCCCGACGGGCTTGCCAAGACGGTCGTGCTGCAAGGCCCATCGTGCATCGACGGTGAGCGCCGCGCCTTCTTTCGTTCGTTGCTGCACGCGGCCTTCCCATCGACCGGTGCCCACCAGGCCCGCTTCGATGACCTCGCGCCGGTCGGGATATCTGGTTTGCAGGAGCGCGTCGGCGAGCTGCCCGACCGCCTCGTCGGCAGACCACCCGTAGACCTGCTCGGCCGTCTTGTTCCAGAAGGTGATCACGCCGCCGCGGTCTCTGACGAAGATCATGTCGTGCGAGAGGTTGAGCAGGCGGGCCTGCGCGGCGAGGCGCTTCGTTGCCGCGTGATTTTGCAGCGCCAGCAAGGTCGTGATCCCGATTGCCGCGAGGCTCACCAGCACACGAAGGGCGGGTGAGGCGATGGTCCGCAGATCGTGCGACAGGAGATAGGCTGTTATCGTCAGGACGACGCAGCCGGCCGCGGCGACGATGGTGTCGTCGCGCCGGTTGGTCTTCGCCGCGAGCAGGATCGCCACGATATAGAGAACCGCCACCGCGCCCTCGAGCGGCGTCAGGACGTCAACCAGGAAAACCGCAAAGGCGAGGATGGCGGACAAGGACCGCAAGCCGGTGCGGCTCTTGGATGAGCCCGTGGTCAGATCATGACGCGTCATCGTCACTTGCAGTCGTTCTTCTCACATCAGCTATCAGCGCGTTGATGCCGCGATTTGATCGCGTTCACAACATCCACCCGCGCGATTTTCGTGCTCTCGTGGAAGACCTGTCGCGCGCTCGATGCGGTGAAACCGCCGGCAAGCGGCATTCCCCGGAAAAACCAGGGAGCTCGCGTGGTCCCGCCGGCGGATGGTGCGCAGAAAGCGCGTCAACTTACCGCAGGCGTCGCGCCGCAAGTTGTGCCCGCAGCCGCAATCCCGGTGAGACGTCGCATCGGTGCGCTCACCCGAGGAACAGGTTGTGATCATACCTAGGTATGACGCGGTCAACCCGAGAACCTATAGACGCACCCGCGGGTAGAATGGATCGCGCACACCGCCGAATTACTCTGCTCCCATGGCATTCGGGCAAGCCGGTCAGGCCAGGCCGGATCGAAAACGGGACAAGGAGATTCGACGATGTCGCTGCAGATGTCACGCTCACAGGCGATCAAGGATCATGACGTTCGCGCGATCGATATCTCGGCAATCGATCGCGATCGGCTCGGGCTATCGAAACTCCCTGACCGGTTCGACGAAGGCGGAACAATGCTGTCTTTCGTCCATCTGGACATGGCCCTGGCGGTCGAGCATGCGGCGGACGCCGGACGTTCTGCCGCTCGCGGGCCCCGCTTCAGGCTCTCCGCAAAACTCCTTGCACCGCCGCCTGCCGAGAGCGAACGGGCCTTCGCAGGAGGAGAAGCCGCTGATCCGGTGATGCGGCGCCTGTCCGATGCGCTCGCGGCGACCGAGGCCACGCACGATACCCATTCCGCCATCATGGCCGACGCCCTGCGGCTTGCGATCCTCACCCGGACGTTCAGTCGGCAGGCTCCCAGCGCACGGGCCGAGCTCGATCAGGCCGACGCCATTCGCGAGGGGGATGCTGGAAGGACCGTACGGTCGCTGCAGAATTGGCGTCTCAGGCGCGTCCTGCAATATGTCGACAAGAATCTGACTGCAAAGATAACGCTTCAGGACATGGCCGCCGTCGCCGGCCTGAGCAGGATGCATTTCGCCGGGCAGTTCCGTGCGGCCGTCGGCGTGCGACCTCATGAATATCTGCTGAGGCGCCGCATCGAGCGCGCCCAGGAGCTGCTCAAGCAGGCCGAAATTGCGCTCGTGGACATCGCCCTGACCGTGGGTTTCCAGACCCAGGCGCATTTCACCACGGTGTTCAAGCGCTTTGTCGGCGATACGCCGTATCAATGGAGAAGCGCTTATCTCGCGCAAATTATGCCGCTGCCGTGCGCAGGAGCGGGTCCTTCATGATCAACATTGGCATTCAAGCCCTGCTCCTGTCGCACGCCAGTCTTCATTTGACGCTGACGCATCATGAATTGATGGAGATGATCGAAATTCTCCGTGCTCTCGGCAATTCGTACCGCCTCGCTGCGTCAGAGCCGGGAAGCGGTTTTCTCTATGGACGCCTCGCCTTCAACTTCTGTCGAGGCGCTGTGATGTGGGCCGCGCGGTAGGCGGCACTTCGGTGGCACCCCGGCGTCGGGTATCTACAGCAGCGACTGTTTGCTGTGCGCGCCCATATCATTCGACCCTTGTGCAGACCATCAGGCTCCGGATTGTGAAGAGGATATGCCTTATTCAGATGCCTTGGCGAACTGCGGCACCTTGGTCTCGGATTCTGCCAACCAGATGCTCGCAAGCAAGACGGTCGCTGCCAAAGCCGCTGTCACGCCGAGCAAGAATTGCCAGCCCGCCTGCTGGAGCAGCCAACCGGATAGAAGCGCGCTGATGGCGGTTGATAGGAATACTGTTTGATCGTGCAGCGCTTGAGCCTTGGCGCGCTCTGAAACGTGATAGTTTCCGGTCAGAAGCGTGCTTCCGCCGACATAGAGAAAATTCCAGCCAACCCCCAGCAGCACCATCGAAACCCAGAATGCACTCACGCCAGTTCCAAGAAGTGCGGCCGCGGCAGCGCAAGCGAGCATCAAAAGCGCGCCGAGCCGGATGATCGTGGTCGAGCCTGCGCGCTTGATCAATGCCCCCGTCGCCAAGGACGGGGCGAACATTCCCAAGGCATGCCATTGGATCACGAACGCAGCATCGGCATATGTGTGATGATGCGAGATCATCGCGATTGGAGCCGATGTCATCAGCATATTCATGCCTGCATTTCCGAACGCACTGCTGAGAACGGCCATGATGAACCCCGGCTGGCGTGCGATCTGCGAAATCGGGCGGCTTTCGGTTTGCTCCGACTCATCGTGGGATGGCAGTAAATTCAGACGAGCCTGAACCATCAAAGCGACAAGCGCCAGGCAGGCGAGAAACAAGTATGTCCCTGCGAACTGGACCGCAAAGACATCTTTGGTCAGTTTCGCTATTTCGGGACCCGCGATTGCCCCCACGATCCCGCCAGTAAGGACGAGTGAAATGGCGCGTCCGGCGCGCTCGGGGCCGCTCATCTCCGCGGCGGCAAACCGATAATATTGGCCGAACGCATTATAGGTTCCAATCATCAGCGTTCCAAAGCACAGCACTGCAAAACTGTTCATGAACAGCGCGGTCGCGCAGACGAGTGCACCGAATAGCCCGATGATCGTCCCAATCAGGAATCCGTGCCGGCGTCCAAATCGTCTCATCCAGAGCGAAGCAGGGAAGGTCGCAGCCGCGGTGCCCGCGATGTAGGTCGCGACGGGAAGGGTCGCCAGCGACTTGTCGCTGCCGAGTACGGCATAGCCCACCAATCCGTTAAGGCCGATGACGATGATGTTATTCGTCAGGAGCGCCGCCTGGCACGTCGCCAGAGGCGCAATTACACGAAACAGCTTGAGGTCCAACACGTCCTCCTGTCGGTCTTCCGGAGTTGACAGCAAGTTCTAGGATCGGTAGATAGCAAGTACATGCTATCTAATCAAGGACGCCAGCGATGCCCGTCGAAGTAACTTCGTCTCTCAGTCGCGAACGATTGCAGGCCGATGAGCGCAAGGAGCAGATCGTGCAGACGGTCTTGCGATTGGTCCATGAACGAGGCGCCGACTCGGTCAGTACGCAGCTAATTGCGGATACGATCGGTCGATCCCAAGGGGCGGTCTTTCGACACTTCCCCACCAAAGAGGTGCTCTGGACCGAGGTGCTGGGGTGGCTCCAGGGAAGCCTGGAGGGTGTTTGGACCCGCGCTCTCCTCGAACAAAGGGACGAGCCGCCGCTCGCTCGTCTGGAAAGTATCCTTGTCGGCCACGTCGGGCTGATTGAGAGGTTTCCCGCGCTCGCAAAGGTCGTGATGTCGGACGATCTTCGGCACCGCTACCCAATGCTCAACGAGCAGTTTCAACGGCTTCACATCCTATACGAGCGGCACGTGACCGATCTGCTCAAGGAGGCGGTTCGGCTTGGTCAACTTCCGAAGACCACAAATGTCTCCAACGCGGCAATTCTCTACTTCTGCATCATACAGGGACTTGGTTTCCAGTCAGCTATTGCCCGTCTGCACGCGAACAAGCTCGCGAGTCTCGCTTCGAAGATGTTCTTGTTTTTCGTGAGGGCGCTCGAAAATTTGCCGGCGGAGGCGAAGACGCCGCAAGCCGACAGCGCCGAGAGGCGAAAATAGGAGTATTGCGATGCCCGAGATCATTCCGAATTGGCATCCGGTTTTTGTGCACTTCACGATCGCCTTGTACGTCGTGGCGACGGCACTGTATGGGCTCGGTCAAATTGCGCGCGGACGCAGCTGGGCAGGCGTTGTGGTCGTCGCGGCTCGGATAAACCTCTGGACAGGAGCTGCGCTGTCGATCCTGACCGTCATTGCAGGAATCAACGCCTTCTTCACTGTTGCTCATGACGCGTCTCAAACGATCTTCATGACCGACCACCGGCGATGGGCGATCGCGACTGCCGTGATCTGGTGGTTCATCGCAGTGTTGGAGGCCGGAAGGACAGCTCAAGGCAAGAAAGCGCATCTGGTGATCGCATTGGCGCTCGTCGCGGCCATTGGTCCGCTCGCCGTTACCGGCTGGAAAGGCGCCGAGCTTGTCTATCGAAATGGGATCGGAATCGTCGCGACGTTGGGATCAGTCCCGTGGTAAGCCGCCGGCTACAAGACTCATGGGTTTGTGGAGAGGCAGCGACTCAAGCTGTTCTGGTGCGCTTCGATGGAAAGCCAGATTTGTCGTTCGAGCGGGTAGATTAAATTGGTGGGCTTTTCCGTTCCTTTGGCCAACTCTCGCCTGTCGAACCGACGGTCTGTCTCCCAACGCTCCAGCCCTGTGTCGCCCCCTGTCAATCCGCTCACGCAAAAATATTCCACTTTACCGAAATTCGGTTTTGGCGTATGTGTCACTCATCCCGGCTCATCCTTGAGGGGCGATCTTGTGGTCGTCACGTTCGCGAGCCGGGCTTGCGGTGGACGCGGCAGCGTTCGGGTACGAGTGGCCAAGGGCAGGGCGGATTGCTCTCCGTGAGCCCAAGGCTTCGTTCCGACGAGCGGCGCTGCTAGGCTTCGTCTCGTCTGTAAGTTTCCGGCTCCGTCGACAGGGCTGGAAAAACTGCGGCGAAATGGCGGGCCGTGCGTACGGCAAAACCGTGTGGTCCTGGCCGTCGTTGCTACGGTCAAGCCCTGGCGAATGCGGCATCTGCGTCAACCGGCGCGGTGCCGGTGAATTTCGCGAAGGCGAGGGAGGCCAAAGAGAACTCGGCTCCCGGGAGAGCACGGCATAAGCCGTCCAACCATCGCGCAGGGAAGGCCGAGTGATTGGCTACACCTGTATGCTGCTGTGCGGTTTCATTGCGCTACATTTTCGCGCAGCGGACCGCGGGTGCCAGCCGGCACCCGGCCTTCCCTGCGCCCTCTTGGCTTAGAGGGTGGAGTGACCAGGCAAACCTCGGGCGAATTTCGCCGCGAGAACGCGAAAACGTGTCCTGCGGGTTGCAATGCGTGTCGGAGGACTGCGATGTCTTCCACCAGATGTCGTTTTCATCTTAGAACGACGCTTCATGATCAGAAAGAAGCGTGACGGCACAAGCCGCCAGCCCGATAACGAAACTCCAGTGTTGTCAGCCTCACGCATCTTGCGGCGCGGCTGCGCCGGCGGTCCGTCGCCGTGCCGGCAGGAAAAACCCTGCAATCGCGCCGGCCAGCGACAGCGTTGCGGCGAGGCTCATCGCCGCGGCAAATCCGCTCTCGAAATGAGCGGCCGAATCGACCCCGCCATGGGCCGAGAAGTTCGCCACCAGCGCGGCGATGCCGAACATGCCGCCGAGGAAGCGGCCCATGTTGAAGATGCCGGACGCCTTGCCCATTTCGGCCACCGCGACCGAGCTCAGGATGGCGTTCTGTGCTGCCGGCATCGCCATCGAGACACCGACGCCGGCCAGCACCAGCGGCGCGACCAGAGCGGAGTAGGTAACCGCGGGGCTCACGATCTCCGCGATCCAGCCGAGGCCGATCGCCTGCATCAGCAATCCCGTCACCACCAGCGGCCGCTCGCCGAACCTGTTGACGACCGCGCCCGCGATCGGGGCGGTGACGAACAGCGTCGCTGTCCAGGGGAGCAGGCGAAGTCCGGCGCCGAAGGCGTCGAAGCCCAGCGTGGTCTGGAGGAACTGCGGCAGCAGGAACAAGACGCCATACATCGCGGCGTAGAACAGCACGCTTGCGGACATGCCGGAGGCAAGCGCCCGCGATGAGAACAGCCGCATCGGCACCATCGGCGCGGCCGCGCGCAATTCCCAGAGCACGAAGCCGGCCGTGAACACCAGGCCCGACATCAGCGTGGCCATGATTTCGGCGCTCGCCCACCCCACGGCGTTGCCGCGCAACAGGCTCCACACCCACGCCAGCGCCGCCAGCGCAACAAGCGCCAGTCCGGGGATGTCCAACGCGCCGGCCGGGCCGAAGCTTTCGCGCAACCGTGCCAGCACCAGGGTGATCGCGATCAGGCCGATCGGCAGGTTGATCCAGAACACCCAGCGCCAGCCGAAATGTTCGGTGATGAAGCCGCCGATGGCGGGGCCGATGATCAGCGCGCAGCCGGTGATGCTAGCGAAAATGCCGAGCGCGCGGGCGCGCTCCTCGCGGCCGAACGTGCCGCTCAGGATCGCCATGGCCAGCGGCATCACCAGCGCAGCGCCGGCGCCCTGCAGCGCGCGGGCGGCGATCAGCGCGGTGGCATTGCCTGCGAGCGCACAGGCCGCCGATGCAACGACGAACAGGGCGAGCCCGGCCGCGAACATGCGGCGGCGACCGAAGCGGTCGCCGAGCGCGGCACCGGTCAGGAGCAGCACGGCAAAGGTCAGGTTGAAGGCGTTGACGGTCCATTGCAGCGTCTCGACCGGGCTGCCGAATTCGGCGCGGATGGTCGCGAATGCCGTCGTGATGATCATGGCGTCCAGCGCCATCATGAAGGATGCCAGCGCGGTGACGCCGAGCACCCAGTTCTGCGCGGCGCGATTGGTCGGGGTCTGCATCGCCCTCTCTCCGTGTGTCGCGCCAGCCTGTCGCGGCGCGTTCTGCGGGCTAGACGAGGGCTGAGCGGCAAAGGATGCGCCCAAAAATAATTGTTTCCGGGCCGCATCCTTCGCCGGTCGGCAAACGTCCTAGGGGTGATGCGGCCATGTGCGCGATTTTGAGCGAACCAGGTCGCGACATGAGCAAGGAGCGCGCGATGAGAAGGACGTTGATCAGGTACAAGGCTAGGCCGGAGCTGGCCGATCGGAATGCTGAGCTGGTTTCGGCCGTATTTGCCGAATTGAAGGCGGCCGGGCCGGACGGTGTGCGCTATCTGACGCTGCGGCTGGAGGACGACACCTTCATCCATCTTGTCGAGGCCGCGGCCGAGGACGGCTCGAGCCCGATCCCGAAACTCAAGGCATTTCAGACGTTCCAGGACGGCATCCGTGACCGCTGCGCGGAGCTGCCGCTGGTTCGTGATGTGAGGATTGTCGGCAACTATCGTATGCTGGACGAGTCCTGAGCAGGCGAAGCGGAGGAGCAATGGCGCCAGACCCCCTGGCCACCGTCGATGTCGAGGCCCTGCTGGCGCGGATGCGGCCGAAACTGCATCGCTACTGCGCGCGCATGGTCGGCTCGGTCATCGACGGTGAGGATGTGCTGCAGGATGCGCTGATCAAGGCGATGGAAGCGCTGCAATCGGTCACGCCTGTCAATATGGAGGGCTGGCTGTTCCGCATCGCGCACAACACCGCGCTGGATTTCCTGCGCCGCCGCAACCGGCAGGAGGCGCTGCATTCGGCCGAGGAGGTGGAGATGATTGCCGACCGGCTCGATGATTTGGAAAGCCGCCAGATCGCCGCGACCAGCCTGCGCACCTTCATGCGGCTGCCGGTGGCGCAGCGCTCCAGCGTGATCCTGATGGACGTGCTCGGCTGCTCGCTTGCCGAGGTCTGCGACATCATGGATTTCAGCCTGCCGGCGGTGAAGGCCGCGCTGCATCGCGGACGCACGCAGCTGCGTGAGTTCGCCGGAGAGCCGGACGACGTGTCGCAGCCGGGCCTGTCGGAAGCCGATCGGACGCGGCTCAGCGCCTATGTCGGCCATTTCAACGCTCGCGACTTCGACGCGATCCGCGCCATGATCGCCGACGACGTCAGGCTCGAGCTCGTCAACCGCACCAGGCTGAGAGGCAAGGCTGAGGTGTCGAACTATTTCGGCAATTATTCGAAGGTCAGCGACTGGCACCTGGTGACGGGGCAGGTCGAGGGACGTCCCGCGATCCTGGTGTTCGATCCGAACGAGCCAGCCGGGCGGGCGAAATATTTCATGCTGCTCGACTGGTCCGCCGGCAAGCTCGCCACTATCAGGGATTTTCGTCACGCAGCCTATGTTATCGATGGTGCGGAGTGCGTGGTGGATAGAGGGTGAACTTGCCTATGTGCTTTTCGCGCAGCGGACCGCGGGTGCCAGCCGGCACCCGGCCTTCCCTGTGCCCTCTTGGATTTGAGCGGGTGAGTGATGAAGCAAAGCTCGCGCGAAATGCGCCGCGGGAACGAGAGTTCATGTCCGTTTGAAAGATCGGTCGCACCATTTCCAGGGATATGTCGAACGTTGCTCGCGCTACGCAGCCATCTCACGCGGCGCTGCGGTGGGCCTTTGTCTTTGCCCTTGTCTCTCGCTTTGCCTTCGGCTTCTCCGGCGCCGGGGTGCGTCGAGCACCAGGGCCGGGGTGGGTATGAATCTCCTTGGCCAAAAGCGGCTCGCCGCATTCGGAGCAAACCATGACCGGATCGAAGTCCTTGCCGCATTTGCGGTGTTGATGCAGCAAAGGTCGTCCGCGCGCGTCGACCATATGAGTGTCGCCCCAATGCACGATCGCCATCATGATCGGATAGAGATCGAGCCCCTTCTGAGTGAGGATGTATTCGTGCCGCTTGGGCGAGTCCTGATAGGGGATACGCCGCAACACGCCTTGCCGGACCAGCTTCTTCAGCCGCTCGGCGAGCAGGTGGCGCGTGATTCCGAGCGAAGACTGAAAGCCATCGAAACGGCGTGTGCGCAGGAAGCATTCACGCAGGATCAGAAGGGTCCAGCGGTCGCCGATCACGCCGATGGTTCGGGCCATCGAACACGGCTCGTCCTCCAGCTCACCCCATTTCATTCCAGATCTCCACTCTGCCCGCGGCTTCCGCGCGAATATCGTTCAGGAAGCCTTTGGTTCAGATACCATTCTAAATCGGTACCTACTGCGAGACAATGTCTTTCCTAGAGCACAAAATCTACTCGAATTGACAGTTCGGTTTTAGAACTGTAAGACAATCCGCGGGTCTGAATTATGATCCGACGACCGGATCCAGACCTGACCGGGAGAAGTCCCATGCAAAAGAGAAACGCGACCGTGGCCGTGATCGGCGCCGGTGATTTTATCGGCAGCGAGATTGCAAAGAAGTTCGCCTCCGAGGGCTTTACGGTGTTTGCGGGACGCCGCGACGGCGCCAAGCTCGAACCGCTCGTCAAGGAGATCGAGCAGGCCGGCGGCGAAATTCACGCGTGCGCGCTCGACGCGCGCAAGGAAGACCAGGTCATCTCGTTTCTCGGCGATGCCGACAAGCACGCCCCGCTCGAGGTTTGCATCTTCAACGTCGGCGCCAACGTCAACTTTCCGATTCTGGACACGACCGAACGGGTGTTCCGCAAGGTCTGGGAAATGGCTTGCTATTCCGGCTTCCTCGCCGGCCGCGAGGCCGCGCGCCTGATGCTGCCCCGTGGCCAGGGCAACATCTTCTTCACAGGTGCGACGGCGAGCTTGCGCGGCGGCAGCGGCTATGCGGCCTTCGCCAGCGCCAAGTTCGGCCTGCGGGCGGTCGCGCAAGCCGCGGCGCGCGAATTGGGCCCGAAGAACATTCACGTGGCGCATCTGATCATCGATTCCGGCGTCGACACGGAATGGGTCCGGCAACGGCGGATCGAGGCGCTCGGTCCGAACGCGCTGGACAATCCCGACCTCCTGATGCCGCCATCGTCGGTCGCCGAATCCTACTGGATGCTCTATCAGCAACCCAAAAGCGCCTGGACCTTCGAGCTGGAGATTCGTCCCTTCGGCGAGAAATGGTAGCGAAGCCGGTTCACGACGGCCCGTGCAAGGGTTCTGAATGAAGAGGGTTCAGGATCAATTGCCGAAGCGGTGTTCTGGAAGTCCCTGTGCGATGCCCTCAATGGCCAGAACATGGCCCGCTTGGGGTTCGCGGCTCAATTGCTCACGATCTAGAAACTTTCGCGCCGTCGTCACGAACAAGGTCTTCAGATCGGCTCCGCCGAAGCACACGCAGGTCGGATTGGTCGCCGGCACCGGAATGACGGTGTCGATCCGGCCGTCCGGCCGATAGCGCACCACCCGGCCGCCGGAGAAGAATGCGGTCCACAATCCGCCGGCGACGTCGATACAAGCGCCGTCGGGCCTCTCCCCGGAGGCGCTGTAATCCGCGAACAGCCGCTTGTTTCGGATCACGCCGTCATCGAGATCGAAATCGAACTGCCAGGTGCGGTATCGCCTCGTATCCGTGAAATAGAGCGTGCGATTGTCGGGTGAGAACGCGATGCCGTTCGTTACGATGACATCGCCGAACATGCGCATCGTCCGGCCGTCGGCATCTACGCGATACAGCGCCCCGTTCGGTCGATGCAGCTGGTTGTCCATGGTGCCGATCCATAGCCGACCCCGGGCGTCGACGCGCCCGTCGTTGAGACGGTTGTCGGGGCCGCTTTCGACCTCGCAGAGCTGGCCTGGAGGACGGTCACTAGGCGAGTGGCGATAAAGCCCCAGATCCTGCGCGAGCAGGTGGGAGCCATCCGCCGTCAGAGCCTGACTGCCGAGAAAGTTGCATGCGTACGGAACAACCTGATGAGCGCCTGTCGCCGGATCGAACGATTGATGCAGCCGCCGGTCGATGTCGACCCACCACAGCTTACGGGAGCGGTCACACCACAACGGCGTCTCCCCGAGGATATCGCCTGCGGCGACCGCGGTCTCGACCCGATATGCGGGCATCATGTCAGGAGTCATCCCGAAATCCGATTGCAGCGACGAGCGCTGTCTCCGAACGAGGTCAGGCGCGGACGATCAGTCCTCGTTCCAGGAGGCGAGGGCGTGCGCGACGCACCCGTTGATGTGCTCGGTGAGCACGGTTTTGGCGCCTTTGATGTCGCGCTTGAGGGCGCAGTCCAGCAGCGCCTTGTGCTGGTTGATCGTCTCCGCGCCGCGGTAGCGCAGCGCATAGCGGAAATATTTGTCGAACACGACCGCGTGGGTCTGCATCAGCTCGCGCGAACCGCAACTCGAGATCAGCGCCTGGTGGAATTCGCCGTCGTAGCGTTTGCGCAGCTCGGGATCGTCACCCTCCTTGAGGACGGTGCGTTCGGTGGCCGCCAGCTTGTGATGCGCGGACACCACGCGGCCCTCCCACTCGACGTCGCCGGCACGAAGCGACTCGGCCATCGCGTGATGCTCCAGCAGGATGCGCAGGCCGGCGAGCTCACGCAGGTTCTGGATGGAGATCGGCGCCACCTCGAAGCCGCGCTGGCCCTCGGCAACCACGAAGCCCTCGGAGGTCAGACGATTGAGGATCTCGCGCAGCGTGGAGATGCTGACCCCGTAGTCCTCCTTCATGGCGTCGAGCTTGAGGCGTCCGGATGGCGTGAGCACTCCGAAAATGATGTCGGCCCGGATGCGCTGATAGCCGCTGTGGCCTGCCGACAGGGGCCGTTCCTCGACTGACGTCATGCCTTCTGATCCCGCCTGTCCCGATCGTCGGCCACTTCGGACGCGGCCGAACCATCAATGTTGCCAGCACTATAGCAGATTTCCGATGTATGACGTATGACAAAACATCATATGAAATGGATATCGTCATTTGACACGGAAATATATGTGTGATGTCTAAATAGGCTGAGGGCACGAAAAATAATGGCTTAAGCCGCCGGTCGTGCCCGGTCGAACAGGGAGGAAACGATGAGCTTGTTGATACGGGCGCTGTCTGCGACGGCGATCTGCGTGGCGCTGACGGTCGGCGCATCGGCTGAGGACATTCAGGAGCGCACGATCAGGTGGGGACACCTGAACAACACCGATCACCCCGTCAGCGCGGGGGTGCAGAAATTTGCGGAGATCCTGCTGGCGAAGAGCGGAGGCAAGATGAAGGTCCGTGAGTTCGCGGCCTCGCAGCTCGGCAACGAGCTGCAGCAGCAATCGGCGCTGCGCGGCGGTACCCAGGAAATGCTGTCGGCCTCGACGACGTCGCTCGCAACCGTCGTGCCTGAGTTCGGCCTCATCGACTTTCCGTTCATCGTGAAGACCATCGAGCAGGCCGACGCGCTCGGGACCGGAAAATTCGGCACGTCAATGCTCGATACGCTGCCGTCGAAGGGGCTGATCGGTCTGGGCTATTGGGGCCTCGGCTTCCGCAACGTCACCAACAGCACGCGGCCGATCACCAAGGTCGAGGATTTCAACGGCCTCAAGCTTCGCGTCATTCCGAACCCGGTCTACCTTGAGACCTTCGGATCGTTCAAGGCCAATCCCGTTCCGATGGCCTTCGGCGAACTCTACTCGGCGCTGGAGACGCGCACCGTCGATGGCGAGGAGAACCCTTTTACGGTCATTCTCTCCAACAAGTTCTACGAAGTGCAAAAGTACGTTTCCGCCACCAATCACACCTTCACCCTGAACATCATCCTGGTGAGCAAGGCGTTCTGGGACAAGCTCTCGCCGACCGAGCAGCGCCTGATGCGCGAGGCGTATGAGGAAAGCCGAGGCTATCAAAAGGAGCAGACACGCCTTCAGACCGAAAAGGCGCTGTCGGAATTGCAGGCCAAAGGCATGCAGTACAACACCGTCGCGCCGGAAGAGCTCGATCGCATGCGCAAGACGGCGCAGCCGGTGGTCGACAAGATTGCCGCCAATCTCAAGCCGGACGCGGTTAAGCTCTTCAACGACGAGCTCGATCGCATCCGCAAGGACGTGAAATAGTCGACCTCGTCAGCATGCAAGACGCAGAGCCGTCCAGTCGGCCGGCTCTGAACCCGACTTTGCCCGGACGGCACGTATGGCGCGATTTCTCGACCTGTATTGCACCCTGCTGAAAGGCATCATCGCCGCATTTCTCGCGGTGATGGTGGTGCTGGTGTTCGACAACGTGGTTCTGCGCTACGGCTTCAACTCCGGTATCGCGATTTCCGAGGAGCTGTCGCGCTGGCTCCTGGTCTGGCTGACTTTCCTCGGTGCGGTCGTGGCAATGCGTGAGCACGCCCATCTCGGCGTCGATAGCCTTGTGCGGATGCTGCCGGCTTACGGCAAACGCATCTGCTTCATCGTCAGCTACGTCCTGATGCTGTTCGCCGACTGGCTTCTGCTCTCGGGAAGTTGGCGGCAGACGATCATCAATCTCGACGACCGCGCGCCGGCGACCGGCCTGTCGCTCGGCATCTTCTATGGCGTGGGCGTGATCTTCGGCGTTTCGGCCGGCGTGATCCTTCTCTACGATCTGTTCCGCGTCATGTCCGGACAAGCCAGCGAAGCCGACATGGTGGCCGTCAGGGAATCGGAGGAGCACTGATGCTGTCTCCCAATATCGTGTCGCCCGGCGCTCACATCCTGAAAATCTCCGGGATCACGCCATGACGATTGCCGTCTTCACTTTCTCGCTGCTCGGCGCCATGGCGCTGGGCATGCCGATCGCCTTTGCGCTGATCGTCTGCGGCGTGGCCCTGATGAGCACGATCGACATGTTCGATGCCCAGATCGTGGCGCAGAACGTCATCAACGGCGCAGACAGCTTTCCACTCATGGCCATTCCCTTCTTCATGCTCGCCGGCGAGGTCATGAACAAGGGCGGTCTGGCCAAGCGAATCGTCAATGTTGCGCTCGTCGCAGTCGGACATTTTCGCGGCGGACTCGGTTACGTCACGATCCTCGCGTCCTGCATCCTCGCGTCGCTCTCGGGCTCCGCGGCGGCCGACGCCGCAGCGCTGGCTGCGCTGCTGGTGCCGATGATGGTGGCGGCGGGCCACAAGAAGTCCTATGCGGCGGGTCTGGTGGCGGCCGGCGGCATCATCGCGCCTGTGATTCCGCCCAGCATCGGGTTCGTCATCTTCGGTGTCGCCGCGGGCGTGTCGATCTCGAAGCTGTTTCTGGCCGGGATCGTCCCGGGGCTGCTGCTCGGGGCTGGGCTCTGCCTGGCCTGGTGGTGGGTGGTGCGCCAGGAGAACCTGACGCCCCCGCCAAGGGCATCGCTCTCGGAGATGGTAAAAGCCGTGGTCGACGGCTTCTGGGCGTTGATGCTCCCGGTCATCATCATCGTCGGCCTGCGCTTCGGCATCTTCACGCCGACGGAAGCCGCAGTGGTCGTCGCCGTCTATTCGCTGTTCGTCGCGACCTGCATCTATCGGGAATTGAAGCCGTCGCAGCTTTATGAGGTGTTTGTCTCCTCGGCCCTGACGACGAGCATCGTGATGTTTCTGGTGGCAGCGGCGCTGGTATCGTCCTGGCTCATCACCGTGTCCGAGATTTCGGCACAGATCGTCACCCTGCTGAAGCCTTTCATGGGCAACAACACGCTCCTGATGCTGGCGATCATGGTCGTGGTGGTGATCGTGGGAACGGCCCTCGACATGACGCCGACCATCCTCATTCTCACGCCGATCCTGATGCCGATCGTCAAGGCAGCGGGCATCGATCCCGTCTACTTCGGCGTCCTCTTCATCATCAACAATGCGATCGGCCTCATCACGCCGCCGGTCGGTATCGTTCTGAATGTGGTTTGCGGCGTCTCCAGGATCAGCATGGAGGACATCATCAAGGGCGTCTGGCCCTTTTTGATTGCACAATTGATCGTCCTGTTCGCGATGGTGCTATTCCCGGGACTGGTGACGATCCCGGCCAAATGGTTTGCCGGCTAGACCCGTCGGCAACAAAGGAAGGACAAGCGAAATGGCCGCAAGGATCATGATCCTCAACGGACCCAATCTCAATTTCCTCGGCATCCGCGAGCCCCACATTTACGGCTCGACGACGCTCGGGGAGATCGAGGCGAGCTGCCGCGCGCTGGCCGATCAGCTCGGCGTTTCGATGTCGTTCCATCAATCGAACATGGAGGGCGAACTGGTCAATCTGATCCAGTCCGCCCATGGCAACGTGGAAGCCATCATCATGAATCCCGCGGCCTATTCATTCACATCGATCGCGCTGATCGACGCGCTGAAGATATTCGAGGGCGTGAAGATCGAGGTGCACATCTCGAACATTCACGCGCGGGACGAGCTGCACCGCCACTCGATCACGTCGAGTGCCTGCACGGCTGTCATTTGCGGCCTGGGTCCCTATGGTTATCTCGCGGCGATGCTCGCGGCGGTCCAACGGCTGGGGCAAATGCCTGCGACCATGGCACCGGCTCTGCGCGGGCTTCCGGCCGGCGGCAAGGCGTAGGCATGGAGGGCGGAATGCGCGGCACGGGATTTCTCGCCATCTGGAGCGACGTCGAGGCTCACGACCTGACCGACTACCGACACTGGCTGACGCGTGAACACACGACCGAGCGCGTGACGACGAAGGGCTTCCTGGCATCGCGTGTCTTCCGCGCGGCAAGGGACGACATCAACCGCTTCTT
The DNA here is from genome assembly GCF_040548605.1 of Bradyrhizobium sp. JR4.1. Lineage (NCBI taxonomy): Bacteria > Pseudomonadati > Pseudomonadota > Alphaproteobacteria > Hyphomicrobiales > Nitrobacteraceae > Bradyrhizobium > Bradyrhizobium sp. JR4.1. The sequence continues at coordinate 372,369 of NZ_JBEPRY010000004.1, forward strand.
CATTCTGTATGAGCTGGAGACGCCGGAGGTCCTCGACGGCGAGGCCTATCTGGCGCGCCTCAACGCACCGACGCCGTGGTCCCAGCGCATCATGCCGAAGCTCGGCAATTTCATGCGGGGCGGCGGCGTCATGATCGCGCGGGGAGGGCGGGGCGAGGGCGCATCGATCGTGGCGCTGCGGATCGAGACGTTGCCGAAAGATCCGGAAGGTCTGGCCCAGGCGCTCGTTGCGTGCGACGGGGTTGCGGTCGTGCAGATCGGCGCGACCGACGAGGCGCGGACGTCGGTGCGGACGACGGAGAAGGGCATGCGGAAGAATGAGGGCTTCTTCGCGGGGCTTTTGCTGATCGAGGCGCTCGACGTCGCCTCGTTGCAGGCTGCCTTGCGGCGGGCGAGCGAGCTTGCGCCCGACGTCATGGTCGGGGCGAGCGAGCCGGAAGTTTATCAAAGCATGTTTGCGCTCGACGCCCGTATCGCGGATTTCGGCTGATGACAACGTTCTCGCTCGCCGCGTTGACCGTGCTCGAGCTTGCGCCGCCCGAGATGATCGAATTGGCGGCGCATTGCGGTTACGAAAAGGTCGGGCTCAGGCTGTTGCCCGCCACGCCTGGCAGTGTTGCCTATCGCCTGATGGACGATGCGCCGCTCCTGCGGGAGACGCTTCGGCGGTTGGAGTTGACGGGGGTGTCTGTCGCCGATCTCGAGGTCGTTGCGTTCAGACCGGAAACCGAGATTGCCTCGTTCACGCCCTTCTTCGAGATGGGCGCGCGCCTCGGCGCCAAACACATCCTCGTCGCGGCCTACGATCCGGACCTGGCGCGGTTTTCGGATCGCTACCAGCAATTTTGTGAAGCGGCAGCAAGCTATGGCCTGACCTCCGACCTCGAATTCATGCCCTGGACCAGCGTTCCGGACCTGAAGACCGCAATGCGGATCGTCGGCGACGTCGATCATCCCGGTGCCGGCATTCTGGTCGATGCACTGCATTTCGATCGGTCGCAATGTTCGCTTGCGGACCTCCGCGCTATCCCGGCGCAACGCTTTCACTACTGGCAACTTTGCGACGGCCCGGCCGAGCGCCCGGCGACCACGGAGCAGCTCATCCATGCCGCTCGCGAGGAGCGGATGTTTCCGGGCGAGGGCGGAATAGACCTGATGGGGCTTGCAAGCGCGATGCCGAATGATCTGACGATCAGCATCGAGGTTCCGACCGTTCAGCTGGCCAAGAGCGTCGACGCCGCGACGCGAGCACGCCGGGCGTTGGCGGCAGGCAGAGCCGTTGTCGAGCGGGTGCGCAGCGAGAGGTGAGAATTTCGGGACGAGAAGGGTAGTGCGGGATGTCGCAAGCCGATCGCTCCTGGGACGTCGAGACCGATCTTCTGGTCGTCGGGGCGGGTGCCGCCGGCATGACGACGTCGCTGGTGGCCGCCCTCGAAGGGCTCGACGTGATCCTTTGCGAGAAGTCGGACACGGTTGGCGGCACGACCGCGACCTCCGCCGGCACCATCTGGATTCCGGGCAATCGGCAGGGATTGCTTGCAGGGATCTCAGACTCCACCGAGGCGGCGCGGGTCTATCTTGAAGCATTGCTCGGCGAACACGCCGCGGACGCGCGTGTGGATGCGTTCCTCCAGACGGGTCCAATGATGCTCGATTATCTCGAGGAGAGGACGAGCGTACGGTTTGCGGCGCCGCCGGTCCATCCCGACTACAAGAATCTTCTAGGGGCAGCGATCGGTGGTCGTGCTCTCGGCGCCGTTCCGTTCGACGGCCGCAAGCTTGGCAAGGACTTCGAGCGCATAAGGGCCCCGCGGCGAGAGTTCATGGTCCTCGGCGGCATGATGGTCGGAAAGGCGGACATCCCGGCGTTGCTGGCGCCATTCCGCAACTGGACGAATTTCAGGCATGTCGTTGGTCTGCTCGGTCGGCATTTGCTTGATCGACTTCGCTACAACCGCGGAACGCGTCTGATCATGGGCAACGCTCTCGTCGCGAGGCTGTTTGACAGCCTTCGTCGTTCCGGCCTGGATCTGCGATATGAGACCGAGCTCACTGAGCTCATCCGCAATGGCGACGCAGTCGTCGGGGCCGTTTTGTCATCGCCCTCAGGAGCATTGGCGATACGTGCCCGCAAGGGCGTGGTGCTGGCAACGGGAGGCATCGGCTGGAGCCGCGAGCTTCGCGCCAGGTTTTTCCCCGAGGCCGCGCGCCGATTTTCACTCGCGCCTTCGTGCAATACCGGGGACGGCCTGCTCGCGGCCGAACGCGTCGACGCGGTGATTGAGCGTAATTTCGATAGCCCCGCCTTGTGGATGCCGAGCTCGGTCATGACGCAGGCGGACGGCTACGTCTCGGTATTTCCGCACATTATGCTGGATCGTGCCAAGCCAGGACTGCTTGCGGTGAACAAGTCGGGCCGCCGTTTCGTGAATGAAGCCGACTCCTATCACGACTTCGTGGAAGCGATGTTGCGATCGGACTCGTCTTCGGTATTGGCAACGCCAGCTTTCCTGATTTGCGATCGCGCCTTTATCGGCGACTATGGCATTGGTCTCGTTCATCCCGGGACGAGGGATTTGGACAAATTTCTCAAGGCTAAATATTTGCTGGCGGGCGAAACGATTGAAGCACTGGCCGAAAACATCGGCGTCGATGGCGGCGAGCTTGCTCAAACGATCGAGCGATACAATCGCTATGCCGAGAGCGGTGTGGACGAAGAGTTCGGCCGCGGTTCAAGCGAGTTGAACCGGTTCAATGGTGATCCCCGGAACGTGCCAAACCCGTGCCTGCGGCGGGTCGGTCCTGGGCCATACTATGCCGTCGCAGTATGGCCGACGGATCTCGCTAGCAGCGCCGGCTTGTGCACGGATTCAACCGCCCGCGTCTTGTCTAGCCCTGGGACCGCCATACCCGGACTCTACGCCGTCGGTACCGATTCATCCTCGATCTTTCGAGGCACTTATCCGGGCCCGGGCACGATGATCGGGCCTGCGATGGTATTCGGATGGTGCGCGGCAATGCATGCCGCGGGCGCTTCAGCTCAGGACGAAGGTAACTGAAAGCCGGATCGTTCGCCGCTCAGGGCTAGGAACTCTGCGCACCATCGAGGCTTGACTCAGCGGGCCAGCGTCGCCGCCGATTTGCTGGCCTGCACGGCCCCGCCTCCAAGCCCCCATACCCCCCAGGGTGGGGCCGTGTCTCTCGTCGCAGGAGATGCAATGCCGGAGCCGACCGATCACGACATCAGAGAACGCGCGCACCGCTTGTGGCAACAGGCGGGCAAGCCGGAAGGCCGCGAGGAAGAATTCTGGCATGCGGCCGAGCAGGAGTTGCGCAACGAGGACAAGTCGAACCCCATGCGGACGCCGGATACGCTGTGACCGACAAGAGATGCCCATTCTGCCACGGTCTGGGATGGGTCTGCGCAAACCATCCGCTCCGCGCCTGGAGCGAGGAACTGGGCGGCTGCCGCTGCGGTGAGGGAATGCCCTGCACCTGCAACACGACGGAAGATCCCGAAACAAGGGCGGTGGTCGTCGAAGCGGACACGACGTGGCACTAGCAAGACCTGGCATTGAAGGCGGAACAGAGCCTTCCAGCAGGAATTGAGGTTGTGAGCAGCACGGGCTGCGACGCAGGCCCGTGGCTACGGCGGGGTTTGCGGTGGACGAGCGGCAAAAGATAGAGCACCAGATCGAACTCGCAACGCGAGCGGCAGCCCTTGTCAAAGACGAAACCACCGTCCAGCGATTCAGGACGTTCGCCGAGGAGCTGAAGCAAAAGCTGCTTCGCATGATGCGGCGCGGAAAGGTGCGAGCGCGCGCCTACGAACTCTGGGAGCAGGCCGGTCGCCCGGTCGATCGGGACGTGGAGTTTTGGCTCGAGGCCGAACGGCAGATCGACGAAGAGCGCGATCAGCGGAGGCTCTCGGATTCCTCAGACAAACGGTAGAGGTTCCGGGGGCCACATCGGCAGCGAACAAGCTTCGGCCGCGCGTTCCCTGGACAGAGAAAAAGCCGCCGAGTTCTTCACCTGGCGGCTTCAAAAGTCCGTAGCTGTCGGTCGCCTCTCCAGCCTTGTGCGTACCGCCGTTACCTTGTTTGCGGCCATGCAAGTTCAGTCTAGGCCAAGGTGCTCGATTCTGCTGTGACCTGAAGCACACATTGGACGATGTCGGGAAGCTTGGGAGGACACCGACTTTGATGGGACTGCTCGGTCATTGCGTTACGCGCCGGCCGTGACACCCAGGCGGCCTATGCCTGGAAGCTTCAGCGCGGGGCGGCGGATGTCGAGGCCGAGCACCGCGCCGAGGAAATTGATCTCGACCCCTTCGACCCAGCCGATGGTCATGCCGAGATAGCCCGACAGCGAGGCGTAGAGCCCGGTGCCGGACGCCGTGACGCCGGCCCAGCGTCCGCTGTAGGGAAAGTCCTTGCCGATGGCGGTCGGCGGCAGCACGGCGCGCAACTCGGGAACGGCGTCAAGCGCCTCCTGCACGAAGGTGTTGGAATTCGGCCCCGGCCAGGCGCTGTAGTCGCCATAGGCGCGGAACTTGTAGTTCTCGATGACGGCACGGATCTTCGGAATCAATCCTTCTGCCCGCGCGCCGTCGACCGCCACGACCGTTTCCGGCATCGCGCCGAACCAGCGGCCATCGGGCGCAAAGCCGTTGCTGCGAACAGGGTCGCCCCAGGCCGTGTAGTCGTATCGGCTGTAGGTCGTGGCGCCCTTCTCCTTGACGACGATCCAGGTATGGACAGCAAAAATACTGCGCCAGCGCACGGTGCGCGCGGCGAACACGCGGATCAGCGCATCCGGATTGGCGGATGCGGGCGGCAGCAGGCCGGCGCTGGAGCGATCCGCCGTCTGCCAGTTGCCGCGGCCGTCGCCGCGCAAATAATAGCGGCCGGCCGACACGGCGATCGGCAGGAAGATCAGCAGCAGGAACAGAATCAAGGATTTCCTCAAGGGCAAACGGCGGTCAGGCGGGACGATGCCACCAATATAGTTCGCAAGGCACGCCGCGCCAGCGCTCTCCTGCTCTTGCATTCGGATGGTGCGGCCATATGTTGCGTCCATGAGGAAGTTGTCGCTCGTCGAGGACCAGGCCATCCAGGCGCGAATCGCGTACATCGCGGGCGCCGAGATTTTCGATCGCCTGTTCGCCGGCATCCGGTTCGACGAAATCGACGGCAATCTGCTGTTTGCCATTGCCAGCGACGAAGACTGCGCGGCCGAGATCGAGGACGAGTTCTCGCACCAGCTCGCTGTGGTCGCAACGCATATCCTCGCGCAGAGCGTGGATGTGGTCGTGGTGCTGCCGAAGGTCCTGCAATAGCCCGGTAGCCTTCTGCCCGTTCAGGCCGCTTGCCTTCGTCCTCTGTCTCTGCTTTTCAACGCAATTGCAAAATTGTAATGACGTCATTGGGCGCTCAGGCCCGAGGCGCGTTATCGACGGAGCTCAACGGGAGGGCTCGTCGTCGCTCGCCTCTATTTGCGAAACAAAGTTGGATACACATTGGCGCCCACCAGGAAAGCCCGGGCCACGACCGGCGCGATAAAGACACAAAGCGAGAGCTCAAAAAGCAAAGGCTCGCTAAGCAAGAGCGCGAAAAGCAAGAGCACGAAGAGCACGAGTTCGAAAAGCACGAGCTCGACAAGCAAGCGTCCGGACAAGAGCGCCTCGCGTTCCGCGGTCGCCTCCTCATCGCCGCTCGGCATGCTGGCGCTGCATCTGCTCGAGCAGTGGGAGAAGTCCGACGGCCTCGTCTTCCTCTGCGACGACGAGAGCAGGGCGGAGCGGCTGGGCGGCGTGATTCACGCTCTCGATCCCTCGGTCGACGTGCTGGTGTTTCCGCGCCTGAACACGCTGCCCTTCGACGGCCTCGAGCCATCCCGCGAGATCGCGGGACGGCGCAGCTCGGTGCTGCGGCGTCTCGCCAAGGCAAAGAAGCCCGTCTTCCTGGTGTCAACCGCGGAAGCCATCATGGAACGGCTGCCGCTGCCGGCGAGCTGGTCGCGGTCGAGCCTCACGCTGAAGGTGGGCGCGCCCTATTCCGGGCCCGAGCTGGAGACGCGGCTGGAGGCTCTCGGCTACGATCTCGACGAAGAGGCGGAGTATCCGGGCGGCGTCCTGTTCCACGGCAAGACGTTCGAAGTGTTTCCCGCCGGCGCGCTCGCTCCCTTCCGGATCGAGCATTCCGGAGACACGATTCGCAAGATCGTCGCGGTCGATCCGATCGAGCACGAGGTCGTCTACGAGACCGCGGAATTGATCATCGATCCCATGTCCGAGCGGATCGCGCTGGGAGCTACGCGCGGACAGCGGGCGACGCTGCCTGATTATTGCAGCCGCGCGCGGTGGATCGCGGATGCCGGGGTATCGACCCACGCCGAGAGCTGGCAGGCCACGATTGAGGACGCCGCCGGCCGCAGGGATGCGGAGCGCGAGTATCTGGGGCAGGCGGATTGGAAGCAGCTGAAGAAGCGCATCAGCGTGCTGCCGCGCAAGGCCGCCTTCATCTCGACTCCGGAGTTCTCGAAGCTGACCTCGCCGCGCAAGGCGCTTCGCGCCTTCGTCGCCGACATGCAGCGCGGCGGATCGCGGCTGCTGTTCGTCGCGGCCGTCGAGGACGACCTTCGCGCGATGGAGCGCATGAGCGGCATCAAGGCGGAGCGCCTGGCCGATTGGAGCGAGGTGGCGAAGGCACGGAGCCGCGAAGGCGCGCTGCTGGCCGATTTCGACGCGGGGTTCATTGGCGCCGGCCGCAAGCCGCTTGTCGTCGTGACCGCGTCCGACGTGCTCGGCAGCCGGGCCCATCATCCCCAGCCGATGGCGCGCGCATGGAACCCGGCCTTCGATCATCCCGATGTGCCCGAAAAGGGCGCCGCCATTGTCCATCTGCAACGCGGGCTAGCCGTGCTCGATGGCTTGCAGACCCTCGATATGGGCAAGGGATCGCGACGCGAGATGATCAGGCTCAAATTCGCGGGCGACAATGCCGTGCTCGTTCCACCGGCCGATCTTGCGGTGATCTGGCCCTATGCCGGCGAACCCGGCAAGCTGACGCTCGACAAGGCGGACGGCAGCAGCTGGTGGGCGCGGCGTACCGAGGCGGAAGCGGAAATCCAGGTCGCCGCCAAGGCGCTCGCCAAACACATCAGCCAGCGCCTCCGCCGTCGTGCACCCAAACTGGTGCCGCCGGGGCCGGCTTATGAAAAATTCGTCGCACGGTTCCCCTATTTCACGACAGCGGACCAGGGCCAGGCCATTCAAGACGTCCTCGACGATCTTGCGGCGGGCCATCCCATGGACAGGGTGATCTGCGGTGACGTCGGATTCGGCAAGACCGAGGTCGCGCTGCGGGCGGCGGCGGCCGTGGCGCTGTCCGGCAAGCAGGTGGCGATCGCGGCGCCGACCACCGTGCTGGCGCGGCAGCATGTCGAAACCTTCCGCAAACGGTTCGGCCCTCTTGGGATCGAGGTGGGAAGCCTGTCGCGAGCCAGTTCAGGCCCGGAGACGAGAGAGACGAAAGAAGGACTGCGGCGCGGCACGCTGAAAGTCGTGGTCGGCACGCAGGCTCTTGCGGCAAAGGACGTGAAGTTCGCCGACCTTGGCCTCGTCATCATCGACGAAGAGCAGCATTTCGGGGCGGCGGAGAAGGCGAAGCTCTCAGGCCTCGCCAAGGGGGCCCATTCGCTGTGGATGAGCGCCACGCCGATCCCGCGCACGCTCGCGGCGGGTCTTGCCGGCTTCAGGGACCTCAGCGTGATCGCCTCGCCGCCGGTTCATCGCCTTCCCATCGTGACCAGGATCGCGCCGCTGTCCGACGCTGCCATTGCCGCGGCGCTGCTGCGCGAGCGCAGGCGGCACGGTCAGAGCTTCCTGATCTGCCCACGCATCCAGGATCTGGAGCCGATGCTGGCGCGGGTGCAATCGGTGGCGCCGGAGCTGCGCATCGTCTGTCTTCACGGCAGGTTGCCCGTGGACGAGATCGACGACCGCATGATGAGTTTCGTCGACGGCGAGGCGGACGTGCTGTTGGCGACCAATATCGTGGAAAGCGGGCTCGATATTCCGCGCGCGAACACCATCGTGGTGTGCTGGCCCGAAAAGTTCGGGCTTGCGCAGCTGCATCAGCTCAGGGGACGGGTGGGACGCGGCGGCACGCGCGCTTTTGCCCATCTGCTGACGGAATCGACCTCAGAGCAGTCCGAGAAACGTCTGGCGGTACTGGAGGAGTTCAGCAAGCCGGGTGCCGGCTTTGCGATCAGCGAGCGCGACCTCGACCTCAGGGGCGCCGGCGATCTGTTCTCGGAACAGCAGTCCGGCCATGTCCAGGTGTTCGGACCGGTGCTCTACAGTCATCTGCTGAAGCGGGCGTCCGAGCGAGGTAGCGACGCCGGCGCCGATCTGTGGGTGCCCGATCTCAATATGCCGTTGGCCGACATGCTGCCTGAGGGCTACGTGCAATCGGAAGCGGTCCGGCTCGAGATCTATGGCCGCGCCGCCCGATGCCGAAGCGACGACGATCTGGAAGATCTGGAGGAGGAGATCTCGCGTCGTTTCGGTCGGTTGCCGCCGGAGGCCCGCGACTTCTTCGCATCCGCCAGGCTCCGGATCGATTGCAAACGGCGCGGCATCGTCAGGCTCGATGTCGGGCCCGAGGCGGTCGCCGCGACGTTCCTGCCGGGGCGGCTGCGGAAATCCAGAGGAAAGTCGCAGACGGGAGCGCTGCAGCGCGACGGCGACCGCGTCGTTCACGCCGGCCGCCGCGACGCGGATCCGTTCAGCCGGGTCGAGGAGTTTCTCGACCTGCTGGACGGCTAGGGATCATTCGGTCTGCTCGACTGCCGCGGGCATTTTCGCCACCGACATCAGCGAGCGGGCCACCTGGTTGAGGAGCTGATCCGCGTTCTCCTCCTCCGCGAGTGATTTCGACAGCAGGGCGACAACGGCGCTGTGGCGAAGCTGCTGGGCGAGGTTGCGCGCCGTGGTATAGCCTGCGATCTCGTAGTGCTCGACGCGTTGCGCCGCGCCGATCAGCGCGAGGTCGGCCGCCGCGTCCTCCTTGTCCTCACCCTCGGCCATGATCTCCTGGCCCTCCTCGACGAGGCCCATCATGCCCTTGCAGGGCTTGGCGCGGGCGGATTTGCCGAGCATCTCGAAGCATTCGTTGATGCGCTCGACCTGTGCTTCGGTCTCCGCCAAGTGCTGCTCGAACAGCTCGCGCAACTGGTCGAAGCGGGCGGCCTCCGCCATCTTGGGAAGCGCCTTGGTCAATTGCTTCTCGGCATGCAAGATATCGCGCAGCTCGTTGATGAGCAGATCGCCGAGACCCGCTTCGTCGGCCGGCGGCGAGCTCTCGGTGACGATGGCCGAGGCCGGACCCGGTTCGCCCGCCTGGATCGCCGGCGACTCCGTGAAGACCCAGTCGCCGCCCTCGTTCCAGGGGCCGCGCGTGTCGATCTCGCCATGGTCGCCGGCGCCGGTGGAATCGTTGAAGAACTGGTCGACAAGGCCGGGCGTCGGGGCGATGCGGCCGATGCTGAAGGCCGGCTTGCCCATGCTCTCGAGCGCCAGCGCGAACGCCTTCGTGTGCGTGATCTCGCGGGTCATCAGGAACTGCAGCGCGTCCTTGCTGCCGGCGTCGTCGCAGAAATTGATCAGCCGCTCATAGACGATCTTGGCCCGCGCCTCTGCGGCGATGTTGCTGCGCAGATCGACGTCGAGCTCGCCGGTGATCTTCAGATAGTCGGCGGTCCAGGCATTGCCCTGCGAGTTGAACAGATTGACTCCGCCGCCGCCCGCGATGGCGATGAGGGGATCGGCTTCGGCCGCCTGGCGGTCGAACTTCGAGGGCTTGAGATGCATCCGCGCCAGCGTGCCCACCACTTCCAGATGACTGAGCTCCTCGGTGCCGATGTCCATCAGCAGGTCCTTACGATCGGGATCCTCACAGTTCAATCCTTGGATCGAGTACTGCATCGCGGCGGCGAGCTCGCCATTGGCGCCGCCGAACTGCTCCAGCAGCATGTTGCCGAAGCGCGGATCCGGCTCGTCGACGCGAACGGTGAACATCAGCTTCTTGACGTGATGATACATGGCGGGACTCTCGGATTGGGAGGGCAGGAAAGAAGATGTCTTCCGAACGGGCGGCTTCAGCGTTCGTTCCTAGCGGAACGACCTGCGCCGATCAGGCGCAGGTCGTTCGAAGTCGATCGGCAGGATTGTGGACGTGTTCGTTCAGCGTTGATCCGGACGCTTGGCGGGCGGCCCGCTCTTATTGCCCGGTGCGCCCTGAATATGCGCCGGGTCCTGCGATTGCACGGCGGTGTTGCCGGTGGAGCTCGTCGAATTCGATCCGACGGTTTCACCGGGCTTGGCCGCCGGCCCGTTCTTGTTGCCGGGCTGTCCGGCAATGCCGGCACCCGAATTCTGTGCGCTCGGCGCGGACGAAACGTCAGGCTTGCTGGCCTGCGCCAAAGCTGCTCCGGGCAATGCGAGGGCAGCGAGGATAACGACACCTGTGAACTTCATCTCGGTGTTCTCCGACTGATGCCCCATTTACTCGAACGCTGGTAACCTGCGTGCGTTCCCTATTGTCATCAACTCGAAAGCATCGGCTCGCCTGATCGTGGCGACTATCCCGGCAGCGGCGCCTCCACGACGTCCAGCAGCGCTCCCAGGCCCTGGCGCAGGCGGCGGGTGGCGATGCTCTCGGTGGCGAGACCGAACACCACGAGGGATCGCCCGGTCATCACATAAACATGCCCGAAGTCGAACGCGGGCATCTGCCCCTCCGGTTGATTGGTGTCGATCAACCCGACCCAGCTGCGTCCCTCGGCGACGGCGGGCAGGGTGAAATGGACGACGTCGTGATGAGCATTGTAGATCAGCAGCATGGTTGCGTCCGAGCCGCGGCGCTTGATGCCGGTCTCCTGGGCGCGGCCGTCGAGCAGCAAAGCGAAACATTTGGCGTTGCCGTCCTGCCACTGCTCCGTCGTCATTTCCTCTCCGGACGGCGCGAGCCACGTCACGTCCTTCACGTCCAGCTCTTCATTGTGCGAGCCGACCAGGAAGCGGCTGCGGTAGAGAATCGGAAATGCCTTGCGCGTGGCGATCAGCTTGCGGGTGAATTCGCGAAGGCTGCGGCCATTCGCGGTGATGCCCATCCAGTCGAGCCATGTGGTCTCGTTGTCCTGGGCGTACGCGTTGTTGTTGCCGTGCTGGGTGTGCCCGAATTCGTCGCCGGCAAGCAGCATGGGCGTGCCGTGCGACAACAGCATGGTTGCCAGCAGATTGCGCTTCTGGCGCTCGCGCAGCGCAATGATGTCCGGATCGTCCGTCGGTCCCTCTGCGCCGCAATTCCAGGAATGATTGTTGCTGTGGCCGTCGCGATTGTCCTCGCCATTGGCTTCGTTGTGCTTGTCGTTGTACGAGACGAGATCGTTGAGATTGAAACCATCATGTGCGGTGACGAAGTTGACGCTGGCCCACGGCCGGCGGCCGCGCTTGTTGAAGAGATCGCCGGATCCGGACACGCGCTTGGCGAAGTCCGCGATCGATCCCTCGTCGCCCTTCCAGAAGGCGCGCACCGTGTCCCTGAACTTGTCGTTCCACTCCGCCCATCCCGGCGGAAACTGGCCGACCTGATAGCCGCCCGGACCGATGTCCCAAGGCTCGGCGATCAGCTTGACGCTGGAGAGCACGGGGTCCTGACGGCAGGCATCGAGAAAGCCGCCGCCTTCGTCGAACCCGTAGGGCTCCCGTGCCAGGATGGTGGCGAGGTCGAAACGGAAGCCGTCGATCCTCATCTCGGTCGCCCAATAGCGCAGGGAATCCGCGACGAGTTGCAGCACACGCGGGTGCGACAGGTTCACCGTATTCCCGGTACCGGTATCGTTGATGTAGTAGCGCTGCTGGTCCGGCAGCAGGCGGTAATAGCTAGCGTTGTCGATGCCCTTGAACGACAGGGTCGGGCCGAGCTCGTTTCCTTCCGCGGTGTGATTGTAGACGACGTCGAGGATGACCTCGATGCCATGGGCGTGGAACTGGTTGGCCATGGCTTTGAATTCGTTCGCGAACGGCGTCTTGAGGTAACGTGGCTCCGGCGCGAAGAAGGCGAGGGAGTTGTAGCCCCAGTAATTGCGCAGGCCTTTCTCAACCAAATAGCTGTCGTCGACGAAGGCATGGATCGGCAGCAATTCTGCACTGGTGATGCCGAGCGATCGCAGATAGGCCGGGACCTCCGAATGCGCGAGGCCGGAGAACGTGCCGCGGTCCGCGTCGGGCACCAGCGGATGCAGCTGGGTAAAACCCTTGACGTGCATCTCGTAGACGATCGTCCGCTCCCATGGCACTTCCGGCTTGCGCGCGGCGCCCCAGGTGAAGGCCGGGTCGATGACGCGGCATTTCTGCATCAAGGGCGCGCTGTCGCGTTCGTCGTAGGAGAGATCCTTGTCGGCATGGTCGAGCTGGTAGCCGAACAGCTCCGGTCCCCAGCGCAACCGGCCGACCAGCTGCTTGGCGTAAGGATCGAGCACGAGCTTGTTGGGATTGAAGCGGTGTCCCGCGTCGGGTTCGTAGGGGCCGTGAACACGATAGCCATAGATGGTGCCGGGACGGGCCGCGGGCAAATAGCCATGCCAGACTTCGTCGGTATATTCCGGGAGTTCGATCCGCTCCAGTTCGGTCTCGCCGTCGTCGTCGAACAGGCAGAGTTCGACCTTGGTGGCATGGGCCGAAAACAGCGCGAAATTGACGCCGAGCCCGTCCCAGGTGGCGCCGAGCGGAAACGGCTTGCCCTCGCTGATGCGGGAGCGGCGCAGGCGCGAGGCCGCCCGCGTCAGGGCGTCGTCTGGATGTACTGTTTGATCCATCGTTGCCCCGAAAAGTCGTTCAAGAATTTGGTGGGATTGCCGTCACTTCCGTCGTCGCCTGCTCGCCGACGGTCGCCGAAGCGATCACGGCGGCGGGAGGTACATCGTCCGGCTTGGGCAGCGTGGTTGCCCTTTGCAGCGCCGCCTCCTTGCTGATGGCCGCAATCGAGTTGCCGGTCCGCTCGACGATGCTGGTCAGCTCCGCATCCGACAGTCCGAGACGCTTTCTGACGAGGCGCACCTGAGTACGGTCGGTCAGGTCGAGCTTGTTGCGGATCGGCTGTGGCTTCGAGCGGCGCATGGCGAAAACTCCCGTGTAGAGTTGCAACCGTCGCCGAGGCGATTCCGTTCCCTGTTTGCAACAGTGATCTTCCCCAACCATCGTCGCCGCACCTCGGCCCAAAAGTGCACACAACGCGCATGGCGCATCGGTGTGGCGCCGGCCTGAGGAACGAATGCCTCCATCTCGGCTTCTCCCGTCCAGAGCATGCTCGAGCGATCGCAAAATCGAGCCTCGCGAAGCGTGCTGTTACTTCCAGCCACGCAAAGGCGACCAGGTTTGAGTCACAGATTGGGAATGGCCGGGCAAGCGCGACACCACGGCCCTCGATGCCTCGATCACGGGGTCTGCTTCAATCTCTGGGCGCCGACGGCGCAATCGGTCGAATTGCTCGAAGCCGGCCGGCCGCCACTCCGGATGACGCGCGACCATGATGGCTGGTACCAGTCGTTGAGTCCCACCGCGCATGTCGGCACGCGCTATCAGTTCAGGATCAACGAAGACCTGGTCGTTCCCGATCCCGCCTCGTTCTTCCAGCCCGACGACGTCGGGGCGCCGAGCGAGGTGATCGACACCCCGGCGTTCCGGGACTCGGTGCTCTATCCCGGCCGCCCCTGGGCGGAAGCCGTAATCTACGAGTTGCATGTCGGCACCTTCAGTGAGGAAGGCACCTATGCCGGCGTCGAGAAGAAGTTGCCCTATCTGCACGATCTCGGCATTACCGCAATCGAGCTGATGCCGCTCAATGACGTCCCCGGCCGGCATAATTGGGGCTATGACGGCGTGCTGCTGAATGCGCCCAATGCACGCTACGGCAGGCCGGAAGACCTCAAGCGGCTGCTACGCGCGGCGCATGCCCTCGACATCATGGTCTACCTCGATGTGGTCTATAACCATTTCGGGCCGCAGCTGAACTACCTGCACCTCTATGCGGAAAGCTTCTTCATCACGCGCCACAGCACCGGCTGGGGCCCTGCCGTCAACCTCGAGGGACACGACGGCGCGTTCGTGCGCGAGTTCCTGATCGAGAACGCGTTGATGTGGCTGCGCGACTACGGGTTCGACGGCTTGCGGCTCGATGCGGTTCACGCGCTTAAGGACGATTCCGACCGCCATTTCCTGATCGAGCTTGCCGAGACGGTTCGCAGTCAGCTGCCGGGCCGACGCGTGCATCTGATGCTGGAGAACGAGGCCAATCAGGCCCGCCTGCTCGACCGTGCTCAAGGGCGAACCCGGCTCTATGACGCGCAATGGGGCGATGATTTTCACAACGCGCTCCACGTCCTCTTGACGGGTGAGGACGAAGGCTACTATCGCGCCTTCGCAGGCAGGCCGCTTGAACATCTCGCGCGAGCGCTCACCGAGGGCTTTGCCTATCAGGGCGAAGTCTTTCCGCTGCATGACGAACCGCGCGGCGAGCCGAGCGCGCATCTGCCGCCTGAGGCCACCATCTTCTTCGCCCAGAACCACGACCAGATCGGCAATCGCGCGCTCGGGGAGCGGCTTTCCGCGCTGGTCGGTCCGGAGAAACTGGATCAGGCCATGGCGCTGGTTCTCTTGAATCCGCACATTCCGATGTTGTTCATGGGTGAGGAAGCCGCGGCCGAGACACCGTTCCTGTTTTTCGCAGACTGGTCCGGCGAAGCTGCCGAGCGGACGCGGGAAGGGCGACGCAAGGAGTTCGCGCACTTCAAGGCTTTCTCGACGCCCGACATGCGCGCCAGGATTCCGGATCCGTGCGATGAAAAGACCTTCGCGGCATCGAAGCTCGACTGGACCGGCATCGACCGCTCTCCCGCCAGCGCCAGGTTTCGCGGCCTCACAACCCGATTGCTGAGGATACGGCGCGAGAAGATCGTTCCGCTGATCAAACGGGGTTTCGTTTCGGCTCATTGCAAGTTGCTGGGGGAGAACGAGGCTAAGGGCGGCCTGGATGCCCGTTGGCGGACGGAGAACGGAGACATCTTGCAGATTGTCGCCAATTTCGCGGACGGCGAACTGCCCATGCCGGCGCTGGTTGCGGGCGAGAGCCTATGGCGATTGGGCGCCGCCGAAGCGCCAGCCCTGTTGCGGAGCGACATCATCGTAAGGCTTGGCCACGAGGCGTGATGGAACAGCGAGGAACGCTTCCGAAAGCTTTCCGTTAGCGGAGTAAATCTCTGGAGCCGCTTCATGACCGAATATCCAAAGCCGCCTTTCCCGCCGCAGCAGCAATCGATGCCCGGTTCGACGCGCGCGATGAACCCGCGACCGGATCATGGCGAGGAAAGTTACAGGGGCGCCGGGCGCTTGGCCGGAAAGAAGGCAATCATCACCGGAGGCGACAGTGGCATCGGCCGCGCGGTCGCGATCGCCTATGCCCGGGAGGGCGCGGACATCGTCGTCGCCTATTTGAACGAGGACGAGGATGCCGCCGAGGTCAAGACGCTGGTGGAGCGCGCAGGACGCAAGGTCGTCCTGATCCCCGGCGACATCCGCAATCCCGATCATTGCCGCGCGATCATCCAGCGCACCGTCGAGGCGTTCGGCGCAATAGACATCCTCGTCAACAACGCGGCGCATCAGGACACGTTCAAGGAGATCGCTGACATCAGCGACGAGGAATGGCAGCGGACGTTCGAGACCAATATCCACGCCATGTTCTATCTCACCAAGGCTGCGGTCCCCCACATGCGCCCGGGAGCGGCGATCATCAACACCGCGTCGGTGAACTCCGACATGCCGAATCCGACTTTGCTGGCCTATGCCACGACCAAGGGCGCCATTCAGAATTTTACCGGTGGGCTCGCCCAGATGCTGGCGAGCAAAGGCATTCGGGTCAATGCGGTCGCCCCGGGTCCGATCTGGACGCCGCTGATTCCGTCGACGATGGCGGAGGACACTGTGAAGAACTTCGGCAAGCAGGTGCCGATGCAACGGGCCGGCCAGCCGGCCGAACTCGCGACAGCCTATGTCATGCTCGCCGATCCGCTCTCGAGCTACACATCGGGAGCGACCCTGGCGGTCACCGGCGGCAAGCCGTTCATCTGACCGAACGTGCGACGAGAACGTGGCAGCCCTGCGAGCAGGGCCGCCACGCCCAGCACGTCTTCACCAGTACGCCTCGACCGGCGACGAGGTCCTTGTTTGTCGCCTTCTCGATCATCTTCGGCAGCGCCTTGAGGATCTGCTGTTCCGCGTAATAGATATCCTGCAGCCCGTGCAGCAGCAGGTCTTCCATCGATTTGATGTCCTTGGTGAAGAATCCCGTAAACGACGTCTCCTTGACAATGATGGAACTGGAACGCCGCACAGCTGCAGCTGTTCCATTCCCGTGACCAGATCAGGAGAGCCGAATGAGCGATGGAGCGGATCATCTTGCGAGCCTGCTCGGACGAGCGGCGATGGACGTCTGGGGTGACATGCCCCGCGACATCCAGGAAGCGCTGTTCGAGACCGCCATGAAGGGACGGCCAGCGGAGCGGGAAGAGCTCGCGCGACTGCTGCACGAGCGGCATCCCCGTACGCTTCATCCGGCGCGGCCTGGCTGAGCCGTTGCAGGAACGATCGGGCAAGAAGCCGATTTGTAAAATGGGCGAGGCGCGGCGAATGGGATTGGACGAAGCCCGTGAGCCGTAGCTCCGCCCGGGATCAAATCGGTGAGTCGATCGGCGTGACTGAAATGATGATCGGAAAATGGTACGACCCGATCTCCCAGAGATGGATCGTGCCGCGTGAAACGCACCCGGTGGCGGGCCACTCGCAGTCCGACCCGGAGAAGGGGCTCGAAGCCCGCAAGCCGGCCGAGGCGCAGCGGATCTGGGACCTGTTGGTCGATTGCTGCGCGCGCGGGTGATGTCCGAGCCGCACCATCATTGGCTTCTGCTGTCGGCAATTCACAGAGTGATGACATAGACCGCGAAGGCAATGATGAGCGCCAGGCTTACGACGGCAGTGCTGATCAATATCTTGCCCATGGCGCGTCCGTGCTGTCTCGCCGCGTCAATGTAACAGCCGTCATTTTCGTTCCGGACCGGCAGCTGAAGGCAGCTCCGACTGTTCACATGTGCACAGAGGGCGTCGGCACCAAATGGCTTGAACTATATCATTTGATGCAGACATGGCTGCGCTCGCTCTTATCATCGGCCATGCGGAAAGGCACCGCATGGTGCCATGACATGGAGACCCGATCGTGCACAGGCGGCGTCGCGTTCAGCAAACCACCACGCTTCAAGAGCGGCTTGCAGAGTTCACCAGGACCATCCGCGAAAAGGCCGAGGCGTTGCCCGACGGCAAGGAGCGGGATGAGCTGATGAAGCGGCTGAGAAGCGCCGACACTGCGTCAAACCTCGACCGTCAATTCGCCGGCAGGGATTGAGCTCGCTAGGATTGAACTGGCAATTGAGCTGGAAAGCGTCAGCTGCGGTACCAACTCGCCAGATTCCAGGTCGTGACGTCCCAGCCTGACATGTCGACCATGAGATTGTTGACCCCTGCGTTGACGATGTTGCGGGATAGAAGCGGCAGGAACACGTTGGCCTCGCAAAAAATTTCGTCGACCTTGATCAGCAGCGCGGCCCGCTTGACCGGATCGAGCTCGTTCTGGGCGGCCTTGTAGGCCTTGTCGGCCTCGGGATCGGACCAGCGCGAGACGTTGCGGCCGAGCCATTTGTTGTCCTTGTTGGAAATCTCCCAGGAGACGCATTGGTTCAGGAAGCGCTCCGGGTCGGGCTGCGGCTGCGTCGTGTTGTACATCTCCATGTCGGCATAGAACTTCGAGTAGGTGTCGGGGTTGCCGACGTCGGACGAGAAGAACACCGATGCCGTGACCGCCTTGATCTCGATCTCGATGCCGGCCTTCTGGCAGGCCTGCTTGATGATGGCCTGCGTCTTCTGACGCGGCGCATTGGTCGAAGTCTGGAAGACGAATTTGAGCTTCTTGCCGTCCTTCTCGCGGATGCCGTCCGCGCCCTTTGCCCAGCCGGCGTCATCCAGGACCTTGTTGGCCTTGTCGACGTCGAACTCGTATTTCAGCTTGGCCGACTTGAACTGTTTGGGTGCGTTGACGAAGCTCGCGGTGGCGACGCCGCCGCGCCCGTAAATGAACTTCTGGATCGACTCGCGGTCGATCAGCAAGTTCATCGCGCGGCGAACGGCGGGATCGGACAGCGTCGGGTGCTTGGTCTTGGGGCTGGAGCGCTCGCCGTCCACCTCGGTCCACGGATCGGTCGTGTTGAGGATGATGAACTCGACATTGCCTGACGGCGTGACGTCGAGCTTGCCCTTGCCGCTGGCCTCCATGCGTTTGAGGACCTCCTCCTCCACTTGCATGTTCCAGGCGTAGTCATATTCGCCGGTCTGCAGCACGGCGCGCGCCGCGGACACCGCATCGCCGCCGCCCTTGATTTCGAGCGTGTCGAAATGCGGCTGGTTCTTGACGTGATAGTCGGGATTGCGTTCGGCCCGGATCAGGTCGCCCGGCTTGAACTCGACGAATTTGTAGGGACCAGTGCCGACCGGCTTCAGATTGCCGGGCGCTTCGCGCGACTTCGCGCCGACATAATCGCCGAAATGATGCTTCGGCAGGATCGGACCGACCGAGCCGACGAAGGGATCGGCCCAGAACGGCGTCGGCGCCTTGAACAGTACCTTGACGGTGTGGTCGTCGATCTTCTCGACCGTGATGTCCTTGTAGGAACCCGTGGTGTACGCCGCGGTCGCGAGATCCGAGGCGTATTGCCAGGTGAAGACGACATCGTCGGCAGTGAAGGGCTTGCCGTCGTGCCATCTCACGCCCTGCTTCAGTTTCCAGGTCACGCTCAGGCCGTCCGGCGAAAGGCCGCCGTTCTGCTTGGACGGGGCTTCGGCCGCGAGGCAGGGGACGAGGTTGCCCTCCTTGTCCCAGCCGGCGAGCGGCTCGAAGAAGACGCGCGAGGCGATCTGGTCCTTGGTGCCGAGCGCGAAATGCGGATTGAGCAGCGTCGGGGCCTGCCAGAGCAGGATCTTGAGCGGGCCGCCGCCGCCGGCCTTGGTCGGCTTGTATTGCAGCGTGGCGTCCGCCATCGCCATGTCGTTCCAGACCAGGATCTGGCTCGCGACCGGCGCTGCGATCCCGATCGCAGCCATCGTCTGCATGAACGAGCGTCGCGACAGCGTCCCCTGCTTCACCTGCGCGATGGACTTGCGGATTTCGTTCTCGTTCATCGGATGATCCCCACTTCACAGCCAAGTCGTTACCGGCCATGGCCCATCATGTTTCATCGAGGGCGAGGCGGCAATGCCGACAGGGTGAGAAAAACCTGCGGCGAAATGACGAACGTAGGGACGGCAGCCGTGCCTGCCGAGGGGCGGTAGCTGGAACGCCGGCCGAGAGACCCTGCCGGCGATCCAATGCGAGCTAGGGGAACCGCCCATTCGCAAGCGCCAGCGCAGCTCCAACCGCGTTCTCGAGAATTTCCTCCGACAATTGCCTGTCGCTCACCGCGCGCGACAATTGCAGCGCGCCGACCATGGTTGCGTAGACCGAAATGGCGCGTCGTCGACGCTCCGCAGCGGGGCCTTCCGGCATCTGCGCCGCCATCAGCGCGATGATCTCCGACGTCTTTCCGGTGAAGGCATCGCGCGTCGCCTTGGGATGTCGCGCGATCTCGGCGACAAGTGCTGCGGTCGGGCAACCGGCGCCCGCGCGGTCGCGATGGCGCGGGGAGAGGTAGTCGCGAATCGTTTCCTCGAGCGCGACGCCGTTTGCAAGATTGTCCTTGTGCCTCTGCTCGCGCCGCTCCAGGGCGTCGATCAGCACCGCGCGTACCAGATCCTCCTTGGAAGCGAAATGCGTGTAGAAGGCGCCGTTGGTCAGGCCCGCTTCCGCCATGATGCCGGCGAGGCCGACCGCGGCGATGCCGCTCTCGCGGAACTGCGAAGAGGCGACGTCGATGATGTGCCGCCGCGTCGTGTCCCTGTGTCCCTTGTCGTAGCGCGCCAATCCCGCCTCCTGCGCGACCCCCGCCACAAAATCGTGAGGCCGGGCCCATTGCATTATGATCATAATAATACATTATGAACATAATGCAATGGGCGGCCGATCGGCGGCGGCCCTTCGGGACCCCAGGGATCGAACCCATGTCAGTCGAGGATGCCGCCGCGCCGGCCTTGTCCGCCCCGCAGATCGTGGCTCGCGCCACCGCTCCGCTCCGCCAAGTGGCGGCATCAACACCAGGCGCGGCCGAGCAGCGGCGCGCAGCGCTGCTGACGGCGCCGATCCTGCCGACGCTGCTCCGGCTCGCGCTGCCGACCGTGACCGTCCTGGTGGCGCAAACCGCGGTCAACATCGCGGAAGCCTATTATGTCGGCTTCCTCGGCACCGATGCGCTGGCCGGTGCGGCGCTCGTGTTCCCGATCTTCATGCTGATGACCATGATGTCGAATGGCGGCTTCGGCAGCGGCGTTGCCTCCTCGGTCGCGCGCGCGGTCGGTGCCGGCCGCCGCGACGATGCCGAAGCCGCGTTGTTTCATGCCGTGGTGCTCGCGATGATTGCCGGCGGCGTGTTCACGCTCGGCGTCATCGTCGGCGGTCCGCATCTCTACCGCGCCCTTGGCGGCGCCGACGGTGCCCTCGCTGCGGCCACCACCTATTCCAACTGTCTGTTCGCCGGCGCCATCCCGGTCTGGATCGTCAATCTCCAGGCGGCGGCGCTACGCGGCGCGGGCAATGTCAAGGTGCCCGCGCTGGTGACGCTGGTCGGCGCGATCGTGACGATTCCGGTGTCGCCGGCGCTGATCTTCGGTCTGGGACCGATCCCGCGGTTCGGCATCGGCGGCGCGGGCATCGCCTTCGGCCTCTATTACGGCGCGGCGATGCTGTTTCTGCTGCGCTACATGGCCTCAGGCGCGACCGGCCTCAAGCTGCACATCGTGCCGCTCCGCGCAAAAATCTTCGGTGACATGCTGAAGGTCGGCATTCCCACCGCCTTCAATGCGGTGCTGACCAATCTCACCGTCATTCTCGTCACCGGCGCGGTCGGCCTGTTCGGCACCTCCGCGCTCGCCTGCTACGGCATCGCCTCGCGGCTCGACTACATCATGATCCCGCTGCTGTTCGGCATCAGCACCGCGACGCTAACGATGGTCGGCGTCAACATGGGCGCGGGACAGACGGCGCGGGCACGTCGCATTGGCTGGATCAGCGGCGTTGTCGGCATGGTTATGACCGGCACGATCGGCCTTTTGGTGGCGATCTTCCCGACGGCCTGGCTCAATCTCTTCAGTCACGATGCCGAGGTGGTGGGCGAAGGCATGACCTACTTGCGCATCGTCGCGCCGGCCTACGTCGCACTCGGCTTCGGCTTCGTGACGTCGTTCGCCGTGCAAGGCACCGGCCGCGCCATCGGCCCGCTCGCGTCTTCGGTCGCGCGCATCCTGATCGCGGCCGGCGGCGGCTGGATCGCGGTGGCAAGCTTCGGCGCCGGCATGGCGGGGCTCGCCACCATGGTGACGGCATCGCTCGCCGCCTATGCCGTGATCTGCGTCCTGATCATGCTGTCGCCGTCGACCTGGCGGTCCGAGTAGGCGCAGATCATCTGATGCTGGCAACACCGACAACCAGCACCGAAATCCCGGCTGGATTGCCTGCTGCTATCTCGCCGCCATTTTCGCTCCCCGGCTGTTGTTGCGCCGTGATGCCCGTCACGATTGCGCAGAGCATTCCTAATCTCTGTGAATTCGTTTCCCGATTGGTATCGAATTGAGAAGGTGTCTGCCGCTGCCGGCATCCAATATGGATTTCCATTTCATTGATTTCGCCACATAGAGAAGCGAATACGGTTCCAATCGTTGCCGCTGAGTCATGGAGACCAAGATCATGGAGACCAAGATGTCGTTTCGCCTCCCCTTGATCCTTTCTGCCGTCCTCGTCGCGTGGTCGGCGGGCGCCTCGGCCGAGACCATCAAGATCGGCGTGACGCCGGGGCCGCACGCCCAGATTTTCGAGGCCGTGAAGCCGATCGCCGCCAAGCAGGGTCTCGACATCCAGCTCATCGAATTCTCCGACTACGTCGTGCCGAACGCCGCGCTCGAGGCCGGCGAGATCCAGGCCAATTCGTTCCAGAACCAGCCTTATCTGGACAACCAGAAGGCGGACCGTGGCTACAAGATCGAAGCCGTCGGCCTGACCGTGAATTTCCCGATCGGCGTCTATTCCAAGAAGCACAAGGCCTTCGCCGACATCCCCGAGGGCAGCAAGGTCTCGATCCCGAACGATCCGACCAATGGCGGCCGCGTGCTGCTGCTGCTGCGCGACAAGGGCGTGATCAAGCTGAAGGACGGCACGGGCTTCAAACCGACGGTGCTTGATATCGCCGAGAATCCCAAGAAGCTGAAGTTCGTCGAGGTCGACGCGGCGCAGGCGCCGCGCGCGCTCGACGATGTCGACGCCGCCGCGATCAACACCAATTATGCAACCCAGGCGGGCCTCGATCCCGTCAAGGATCCGATCCTGCGCGAGGACCCGAAGGGGCCCTACGTCAATCTCATCGCCGTTCGCACGGTCGACAAGGACAAGCCATGGGTCAAGATCCTTGTGGACAGCTATCACACGGCGGAGGTCAAGGAGTTCGTCCTGACCAAATTCAAGGGCGCGGTACTGCCGAGCTGGTAGGCAGTCTGCCCAGCCAAAGTTCAGCTCAGGGCGATCCCGGCGGGCAGCCTTGCGTACGAGCCCTGCGCAATGCCCGCTTGTCTGGAGCTGCGGCAACCGACATCATCGGGGCCTATCCTCGCCTTGCAGGGGTCGTATGAAACGCTTAGCCAACCTGAAACGCCTGGGGTTTTTCACGCGACTTCTCGATGAGGCCCCGCCGGCCGACCGATATCGCTTCGCGGCCGAGCAGATCGTGCGCGCCGAGAAGGCGGGCCTGGATTCCGCATGGATCGCGCAGCACCATTTCCACGAGCGCGAGGGCGGTCTCCCGTCGCCCTTCACCTTTCTCGGCTACGTCGCAGCCCAAACCTCGCGCATCCGGCTCGGCACCGGCATCGTCACCTTGCCGCTGGAGAATCCGGTGAGGGTGGCGGAGGATGCCGCGGTGCTCGATCTGCTCTGCAATGGTCGCTTCGAGCTCGGTGTCGGCACCGGCGGCAATCCCTCGGCCTTTGCCGCCTTCGGCCTCGACAGCGCCCAGCGCAACGAGATCTTTGCGCGCAATCTGGAAATCGTCCGCACGGCGTTGGTCGGCAAGCCGCTCGACGGTGGCGACACGCTCTATCCGCAGCGGCCGCAATTGGACAACCGGATCTGGCAGGCGACGTTCTCTGTCGCGGGCGGCGCGCGTGCCGGCAAGGCGGGTGATGGCCTGTTGCTGTCGCGCACCCAGCCTCGAACCAAGGAGGCGCCGAAGGCAACGCTGGCCGAGATTCAGAATCCGGTGATCGATGCCTATCTCGAAGCACTGCCGCCGGGACGCGAACCCCGCATCATGGCCTCGCGCACCATCTTCGTCGCCGACGACCGCGCCGAGGCGATGCGCCTTGCCGATATCGGGCTGCGGCGCGCGCTGCCGCAATTCCTCAAGGGCGGCCACACCAAGCCGGGCGAGACGCTCGAGGAGATGATCGCAGCGTTCGACACCCATGTCGGCGCGGCCGACGACGTCATCGCTTCGCTCCGCGCCGACGCCACGCTGGAGCGGGTGACCGATCTCGTCTTCCAGGCGCATTCGGTCGATGCCCCGCATCCCCATATCTTGCGCTCGATCGAGCTGGTCGCGGAGAAGGTCGCGCCGGCGCTGGGCTGGACCCGGACGGCGGCGGATGTGGCGCTGGCGGGCTAGTTGCGACACCAGAGAATTGTACGAGGCTGAATGATGGCTACGAAGGATATCATCGACACGCTCGCCGGGATCGAACCGGGTTCGTCCCTCGACGCCATTCGCTCGCGTCGACTGCAAGCGCGCGACAACGCGCAGAAGAGCTATCTCTCGCTGTTCGAGCCGATCGACGCCGGCGATGTCTCGCTGGTGGAGCGCGCCGCGGTTGCGCTCTTCGTGATCGGCCTTCACCGCGAGCCCACGATGGCCGGCTTCTATCGGGCGAAGTTAGCTGCGACCGCCAATGGCGCGCGCTTGGTCGAAGCGGTCGATGTCGAAATCGCGCGTGGCGAGACCTCGGGCCCCTACGGTGCGTTTCCGGACGGCCCGCTGTCGGTCGAGAACGAGGCCGGCCTGATCTATCGCGTCAGCGCCGAGCGCAAGCCCGAGCTTGGCGCCCGGCTCGCTGCGGCGTTCGAACATGCGCATCTGCTGGTGTTCCGCCCGCGCGATGCGGCTGCAGCGAACATGAAGGCGCTGCTCGCTGCCGGCTGGTCGAACAACGGCATCGTCACGTTCTCTCAGCTCGTTGCGTTCCTGTCGTTCCAGGTGCGCGTCGTCACCGGACTGCGCGTGCTCGGTGCCTCGCTCGGGCGCACCGCGAACGCCGCGGCTGGCGCGTAAGGAGGCTGCATCATGAGCGCTGCAAACAATGTCAATCCGCTCGTCGTCTTCACCCAGGATGAACTGGGCTGGGTGTCGTGGATCGATCCGCTGCCCGAAGCCGAGCTGACCGAGCGGCATTTCGCCGGCCTCGTCGATCGCTCCCGTTCCAAGTCCGAATATTTTCGACTGCTGGTGCGCGATCCCGAGGTGCTGGAAGCCCGCACCAAGACTGACAAGGACATCTTCTACAACGTTGCCGACGGCCTGCCGCGCGCCGAGCGCGAGCTGGCGGCGGCTGCGACCTCGCGCTACAACGGCTGCATCTACTGCGCCTCCGTGCATGCGCGTTTCGCCAGCACTTATTCCAAGCGCCGCGACGATGTGCAGCGGCTGCTCGACGAAGGCGTCGGCGCCGATCTCGGCGACGAGCGCTGGAATGCGGTCGTCAAGGCCTCGGTGGCGTTGGCCGCAACGCCGATCGCGTTCGGCCCCGACAATATCGATGAGCTGCGCCGCGCCGGTCTCGACGATGCCGAGATCGTCGACGTCATCAACGGCGCGTCGTTCTTCAACTGGGCGAACCGGCTGATGCTGTCGCTCGGCGAGCCCTCGAAATAGCCAATCTCACCGGCATGGAAATTGCTGGTTGTTTCAACACCTGACAGGATGGAGCCGTCCATGAGCAACATCGATCGTCGTACCCTGGTCAAGGGCTCGCTTGCCGCCATGATGGCGGGAGCAGCCTTCTCGCGCGCCGCGCTTGCGCAATCGTCCGAACCGATTTTGCTGGGCGTCAGCGGTCCGTTGACCGGGCCGAACGCACAATATGGCACGCAGTGGAAGCAGGGCTTTGATCTCGCGCTGGACGAGATCCAGGCAGCGGGCGGCATCAACGGCCGCAAGCTCGCCTACAGCTTCGAAGACAGCCAGAGCGACCCGCGCCAGTCGGTGGCGATCGCCCAGAAGTTCGTCTCCGATCCCAGGATTGTCATGGAGCTCGGCGACTTCTCCAGCCCCGCCTCGATGGCGGCCTCGCCGATCTATCAGCGCGGCGGGCTGGTGCAGTTCGGGTTCACCAATTCGCATCCCGATTTCACCAAGGGCGGCGACTTCATGTGGAGCACCTCGGTCAGCCAGGCTGACGAGCAGCCGCTGCTGGCGGCTTATGCCGTGAAGCGTCTCGGCCTGAAGAAGCTCGCCGTGCTGCACCTCAACACCGATTGGGGCCGCACCAGCCGAGACTATTTCGTCAAGGCCGCGAAAGAACACGGCGCCGAAATCGCCGTCACCGAAGGCTACATTGCGGAGGAGCGCGACTTCCGCTCCACGCTGGTGCGGGTCCGCGACGCCAATCCGGACGGGCTGATCCTGATCTCCTATTATTCCGACGGTGCGCTGATCGCGCGGCAGGCACGCCAGGTCGGGCTGAAGCAGGTGATCTGCGCCGCGAGCTCGGTCTACTCGCCGAAATTCCTGGAGCTCGGCGGCGAGGCCGTCGAGGACGTCCATGTCGGCACGCGCTACTTCCCGGAAGACCCGCGCCCCGAGGTGCAGACGTTCATCGCGGGCTTCAAGAAGAAGTACAACGGGGTGGAGCCCGACGCGTTCAACGCTTACGCCTATGACGCGATGAACATGGCCGCCGCCGTGGTGAAGATCGGCGGCACCGACCGGCGTGCGATCCGCGACGCCTTCACGAAAGTGAAGGACGTCTCGAGCGTGATCTTCGGCAAAGCGACGTTCGACGTCGAGAGCCGGCGCGTCAAGGGCGCCATGAATGCCGAGCTCGTCGTACGCAAGGGCCAGTTCGCGCTCTGGGACGGCAAGCCGACCTGAGGGGATTTTCTGCGTGTCTTCCTGGCTCGACTACACGATCAACGGGCTGATCGTCGGTAACGTCTACGCCCTCGTTGCGGTCGGGCTCGCGCTGATTTTCGGCGTCAGCCGGCTGATCAACTTTGCGCAAGGGTCGATCTACCTCGTCGGCGCCTATATCGGCTGGGTCGCGGTGGTGCAGCTGCATACGCCGCTGCCGCTCACCATCATCGTGGTCGCGGTGACGGCAGCGCTGGTCGGCCTGATCATCGAACGGTTCGGCCTGCGTCCGCTGCAGAACTCGGTGCGCATCGCACCGCTGCTGGCGACGATCGGCATCAGCTTCGTGCTCGATCAGCTCGTGATGCTGACCTTCTCGCCCAATCCGCGTGCGCTGCCGAGCCAGTTGCTGGATGTCCGCTTCCAGATCGGCGGCGGCACGATCGGGCCGCTCGATCTGCTCATCGCCGGTGTCGGCCTCACCAGCGCGTTGCTGCTGTTCGTGTTCCTGCGCTACAGCAAGCTCGGCTGGGCCGTGCGTGCCACCGCGCAGGATCGCGATGCCGCGATGCAGATGGGCGTCGACGTCAACCGCGTCAATCAGGCCGTGTTCGGCATTGCGGCTGCGCTCGGCGGCGTTTCCGGCCTGCTGGTCGGCATGTATTACAACCAGATCGACACCGCGATGAGCCTGCAGGCGACGCTCAAGGGCGTCGTTGCCGAAGTCGTCGGCGGCGCCGGCAACGTGCCGGGCGCGGTGATCGGCAGCCTGCTGCTCGGACTGGTCGAGAGCTATGGCGTCGCCGTGTTCGGCACCAGCTACCGCAATCTGTTCGCATTCCTGCTGCTGGTCGTGGTGCTCGTGCTGCGCCCGAACGGTCTGTTCGCCAGCGCACGGCAGGCGCCGCCCGAGCCGCTCACCGGCACTTTCATTGCGCCGAGCCGCCCGGTGCGTATTCCGCGCTGGGCTCTGCTGATCGCGACCGCCGTCTTCACGATCCTGCCGCTGTTGCCGGTGTCGTTCTACGTGCTCCAGACCCTGATCAACGCCTGGCTGCTCGGCATGCTCGCGCTGAGCCTCACCCTGGTGGCAGGCACGATCGGCCAGGTTTCGCTCGGGCACGCCGCGCTGCTCGCGATCGGCGCCTACACCTCCGCGCTGCTGTCGCTCACGTTCGCCGTCCCGGTTGGCCTTGCCATCATCGGCGGCGGCCTGATGAGTGCGGCGCTGGGCACGGCGCTGATCTCGCCGTCGTTCCGGCTGCGCGGGCATTATGTGTCGATCGCGACGCTCGCGATCGGCGAGATCGTCTCGCTCGTGATCCTGAACTGGGAGAGCGTCACGCGCGGGCCGATCGGCATCTCCGGCATTCCGCCGCTGTCGCTGTTTGGCTATGAGCTGGTCAGCCCGATTTCGATCTACTGGTTCAGCTTCATCGTGATGGTCGTGCTGGCGCTGCTGCAGGGACGCCTGCTCGGCTCGCATCTCGGCCGCAGTTTTCGCGCCATCCGCGACGACGACATCGCCGCGCGCGCCTATGGGCTCAGCCTGAATCGCTACAAATCGCTCGCCTTCATCTTCGGCGGCTTTGCCGCCGGCGTCAGCGGCGGCATCGCCGCGCACCTCTATTCCTACATCAACCACGAGACCTTCAACACGCAGCAATCCATCCTGGCGCTGACTGTGGTGATCCTCGGCGGCCTCGGCAATGTCGTCGGCGCCATCCTCGGGGCGGTCGCGCTGGTCGGGCTGCCGGAAGTGTTCCGCATTGCGGCGGAGTATCGCATCCTGATCTACGGCATCGTGCTGCTGCTGCTCGTGCGGTTCAGGCCGCAGGGCCTGTTGGGGACGATGTGATGAGCACGACCATGCTGTCCCTGCGCAGTCTGACGCGGCGTTTCGGCGGCCTCACCGCCGTCGACGCCATCGATCTCGATCTCGCCAAAGGCGAATTGATCAGCATCATCGGCCCGAACGGGGCAGGCAAGACGACGCTGTTCAATCTGGTGACCGGGCTTGACCTGCCGGACGCCGGGACGGTTCGCTTCGAAGGTCAGGACATCACGGGTCTCTCGCCGGAACGGCTCGCTGCCGAAGGCATCGCGCGCACGTTCCAGCTCGGTCGCGTGTTTGGCAATCTCAGCGTCATGGACAACGTCTTGATCGGCGCCCATACGCGGCTGCGTGCCGTCAAGCCGGCCGTGCCGCTGATCGGCCCGCTGCTGGAACTGGGTCTGGCGCTGCTGCGCCCCGCCAGCGTCAAGGCCGAGGAGGAGCGGCTGCGCGAGGAGGTGAAGGTCATTCTCGCGCGCTTCGGTGAGCGGCTGCTGCCGCGCATCGACCAGCCCGCCTACAGTCTCTCTTACGCCAACCGCCGCCGCGTCGAGATCGCCCGTGCGCTCGCCTTGAGGCCGCGCCTGCTGCTGCTCGACGAGCCGACCGCCGGCATGAATCCAACCGAAACCACGGAGATGCAGGGGCTCGTCGCCGAGCTGAAAGCCGAAGGGCTGACGATCTTGCTGATCGAGCACAAGCTCGAAATGGTGATGCGCCTCTCCGATCGCGTCATCGTCATGGACGAGGGCAAGAAAATCGCGGAAGGCCCGGGTGAACAGGTGCGCGGCGATCCCAAGGTGATCGAGGCCTATCTCGGCCACGGCCTGACGACGAAGCAGGAGAGCGCTGCATGACGAACCCGCCTCCCGATGCGCTGCTGACGCTCACCGACGTCAACACCTTCTACGGTCAGGCCCAGGTGCATTTCGACCTGTCGATATCAGTTCCGCGCGGCCACATCGTCTGCCTGCTCGGCGGCAATGCCAGCGGCAAATCGACCACGATGAAGATCATTTTGGGCCTGGTGAAGCCGCGCTCGGGCGAGGTGACTTTCGACGGTGCCTCGCTGCTCGGACTTACCACGCCGCAGATCGTCCGCCGCGGCATCGCCTCGGTGCCGGAGGCGCGACGGCTGTTCGCCGACATGAGCGTGCGCGAGAACATCCTGATGGGTGCGTTCGTGCGCAACGACCGCGAGGCGATCGCGCAGGATCTCGACAAGATGCTCACGCTGTTCCCGAAGCTCGGCCAGCGGCTGTCGCAGCGCGCCGGCTCGCTCTCGGGCGGCGAGCAGCAGATGGTCGCGATGGCGCGCGCGCTGATGAGCCGTCCCAGGATGATCGTGATGGACGAGCCGACCATGGGCCTGTCGCCGCTTTACGTGGACCGCGTGCTGGAGCTGATCCGCACCATCAACCAGGAGGGCGTCTCGGTCTTCATGGTCGAGCAGAACGCCAGCCTCGCGCTCGAGATCGCGCACGAGGCCTATGTGCTCCAGACCGGCAAGATCGTTCTCTCCGGCTCCGCCCGCGCGCTGAAGGACGATCCCCGCATCCGCGATGCCTATCTCGGCGGCTCCGAGGCCGCGTAAGGGGTCCGCTGTCGTCTCCTCCCTCCCGCAAATCCGCATATGCGATCATCGGGTGGAAGTCGAGTCTGGCCAGTATGACCACCTTATGAAAAGATCATACCGCTCGTGCGATGGGCGTGCGCAGTGGACCGAATGATTGACGTGACGAGATTATCTTTGCGGGCGGTCGAGCCCGGGATGGTGCTGCTGTTCGGCGGGTTGATCGCGGCCAACATCGGGGCGTGGGCCTGGGCCTTCGCGGCGTTCGGTGACCGGCCGACGGTGATGGCGACCGCGCTGCTCGCCTGGGTGTTCGGCCTGCGCCATGCCGTCGATGCCGACCATATCGCGGCCATCGACAATGTCGTGCGCAAGCAGATGCAGGCAGGCGGCACGCCACGTAGCGTCGGTCTGTATTTCGCGCTCGGCCATTCCACGATCGTCGTGGTGGCGACCATGCTGCTCGCGCTCGGCGTCGTGAGCCTCGGTGGCGACAGCCTGCTCAAGGAGATCGGCGGCTTCATCGGCACGTCGGTCTCGGCGCTGTTCCTGCTGGTGATCGCGGCCATCAATCTCGTCATCTTCGCCGGCCTGTGGCGGACGTTTCGCGCCGCACGGGAGCAGGGCATTCACGACGCCGAGGGCCTCGACGCCCTGCTCGCCAGTCGCGGTCTCCTGGCGCGGCTGCTCGGCCCGATGTTCCGCCTAGTGACAAAACCCTGGCACATGTATCCGCTCGGCTTTTTGTTTGGGCTCGGCTTCGACACCGCAACCGAAATCGGTCTGCTCAGCATCTCCGCCAGCGAAGCCGCGCGCGGCGCTTCGTTTGCCGATGTTCTCGTTTTCCCCGCGCTGTTCGCGTCGGGCATGGCGCTGGTCGATACCGCCGATTCGACACTGATGGTGAGCGCCTATCGCTGGGCCTTCGTCGATCCGCTGCGAAAGCTCTGGTACAACCTCACGATCACAGGAGCTTCCGTGGCGGTGGCGCTGTTGATCGGGGGAATCGAGGCGCTCGGGCTGATCGCGGACCGGCTCGGCCTGTCCGGCGGCGCGTGGGCACTGGTCGACGCGCTCAACGACTCGCTCGCCAATGTCGGCTTCGCCGTGGTCGCGCTGTTCGCGGTCGCCTGGCTCGTCTCAGTCGTGCTCTATCGGCGCATGTTTGCAGTTGAGCGGCGGCGCGCGGCCGATGCGCTGATCGGCGCCGATGTCACCGAAGCGGCCTGATCGACAATCCGCTGGCTCAAGCCGAAGCCGCGCTCGGAGCCTGCTCCGCGGGTAAATCATCAGCATTGGGATCGCCCGGCGCGGTGGCCCAGGCCAATTCCACCAGCGTCACGATCCGGCGGCCGGCGCCGTCGAGCTGGCAGACGATCAGACCCTGCTCTTCCATGTAGCCGAGCAGGCGCTGCGCCCGGCGCAGCGAGTGCGAGCCGTAGGCGCGGGCGATGGCGGCGTCGCCGGGACACGGCCAGCCTTCTTTCGCCGCGCGCGCGATCATCATGAACACGCCCTGCATGTCGTCGGGAAGGATCGAGGCGCGGAGCGACACATCCTGCCAAGCGTCGTCCTCGGCATGCTCGGCGCCGAGCCCGGCGCGTGCGCGCGTCAGCATGCGGCGGAATTCGGTGAGGTCGGGCACCGCCGAGCCGAGGCCCTCGATGCGGCAGCGGACCACGAACTCCTGGTACAGCACGCCTACCGCGCGGAAACCGGCGTCGGGCGCGGCGAGCACGGCACGAAGGGTCCGATCCACGCGCTCGCGCCGTTCGGCGAGCTCCTCGGCGCTGACCGGAACCTCGATCATTTCGGGCCCGATCTCCGGTGCCGCAGCCTTCGCGGCGCGGAGCTGCTCGAGCAGATCGGGCGCGGGCCGGCGCTGCGGCCGGCTGGCATCGGGGGGCGGCGCGGCCAGGATCACGGCGCGCATGTTTTCGAGTGCGGCTTCGGGCATCGGCATCAGCCGCGGCGTGGAATTGCGCGGCTGGGTTTCGGTCGCGCCGATATTCAAACGCAGGGGACGTCGCGACAACGCGGGGCCGAGCGCCATGAATTGTCCGCGTTCGAGATCGCGAAACGATTCGGCCTGTCGCCGCTCCATGCCGAGCAGGTCGGCGGCGCGCGCCATGTCGATGTCGAGGAAGGTGCGGCCCATCAGGAAGTTGGACGCTTCCGCCGCGACGTTCTTGGCGAGCTTTGCCAGCCGCTGGGTCGCGATGATCCCGGCGAGCCCGCGCTTGCGGCCGCGGCACATCAGGTTGGTCATCGCGCCAAGCGAAAGCTTTCGCGCTTCGTCCGAGACTTCGCCCGCGACTGCAGGCGCAAACAGCTGCGCCTCGTCGACGACCACCAGCATCGGATACCAATGGTCGCGGTCCACATCGAACAGCCCGCCGAGGAAGGCCGCGGCGCGGCGCATCTGGTTTTCGGCGTCGAGCCCTTCGAGATTGAGCACGGTGGAGACGCGATGCAGCCGTGCGCGCTCGCCGGCAACCTGAAGGCCGCGTTCGGTGTGATCCTCGGCCTCGATCACGAGATGGCCGAAATGCTCCGCCAGCGAGACGAAATCGCCTTCGGGATCGATGATGGCCTGCTGCACCCAGGGTGCGCTCTGCTCCAGCAACCGTCGCAGCAAATGCGATTTGCCGGAGCCCGAATTGCCCTGCACCAGGAGGCGGGTCGCCAGCAGTTCCTCGAGGTCCATGGCGGCCACAGCGCCCGCCGTGGTCTGCCCCATCTCGATTGCAACCGTCATGCCCGACTCAAGTCCTATCATTCGCGAACAAGGACTTAACAACCCGGTCGCGGCGCGTCGAGCACCATGGCGGAAATCATGCGTTGTTGCCCACGGCGGAGTTCAGGCGTGATTCGATTGCCGTAGAAGTGCGGGCCGATAGGGCGCTTGCGGATCGTCGTCCTCATCGGAAGGAATGGCGCAGGAGCCGAATTCCTGCCTGATCCGCTCGATCTCGGCGATACGCTCGTGCAGCCGCTGCAGATGCTCCGGGGATGTCGCCCGCCAGAATCGAAATGTGTCGGCGGTGAGCGGCATGAACGCGGTGCCGAACAGCGTTGGCTCGGGAACGACGGTGCGCCCGAGCAGCAGGAACCGGTCGGCGCCGGAGACGACGAGCGTCGCGTAGCCGCGATTTCCGATTCGCTTGATGCCGTTCAGCGACCATTCGGCGAGCTTGCTGAAATAGGGCTCCTCGCGCCAGCGATCAGGGCAATGATCATCGACGGTGACGTTGACGGCGTCCTGGCTGAAATGCACGATGATGCCCGACTTCGCGGGAAACCAGTGGTCGTCGAGATGGCCTTGCAGCCAGGCGCAGACGAATGAACGGCACATCTGGGGACGGCGCTCGTAGATGGTGCAACCCGTGCCCGTCTGCCAATGCTTGCACAGCTGGTTCACCGGCTTGTCGACGGCGGCGACTTCGAGGATGTCGCAGCAGGCATTGCACGAGCCGCATTGTCGGGCAGGCTGGGCTGTCCTGGTCGGGCCGGTTCCGCGAAAACCCTGGCCGTCGCGGACCAGCAGCTTCTGCTTCTCCAGCGCGTTCAACGCACGTTCGATTTTGAGACGGGACAGTCCGGTGGCGTCGATCACGCCCTTCATCGTCGTCGCGCCTGCCTCTACTGCGCGGACGACGCTCAGCATCGCCTGGTCCATTGCTTCTTTTTCTTCGATTTTTCTTGTCTGGATCCGAACGCGGGGACTGCAAACCGTGTCTGGAAAAGCCGTAAAAGACTGTCTTGCAAAGCTATGTTACTCAGGCACATCCGCCAGACAAGACGGCGAGCCTGGCGCGCGCGCATGCGGCGTTTGCGCAAATGAAGGATCTCGTCCGAAGCGTGCGACCTCGTTCGAGCGCGCGGCGGACAAGGATTGTGCGCTTTGGTTCAGTTCGAGCGGAAATGCCGCATTTTCACGCTGCGCCACGTCTAGAAATGACGAGCCACATGGGCTCTGTGTCATTCAGGCGTGATATTTGCGGTAAAAGCAGGAGGGAACTGAAAGCGACACGATCGCGTGATCGATGACTCGCGATCACTCCTGTTGAGTTTGCGTCACACCAGGAACAGTGCCGCGCGCGATCATTTGCGTGAGAGCATGGTGGCAGCCCCAGGCGCGACGCTCAGCCCCGGTGTCTTGGGAGCGTAAGCGCCGACGCGTCCGATCGCGAATGGAAGCGCCCGTTACAGCGCGCCCGATCCGCCCTGCACGATCTTCTCGTTGAGCTTCAGGTCCACGGTCTCGACCGTGCGGTCGATCTCTGCATTGGGCGCGCCGAGCTGATGCGAGATCAGCTTCACCAAGAGATCGACGCGCTCGATGAAGGGCGCGCCGCCGGCCACCGCGCGTGCGGCCGACGACGGCTTCAGCAGGCTCTCGGCAGCCTTGGCGTACTTCGCGAACGGCACCTGGTCCTGCGGATCGGCGCCGAGACGCCGCGCGATGGCGTCGACATGCTCGTAGATCGTCTGCGAGCGCGCGAGATCGCCGTGCACGGCGTCACGGATCGACTGCGGCTCGTGCGGCGTGATGCAGCGGTAGTTGCCGGTCAGCAGCATCGACCATTTCGCTAGCGGCACGAACAGAGAATCGAACACCTTCAGCTTCACCGGCACGTCGTGGCCGTCCAGGGTCACCGCGTCGATGTCGGCTTCGAGCTCGCGCAGCACCTTGTTGTGCTTCTCGTCGGCGAACACGGATGCCTTGAAATTCGTGGGCAGACCGACGTGAAGCACGTTCGCAGCCTCTTCCGGCGGACGGAACGCCTGCGGGTCGGGCGAGCACAGGGTCACCAGCCCGGGCTCGAAGCGCTCCCACACCTGCGCATTGGTGTAGGCCTCCTCGAGATCCATGTCTGCGAGCGAGGGGATCCGCTTCAGATAGGGCAGCGGCGGCATGTTCATGATCGACAGGCACGGCAGCTTCGCCGCGGCGATCCTGACCATGAGAACGCGCACCGTGTGGTTGGTGTATTGCGGCTCCTGCATCGCAAGGCCGACCATGTCGTAACGGGACAAGTCCACATTGGCCGGCGTCACGGCGTCGAGCTTGCCGGACAGGTCGCGCGAGAAGATGGCGCGGTGAACCGCCTCGTCGCGCAACTTGATGCGCACTTCGGTACCCTCGCGGTTGATCAACTCCGCGGTCTTGGCGCGGCAGACCAGGGTCACGTTGTGCCCCGCCATCAGCAGCTTCGTGCCCAGCAGGGAGCCGTAGGAAGCCCCGAGAATCAGGATGTTACGCGCCATGTCTCGTCCCTTTGACAATTTGTGCGATTTTTGAGCCCCGGCCGTCATCCGCGGGCGAGTTTGGCCGGCATGTAAGGCAAAGTGCGTGGGGATGGCAACTGGGATAATGGATACAAGGCACGGAAGGCTCAGCAGGCGGCCCGGCGTGTTGCTTGACGCCGAAAGCGCGACGGCGCCTCACCGGCGACGGGTTCTGCATGTCCATGAGTTGCTCAAATAACTGGCTTACCGAAGTAAGAAATGTTGCACGCCTCAATCGCCCGGGCTCGCCCAGAACGCGATCATACCTCGTCACGTCTCGCGCGCCGGGTGCGGATGAGCGACATCGAGGATTTCGTCGCGCGGGTTTTCCTGCGACGTCGACCGCGGGAAAGTCCCGTGGCGAAGGGCGTCGGCATCGATCAGGCGGCAACCCGCCGCATCTTTTGTCGCTGGCGTGATTGGTGGCACGGCGGATCGGCGTCATCAGGAATTCATGATGGAAGCCGACACAGGCGATGCCTTCTCCCTCGTTAAATGAGCTCCAATTTTAGTCGTCCACCGCAACAAAAAACTGCAAACGCGGAACAGCAAAAAATGGCAGAGTGGTGCGGGGCCTAAACTGTGTATCAGCAACGGAGCTGAGACGTGACGATTGAGTTGGAGTCGGCGTGAGACTTGCTTTGCGACCGGTTCGTTCGGACTGTAGTCCGTCTGGTCCAGTGCCCCCGCCCGCGAAGGGAAAGCGGAATGATCATCGGGGCGGCAGACGCAAGCGCGATCACGCACGCGTGATATCGCATCGAGCAGACATGCAGGGCGTTGCGCTAACAGCGCTGCGCCGAGTCCAAGCAACCGTCGACGCGCCGTTCGGGGACTGTCATGGAACATGATCATTGGCCTCACGGCACGTGCGACGGCGCCGGTCGAAGCCTGGCGTGCTTGCGGAAACGCGCGTCCGATTTTTTCGAAAGCTTGTCCGTCGCCGAACTCGTGCGCGAGGCGCACAGGCATCGGTGGATTTCGGACTGGTTGAGGATCTCAGGCGAGTACCGGATCTTCGCCGAATCGGTGCGCGCAGCCGGTTCAGCTCAGATCGCGCGGGAAGCGTGGCTGTGCTCGCTGACGGCCCTTGAAGTCGCGAGGAACCTGTCTTGGCCCGGAGATCCCGGGAGTACCGACCTCGTAGACAAGGTCGGACTCAGCCTGAGGGGCTTCGAGGAGGACGCCGGTTCGGCGATCGAGCGCGTGGAGATCGACTGCTTTGATCAAGGCTCGCTTGCAGGCTACTTTCTGCCGGCGTTCCCCGATCGGTCTTTCGCACCCGCGGTTATCTGTGTCAGCGACGAGGACATCACCCTGGGCTCGATGATGAGCAGGCTGTTGCCGGCCTCCGGGCGACGGAACATGTCACTCCTGCTCGTTGATACCGGCAATTCATCCGGTCGCAGCCCCTTCAAGCCGGCGCATATTCTGCAATGCTGGCTGGATTACCTGGAAGCGCGTCCGGACGTCGATTCGCAGCAGATCGCGGTCTACGGCGAGGGGGCGGCCGCCAGTCACGCATCCCGTCTTGCCCTCCTGGATCGCAGGATGGCTGCCGTCGTGGGCGACGGCGGCATTGCGACGCCGGTCATGCGCCGGGCATCGCTGCGCTGGATGATCGGCGTCGAGCAGACGGTCCGTGACGGGACCTCAACGGGTTCGTTGCCGCCGTCGCGTCGGATCCCTTGCCCACTTCTGATGGTCGTCGGGAGCCGCTCAATGGTTTGGGAGGAGGATGCTCTCGAACTGCAAGCCGGCTATCGGCAGGCCGGAGCCGATTGCGCGACCGTCGTGCCGAACTGCATTCCGCACCCCCTGGGCGAGGTCGAGAATTTCATCGCGGTGGACGATTTCATTTTCGAATGGCTCGACAGCAAACTCGGAATTGCCCCCCAGCTGGGCTCTGTGACCTACCTCTGAGCCGCGCAAGAGATTGGGAAGGCGAGAAGAGATTGGGGATTGATCGAGGCGCACGTTCCGCGTCTGAGGTCAGGGGGTCAGGAGGCGTCGATGGCCAGCAACCGTGCGGCCAACCGGGCATTCTTCGCAATCGTTGCGAGCGCGGCATTCAGATCCGCCAGGGTCTTCTCGTCGAGCTCGTTGAACATGGTCGAGTTCAAGGCAAGCTTTCTCTTGGACAGCTTTTCGATCTCCGAGGTCGCCTTTGCGGTGAGCGACATCAGGACGTAGCGTGCGTCGTCTGCTGCCGGCCGTCGCGATAGGAAGCCGCCCTTTTCGAGGGCCTTGGTCTGGTTGGTCACGAAGGCCGGGTGGACCCGCAGCTTGTTTGCGATGTCGATTCCGGCGACACCTCGCCCCTGGTCCAGTTCAGTGATTGCCATCAGGATCAGCCACTGCGGCTCGGTAATGCCCAGCAGTCCGGCCCAGCTGGTGTGGATGTCCTCCAGCTGGGAATGAATTTCAACGACGTTCCAGATAAAGTCCGTAATCGCCCTGTCGAGTTTCTTCTCGATCATGTGGCTCCCTCCCCATTTGTTCTATGAGCCATCTTTAATGGGATATCTTGGAAGCGTCTCGAAAATCGCGCGCCGACGACAGGGAGATACCGCGCAGCTGAAATCACAGGACAAATTATTGCTTGCAAAGAACAATTAATTTTATTATCGACTATCGTACTCTATTTCGCTGCTCTTGACCCGCTCGATGGACAGCGATGCGAGACCTCCAAGAAGCCCTCGGGATGCCCCCTGAGGGCTTTTCTTGTTTGTTTATATGGAATCTTCGCTACCAAAGCCGCCGCTGTTGCTCTTAAGCCACATCCCGGCCGGAACTGTCGATTCATCAAATCAATAAATTGAGGCAGTTGTTTTTATAAACTATATGTGAAGCCACGACGGAGGGGGGGCACCTCGCTGTCGTTTCAGTCCGGACCTTCGTGCGGATCTGAATTGATCGAAATTGAGAGGGTAAAGCGGCGTCCACCGAGGACCCGAGCCCCCTGAACCGACCTGGAGGTTTACTAATGAAGTTGACGAAGACACTCTTTCTCGGCTCGGCTGCCGGCCTGATGGCCGCCTCCGGGGCGTTCGCAGCCGATCTTCCCGTGAAGGCCAAGGCGGTCGAATACGTGAAGATCTGTTCGCTGTACGGCGCCGGCTTCTACTACATCCCGGGCACCGACACCTGCATCAAGCTCGGCGGCTACGTGCGCGCTGACGCGAACTTCAACACCAACTCGGACTTCAATCCGAACCAGGGCGGCACTGCCGGTGCTCGCAACCGCCTGATGAACTACTACACCTTCCGCGCTCGTGAAGACCTCAACATCGACACCCGCACAGCGACCGAATACGGCGTGGTCCGCACCTTCTTCGACGGCGTCTTCACCTGGACGAGCGGCAACTATACCCCGACCGGGTCGGCAACGGGCGCAACCCAGTACAGCGGTACGCTCGGTCTCAACGCTGCCGGCACCGGCCTCGTTGGTTCGAATGGTAGCGGCAACGTCAACGGCACCGACGGCAACACCTCGGGTGGCGCACTCGGCGTGTACTACGCCTTCATTCAGTTCGCCGGCTTCACCATGGGTAAGGCCGTGTCGCAGTTCGATGCGCCCTGGACCAACTATCCCGGCAACATCACCGACAACCTCGTCGGCGGCAGCGGCACGGTCACTGGTGTCAACCAGTTCACCTACACCGCCGACTTCGGTCAGGGCATCACGGCGTCGTTCTCGGCTGAAGACGTCTCGGCCTACTATCAGGCCGGAAACGTCAACATGACCGGCGCGACCGCGGGCGGCATGATCGGCGGCTCGTACGGCACCAACGCGATCGGCGGCACTCGTTCGCCGAACCTCGTTGGTACGGTCCGTGTCGACCAGGCCTGGGGCCTGTTCCAGGCGTCGGTGGCTGCGCATGACAACCACGTCGGTTATTACGGCGCGACCGAGCCGACCGGCCACCCCGACGACAAATGGGGTTGGGCGGTTCAGCTCGCTCTGTCGATCAAGAACATCCCGACCGGCGCGGGTGACACGATCAACATCCAGGGCGTCTACACCGACGGTGCGACCCGCTACAACTTCCAGAATCTGTCGGGCAGCAGCTACGCGCTGTACGGCAATTCGGGCATTGCTGGCTCTTACGGCAGCATCGGCTTCGCCAGCGCTCCCGATACGGTGTTCGTGACCGGCAGTTCGCAGGAAACCGTCAAGACCTGGGGTTTCCGCGGCGCTTACACCCACAACTGGGATCCATACTGGAACTCCTCGCTGTACGGTGCCTACGCACAGGCCCAGTTCGGCACGCTGGCCAAGACCACGCTCTGCGGCGCCGGCGGTGCTGGCGGCGTGTTCGGCGGCCTGGCCGGTGTGACGGGTTGTAACCCGGACTTCGCCATCGGCCAGCTCGGTGTCGTCACCCGCTGGACCCCGGTCAAGAACCTGACGTTCTCGGCTGACGTCTCCTGGACCCACCTCGACCAGAAGTACTCCGGTACGGTTGGCCTCGTCCCGAACGTTATTACCGCTAAGCCGGCCGCGGTTTACGAACTGAAGGACCAGGACTCGATCGCCATGATCCTCCGCGCTCAGCGCAACTGGTAAGATCTGTCGAAACACATGAACGAACACCCGGCGGGAAACCGCCGGGTGTTTTTTTGCGTAAAGCAGATGATGTAGGACGGCGAAGCCCCGGTGCCCGGATGGAGCGCAAGTGCGATCCGGGGCCGCTCGCGCGGTGTCTGGCACCTTCCCGGATTACGCTTGCGCTCCATCCGGGCTACGGGACCGCGCCTGTGTCGCTCCTCTGTCAATCGTTTGCCGCAAAAATATTCCACTTTACCGAAATTCGGTTTTGGCGTATGTGTCGCTCATCCCGGCTCATCCTTGAGGGGCGATCTTGTGGTCGTCACGTTCGCGAGCCGGGCTTGCGGTGGACGCGGCAGCGTTCGGGTACGAGTGGCTAAGGGCAGGGCGGATTGCTCTCCGTGAGCCCAAGGCTTCGTTCCGACGAGCGGCGCTGCTAGGCTTCGTCTCGTCTGTAAGTTTCCGGCTCTGTCGACAGGGCTGGAAAAACTGCGGCGAAATGGCGAGCCGTGCGTACGGCAAAACCGTGTGGTCCTGGCCGTCGTTGCTACGGTCAAGCCCTGGCGAATGCGGCATCTGCGTCAACCGGCGCGGTGCCGGTGACTTTCGTTGGGACGAGGGAGGCCAAAGAGAACTCGGCTCCCGGGAGAGCACGGCATAAGCCGTCCAACCATCGCGCAGGGAAGGCCGAGTGATTGGCACCACCTGTATGCTGCTGTGCGGTTTTCCTGCGTGTGCTTTTCGCGCAGCGGACCGCGGGTGCGAGGTCAGCACCCGGCCTTCCCTGCGCCCTCTTG